>NZ_JACADQ010000082.1 GCF_016106015.1 Neoroseomonas rubea
CTGGAGTCCGAGCGTGCGCTCTCCCGATCTGAGGCCGGTCGCGACGGCGGCCGCGCCCACCTGGCGCGCCTCGGTCGGTGGCGCGCGGGTCGCGCTGCGCGCCATCGAGGACGATCGCGGGCGGCTGCGGGAGATCGCGTTCAGCGCGCCGCGCGAAGGGGCGTCCGCGCGCGCGCTATTGGAAGCGCTGGCGCAGGCGGTCTCTCTCGGCCTCGCGCATGGCGTGCCGCTCGACGGCTTTGTCGAGTCCTATGCCTACGCCCCAGGCGCGGGCGGCGCGGTGGAGGGCGATGCGGCGATCCGCCGGGCGACCTCGGTGCTCGACTGGGCCTTCCGGCGGCTGGCGATGGAGTATCTCGGCCGCACCGACCTGCCCGATCCGGCGGAGGAGGAAGCGGATCCGCCGACCGCGCAGGCCACCCAGCCGCCGCTGCTGCCGCTCGACCTGCCGGCGCAGCCTTCGCCGCGGCGCGGCCGGTCGATGCGCCACGCGGCCTGACGGAAGGTGGGGGGGGCGACGCGCCCCCCGAAGCGCGGCACTCTCCGTCCCCCGATCGGAGGAGGAGAGACCCATGGCCGGACGTATCGCCGCGCGACTCGCGGAACTCGGAATCAGCCTGCCGCAGCCCGCCGCCCCCATCGCCAACTACGTGCCCTTCTCGGTCACGGGGAAGCTTGTCGTCGTCTCGGGGCAGATCCCGCTGCGCGACGGGGCCATTGCCTATACCGGCAAGGTTGGCGTGGACCTGACGCCGGAGTCGGCGAAGGAAGCGGCGGCGCTCTGCTTCGTGAACCTGCTCGCGCAGGTGCAGGCGGCGGCCGGGGACCTCGACCAGGTCAAGCGCGTGCTGCGACTGGGCGGCTTCATCGCCGCGCCGGCGTCGTTCACGCAGCACGCGGTGGTGATGAACGGGGCCTCGGACCTGGCGGTCGCGGTGTTCGGCGATGCGGGGCGGCATGCGCGGACGACGATCGGCGTGCCTTCACTTCCCGGTGATGCAGCGGTCGAGGTGGAGGGGATGTTCGAGCTCGCGTGAGTATCATTGCGCGAGACGCCGCCGAAAAATCACCCGCCGGCACCCCTGTGGTAGTGCTGTGCGACACACAAATACCAGAGGTAGTGCGTGGGATGCCCGCAACACTCAATTTTTGAGACTGTTTAATGTATTGCAAACGTCACTCTCGCTGTGGTGAGGTGCATCCATCGGTTGCAGCGAGGACAAAATCATGTCGGACGTTCGCGGTTGGGATCATCGCGCGGTTGCAATTTCGGCAGCCTATGACAGCGCCTCCGAGGGGCGCTGGACCATGGCGCTCGGCATCGTCGCGATGCTCCTCGGGCTTGCCGCCGCTGCCGGCGGCGCGCTGATCGGCTTCGGCCAGACGTCGCGCCTCATTCCGCTGCCGGGCGGCCTGCCGGCGGCGGAGCCGGAGACGGTCGCGATCGCCATGTTCGCCTGCGGGGCGATCACGATGCTGCTCGGCGTCGTCAGCATCTACAAGGCGCAGGACCGCTGAAGCCGGCCGGGCGCCCCGTTGGGCGCCCGCGCCTTGCCATGTCGGCCGGCGGCGCGACATTGGGGGCATGCCCGACGGTCCGCCCCCGCTGACGCTGACGCTCCACCGCGCCATCGCCGAGATCCCGGCGCCTGAGTGGGATTCCTGCGCGGGCGGCGACAATCCCTTCCTCTCCCACGCCTTTCTCTCCGCGCTCGAGGACAGCGGCAGCGCCGCGCCCGAGCGCGGCTGGCTGCCCCAGCATGCGGCGCTGCGGGACGAGGCCGGACGGCTGCTCGCCTGCGCGCCCTGCTACGCCAAGTCGCATTCCCAGGGCGAATACGTCTTCGACCATGGCTGGGCCGACGCGCTGGAGCGGGCGGGAGGGCAATACTATCCCAAGTTGCAGGTCGCGGTGCCCTTCAGCCCGGTGCCGGGGCCGCGCCTGCTGGTGCGCCCCGATGCCGGGCTGCCGATCGCCGCGCTGGCCCAGGCGCTGGTGCAGGGCTGCGAGGGTGTCGGCGCGTCCTCCGTCCATGTCACTTTCTGCACCGACGTCGAATGGGCAGCGCTTGGCGATGCGGGCTGGTTGCAGCGGCTAGGCACCCAGTTCCACTGGTCCAATCCGGGCTATGGGGGCTTCGACGATTTCCTCGGCGCGCTCGCCTCCCGCAAGCGCAAGGCGCTGAAGCGGGAAAGGCGGGATGTCGCCGCCTGCGGCCTGGCGCTGCGCTGTCTGCGCGGGGCGGAGATCACGGAACGGCACTGGGATGCCTTCCACCGCTTCTACCGCAGCACCACCGATAGGAAATGGGGCCGCAGCGCCTACCTCACCCGCCGCTTCTGGCCGCTGCTCGGCGAAAGGCTCGGCGATGCCGTGGTGCTGATGGTGGCCGAGCGGGACGGTGAACCCGTCGCCGGCGCGCTGAACCTGGTGGGGCGGGAGGCGATCTACGGCCGCAACTGGGGCGCGACGGTCGACGTGCCGTTCCTGCATTTCGAGCTCTGCTACTACATGGCCATGGACTTCGCGATCGCGCACGGCATCCCGCGCGTGGAGGCGGGCGCGCAGGGGGAGCACAAGATCCAGCGCGGCTACCTGCCGGTGCCGACCTACTCGGCGCATTGGATCGCGCATCGGGGCCTGTCGCAGGCAGTGGCCGATTTCCTTGCGCGCGAAAGGCCGGCGATGCGGCGGGAGATGGAGGCGCTCGCCACGCTCTCCCCCTTCCGCAAGGATGGCGAGGCGTAGCGCGTGGCGCGCTCGCCCTTCTTTGCGCGCATCAAGAGGGACGTGTTGCGGATCGTCGCCGCCGTGCCGGAAGGGCACGTCGTCACCTTCGCCGATATCGGCGCGCATCTGGATGTCGCGCCGCGGCACGTTGCCTACATCCTCGCGACGCTCACGGAGATCGAGGCGGCGACGCTGCCCTGGCACCGCGCCGTGACGGCGGACGGCACGCTCGGCGCGGCGAAATCCGGCCCGGACGGCGTGACGCAGCACGCGCTGCTGGCCGCCGAGGGCACGGCCTTCGACGCGGAGGGCCGGATCACGGACTTCGTGGCGCGACGCGCCGATGTCGCCGCGCTGGCGCATGGCGTGCCCCGCCAGGTCCGGTCCGCCGAGGCACCCGCACCGGGACGACGC
This sequence comes from Neoroseomonas rubea, assembly GCF_016106015.1. Classification (GTDB taxonomy): domain Bacteria; phylum Pseudomonadota; class Alphaproteobacteria; order Acetobacterales; family Acetobacteraceae; genus Neoroseomonas; species Neoroseomonas rubea. The sequence goes on from NZ_JACADQ010000082.1 coordinate 3,146, forward strand.
AGGCGGTAGGAGTCCGCGCCCGGGCGCGATAGGCTGCGCGCGTGCGCCTCGCCTACCTCCAACTCGCCCTATCCATGGCGCTGGTCGGCGCCAATGTCGCCGTGGCGAAGCTGCTGGCCGAGGCGCTGCCGATCGCCATGATCGCCTTCCTGCGCTGCGTGCTGGCCATGCTCGTGCTGCTGCCGCTGGCGCGGGCGATGGACGGGCCCGTGCGCGTGCCGCCCGACGCGCTGCGCAACCTTGCCCTGCAGGCGCTGTTCGGCACCGCGATCTACAATGCGGGGCTGCTCGCGGGGCTGCGGCTGACGACGGCGTTGGAAGGCGGGCTTGTGCTCGCCACGCTGCCCGCCGTGGTCGCGATCGGTGGCGCGCTGCTGCTGCGCGAACGCCTGCCCGGGCGGCAATGGGCGGCGGTCGCCTTGGCGGCCGGTGGCATGGCGGCGATCACGATCGCGCGCAGCGTCGGCGGGGATGGTGGATCCGCGCTCGGCAACCTGCTGGTGTTCTGCGGCGTGATGGGGGAGGCCGCCTATGTGCTGCTCGCGCGCCGCATCGCGGGGCGGGTGCCGGTGATCACCGCGAGCCTGTGGATGCAGGTGTTCTCCGCGCTGGTGCTGGCACCCTTCGCGCTGCCGGATCTCGGGGCCGTCGCGGCGCTGGCGGACCCGTCGCTCGCCGCGCTGCTCGTTTTCCATTCCCTGACGGCAAGCGTGCTCTGCCTGCTGCTCTGGTACGCCGGGCTGAAGCGCGTGCCGGCGGGGATGGCAGGGGTGTTCACCGTGTTCCTGCCGGGGACGGCGGCGCTGGTGGCGGTGACGCTGCTGGGGGAGGCTTTTTCGTCCGTCCATGCCGCGGGCTTCGTGCTGATGATGGGCAGCGTGGCGGTGGCGACCTGGCCGCGGCGGGGTGGCGGCGGATGAGGGCGTGGTTCGCCTGCGACGGCGCGGCGCTGCTCGTGCGCGATCCGGCGGATACGGTGGGGCGGCTGGCCTCCGCCCAGCAGGCGCGCGGGCATGCCGGCGCGCCGGAGCAGGAGGCCGCCTGGCGCGCACAGGTCGCGGCGCTGCGCGAAGGGCTCCGGGCGGCCGGCGGCGATGCCTGGACCGTCGCGCTGGAATACGAGTTGCTGCGCCTGGAAAAGCGCATCGACGCGGTGGTGCTGACGGATCGCGCCATCCTGGTGCTGGAATTCAAGCAGACGGACGCCTCGCCCGCGGCGCTGGCCGAGGCGGAGGACTACGCGCTCGACCTGCGCGACTTCCACGCCGGCAGCCGTGCCCATCCGATCCTGCCGGTGCTGGTCACGGGCGGTGTGCGTGGCTTCGCGCCGCCGGCGCAGCCGCCGCTGATATGGCAGGGGGTGTCGCGGCCGGTGACGTGCGGGCCGGATGGTCTCGCGGCGCTGTTCGGCTGGGTGCAGTCGGCCGCGCCTGCGGCACCGCTCGATGGCCGTGTCTGGCTCGATGCGCCCTATCGGCCAGTGCCGGGGATCGTCGAGGCGGCGACGATGCTGTTCGCCCGCCACGGCGTCGCCGAGATCGCCGCCGCGCGCGCCGATGCGACGAACCTGCGCGAGACGGCGGCGGCGATCGCGCGCGCGGTCGACCAGGCGCGGCGCGACCATGCGAAGCGCGTCGTCTTCGTCACCGGCATTCCCGGCGCGGGCAAGACGCTGTGCGGGCTGAACGCCGTGTTCGGCGCTGCGCGGCAGGATGGCGCGGCCTTCCTGACCGGCAACGCCCCGCTGGTTGCCGTGCTGCGCGAAGCCTTGGCGCGGGATGCCATCGCGCAGCGGGGTGCGTCGAAGGCGCAGGCGCTGCGGGAGGTGAAGACGGCGATCCAGAACGTGCACCGCTTCCTGGAGGACGGCGCGAAACCGGGTGCCGGCGCGCCGCCCGAGCGCGTGATCGTCTTCGACGAGGCCCAGCGCGCCTGGGACGAGGCCAAGGCGCGCCGCGGCACGCAGAACCGCCCGGGCACGCTGACCATGAGCGAGCCCGCCCATACGCTGGACATCATGGGCCGCCATCCCGGCTGGGCGGTGGTGGTGGCGCTGATCGGCAACGGGCAGGAGATCAACACGGGGGAGGCGGGGCTGCGCGAATGGGGGCGCGTCATCGACGCCGACCCCCGCTGGGGCGCGGTCGCGGCCGGCCGCGGGCTGGCAGCGCCCGAGCCGATGCAGCGTTTGGCCGAAGGACAACCGCCCTGGCTTGAGATTGCGCCCTCGCTGGACCTTACGGTGCCGATGCGCGCGGTGCGGGATTCCGCGGTGGCGGGCTGGGTCGAGGCCGTGCTGGCGGAGGATGCGGCGCGCGCCCGGTCCATCGCCGCGCGGGCCGAGGATTTCCCCGTCCTTGTCACGCGTGACCTGGACGCTGCGCGCGCCGCGCTGCGCGGCTTCGCGCGCGGTCGGCGGCGGGCGGGGCTGCTGCGGTCCTCGGGCGCGAAGCGGCTGCGTGGGGAAGGGTTGGCGGCCGAGGTACCGGCGGAGGATGTGGCCGACTGGTTCCTCAATGCCTGGCCCGATGTCCGCGCCTCCGACGCGCTCGAGGCCGCGGCGACGGAATATGCGTGCCAGGGGCTGGAACTGGATGTCTGCGGCCTCGCCTGGGGCGGCGACCTGGTACGCGGCGCGGCTGGCTGGACCGCCCGGCGCTTCGCCGGCACGCGCTGGCAGGCGGAACGCGCCGAGGCGCATTACGTGCTCAACACCTATCGCGTCCTGCTGACGCGCGCGCGGTACGAGACGGTGGTCTGGGTGCCGCGGGGCTCCGCGCGCGATGCGCCCTTTCACGACGTCACGCGCGACGCGGCCGAGATGGACGCCGTCGCGGACTTCCTGCTCGGCTGCGGCGCGCGGGCCTTGCCGGCTGCGGCGACACCCGCCCCGCGCACGGTGGCGCCGACGCTGCTATGAAGACGGGCATGCGCTCGCTGCTCGCCCTGCTGCTCCTTCTCCTCGCCCTGCCCGCCGCGGCGCAGGAGCTGAAGATCGCCGCCTGGAACATCGCCTGGCTGACCACCAAGCCCGCCGGGCATCCGGACCTGCCCTCCGGCCTCGCCACCCGTACGCAGGAGGATTTCGCCCGGCTGCGCGCCTATGCCGAGCGGCTGGCCGCGGATGTCGTCGCGATCCAGGAGGTGGACGGGCCGCTCGCCGCGGCGCGGGTGTTCGACGCGACGCGCTACGAGTTCCACTTCCCCGCCGAGACCGACACGCAGCGCGCCGGCTTCGCCTGGCGACGCGGGCTGAACGTGACGCGCAACCCCGATGTCTCGGCGCTGGATCTGGTGCCGAATGCGCGGCGGTCGCTGCGCCGGGGCGCGGACATCACCGTGCGCGCGGGCGAAGGCCCGCCAATCCGCCTGCTGTCGATCCACTTGGATGGCGGCTGTGCGCAAGGATCGGTGCGGCGGCCGGAGTCGCGGGACTGCCAGAACCTCGGCCGCCAGGCGGAGATCCTGCGCGACTGGATCGCGGAGCGGCGGCGGGAAGGCGTCGCCTTCGCGATCCTGGGTGACTTCAACCGGCGCGTCGGGCGTGGCGACGAGTTCGTGGCGATGCTGGAGGAGGCAGGCCCGCTTGCGCGCCCGACCGAGGGTTTCGCCAACCCCTGCTGGGCGCGGGACGGGCAGGCGCGGTCCTTCGTGGACCATATCCTGCTTGGCGGGCCGGCGCGGTCCTGGCTCGTGCGCGACAGTTTCCGCGTGCTTGTCTATGCCGAGCGCGACCCCGCGCTGCGCGACCGGCTATCGGACCACTGCCCGATCAGCGTGCGGCTCGACCCGCGGTGAGCGAGGCCGCGCCGGGCTTCGCCCGCATCACGCTGCCGCTCGCGGCGATCAACTTCCTCAACCAGGCCAATCGCGGGATGGTCGCGACCATCGGGCCGCTGCTCGCCATCGAGTTCGGCCTGTCGGCATCGGAACTCGGCCTGCTCGCTGCCTGCTTCTTTGCCGCCTATGCCCTGGCGCAGTTGCCGATCGGCGTCGCACTCGACCTGCACGGGCCGCGCAAGGTGCAGAGCACCCTCGCGCTTGTCTCGGCCGCGGGCTTCGTGGTCAGCGCGTTGGCACCCGATGTGTGGGTGCTCGCAGTTGGGCGCATCATCTGCGGCTTCGGGCTCGCCGCGGGGCTGATGGCGATGCTCAAGGCCAATACGCAATGGTATCCGAAGCAGCGCGTCGCGGCGGTAACGGGGGCGGGGCTGTTCCTCGCCGGCATGGGGGGCATGAGTGCGACCGTGCCGGTGCAATGGGCGGTGCCGCTGCTCGGCTGGCGGGGCATTTTTGCCCTGCTCGCGGTGCTGGCCGTGGTGGTCTCGATGTGGATCCGCTTTTCGGTGCCGGACCGGCCGCCGGGCGCCGTGGTGCCGCAGAAGCGCAGCATGGCGCGGGAGATCGGGGAGTTCGGGCGCATCTTCCGCGACCGCGGCTTCCTGCGGTTCCTCCCGGCGATCATGGTGCTGTCCGCGCTGAACTTCACCTTCCAGGGCCTCTGGGCGGGGCCGTGGCTGCGCGACGTGGCCGGGCTGGCGGACGGGCCGCGGGCGGTCGCTCTGCTGGTCTACGCGCTGGGCCTGGTGACGGGCAGCCTGGTGACGGGGCAGGCGGCGTCCTTCGCGCAGGCGCGGGGCTTCTCGCCCATGTTCGTGCCCTATCTCGGCATGGGGGGCGTGCTGGTGTGCCTCGCGACGCTGGTGGCCGCGCCGTCGGGCTTCTGGACGATCGCCGCGGTGTGGTTCTGCTTTTCCTTCTGCGGGTCGGTGGGCGTGGCCGGCTATGCGGCGATGGGGCAGGGCTTTCCGCCGGAATTGCAGGGGCGCGTCGCGACGGCGATCAACTTCTCCATGCTCGTGCTGGTCTTCCTGTTCCAGACCGGGATCGGGGCGATCCTCGACCTCTGGCCGCGCACGGGGAATGGCGGCTGGGACCCGGCGGGCTATGCGGTGGCGCTGTCCGTCACCTTCCTGTTGCAGGCGCTGGCCGCGCTGTGGATCGTGGTGGCGCCGAAGGGGAGGGGATGATGGTCAACAAGCGCACGGCGAAGGTGCTGGAACGGTTCCGCGTGAGCTCCGGCAAGGGGTTCCGGCTGAAGGACATCGCGCCCGACGACACGGCGGGCATCGACCTCGAGAAGGACCATGCCGCGGAGCTGCTGCAGCAGGGCGTGGATCGCCTCGCGGAACTGCAGGACATGCTTTACGCGCAGGATCGCTGGTCGGTGTTGTGCATCTTCCAGGCGATGGACGCGGCCGGGAAGGATGGGGCCATCAAGCACGTCTTCTCCGGCGTGAACCCGCAGGGCTGTCAGGTGCATTCCTTCAAGGCGCCGACGGCGACCGAGCTCGACCACGATTTTCTCTGGCGCCATTCGACCGCGCTGCCGGAACGTGGGCGCATCGGCATCCACAACCGCTCCTGGTACGAGGAAGTGCTGGCGGTGCGCGTGCACCCGGCCTACCTCGAAGGCCAGAAGCTGCCGCCGCGGCTTGTCGGCAGGAAGATCTGGGAGGAGCGGCTCGAGGACATCGCGGCCTATGAGCGCTACCTCGCCCGCCAGGGGACGGTGGTGCTGAAGTTCTTCCTGAATGTCAGCCAGGAGGAGCAGAAGCGCCGCTTCCTCTCCCGCATCGACGAGCCCGCGAAGAACTGGAAGTTCTCGGCCAACGACGTGGCCGAGCGCGCGCATTGGGACGCGTACATGGCGGCGTACCAGGACGCCATCCGCGCCACCGCAGCGCCGCATGCGCCCTGGTACGTGGTGCCGGCGGACACGAAGTGGCTCACGCGGCTGGTGGTCGCGGCGGCGCTGATCGATGCGCTGGAAGGGCTCGACCTGCACTATCCGAAGGTGACGAAGGCGCAGAAGGCGGCGCTGGAGGTGGCGCGGAAGGCGTTGGTCTAGCCCTCGTTCACCCTGTCCAGCACATGCAGCGCATAGGTGAACGCCGCCCCCGCATTCAGCGCGATCGCCACGCCGAGCGCCTCGGCGATCTCCTCCTTCGTCGCACCCGCCGCGACGGCCTTGCGCACATGCGCGTCCATGCAGCCCTCGCATTTGGTGGTGATGGCAACCGCGAGCGCGATGAATTCCCGCGTCTTGGCATCCAGGTGCTGCGTCTTGGCCGCGCCGTTCGACAGGGCTACGAAGCCCTTCACGATCTCCGGGTGCAGCTGGCCGAGTTCCTTGCCGCGTTCCCGCAGCGCCGTCGAGTAGGCGTTCCAGTCCTTGATCGCGCTCATGCCAGTGTCCCCTGAATGACGAACGGGCGCGGAGGGATCTCCTCCGCGCCCGTCCATCATCGCGCCGGATGCGGCGTCGCGCTACTCGGCCGTCTCGGGCTCGCGCTCTGCATCGCCTTCGCCTTCCTCGGGCTTCGGCAGGGCTGGCGGGGCCGCTTCCACGATCTCGAAGGTCAGCGCCCCGTCCTTGAGCCCGACCTTCACCGCGCCACCCTTCACGAGCTTGCCGAACAGCAGTTCCTCGGCGAGAGGCTTCTTCACATGCTCCTGGATGACGCGCGCGAGCGGGCGCGCGCCATAGAGCGGATCGTAGCCCTTCTCGGCGAGCCACTCCTTGGCGGCCGAGGACAGCTCGATCGTCACGTTGCGGTCCGCCAGCTGGGCTTCCAGCTGCATGACGAACTTCTCGACCACGCGGCCGACGATCTCGGGCGTCAGCCCCGAGAAGCCGACGATGCTGTCGAGCCGGTTGCGGAATTCCGGGGTGAACAGGCGCTTGATCGCCTCCTCATCCTCGCCCACGCGCGTCTCGCGCTCGAAGCCGATGGTCGGCTTCGCCAGGTCCGACGCGCCGGCATTGGTCGTCATGATGAGGATGACGTTGCGGAAATCGACGGTCTTGCCGTTGTGGTCCGTCAGCTTCCCGTGGTCCATCACCTGCAGCAGGATGTTGTAGAGATCCTGGTGAGCCTTCTCGATCTCATCGAGCAGGAGCACGGCGTGCGGGTGCTGGTCGATCGCATCGGTCAGCAGCCCGCCCTGGTCGAAGCCGACATAGCCGGGCGGGGCGCCGATCAGGCGGCTTACGCTGTGCCGCTCCATGTATTCCGACATGTCGAAGCGGATCAGCTCGATGCCGAGCGTCTTGGCCAGCTGCTTGGCGACCTCGGTCTTGCCGACGCCGGTGGGGCCGCTGAACAGGTAGTTGCCGATCGGCTTCTCCGGGTCGCGCAGCCCGGCGCGTGACAGCTTGATCGCGGCGGACAGCGCCTCGATCGCCTTGTCCTGGCCGAACACCATCGCCTTGAGGTCGCGCTCGAGGTTCTTGAGCTGCTCCCGGTCGTCGGTCGAGACCGACTTGGGCGGGATGCGCGCGATCTTGGCGACGATGTCCTCGACATCCTTGAGCGTGACCGTCTTCCGTCGCTTGTTCTCGGGCAGCAGCATCCGCGACGCGCCGACCTCGTCGATCACGTCGATCGCCTTGTCGGGCAGCTTGCGGTCGTGGATGTACTTCGCGCTGAGTTCCACCGCCGCGCGGATGGCTTCGGGCGTGTAGCGGACCTTGTGGTGCTTCTCGTAGTTGGTCTTGAGGCCCTGGAGGATCTTCACCGCGTCCTCGACCGTGGGCTCGTTCACGTCGATCTTCTGGAAGCGACGGACCAGCGCACGGTCCTTCTCGAAGTAGTTGCGGTATTCCTTGTAGGTGGTGGACCCGATGCAGCGCAGCGTGCCCTGCGCCAGCGCGGGCTTGAGCAGGTTCGACGCATCCATGGCGCCGCCGGAGGTCGCCCCCGCGCCGATCACGGTATGGATCTCGTCGATGAACAGGATCGATCCCGCCTGGGCTTCCAGCTCCGTCACCACGGCCTTCAGCCGTTCCTCGAAATCGCCGCGGTAGCGCGTGCCGGCGAGCAGGCTGCCCATGTCGAGCGCGAAGATGGTCGACTTGAGCAGCACCTCGGGCACGTCGCCCTCGACGATGCGCTTGGCCAGGCCTTCGGCGATCGCCGTCTTGCCCACGCCCGGGTCGCCCACATACAGCGGGTTGTTCTTCGTGCGGCGGCAGAGGATCTGGATGGTGCGGTCGATTTCCTCCGCACGGCCGATCAGCGGGTCGATCTTGCCCTGCTGCGCCTTCTTGTTGAGGTTGACGCAGTAGTTCGACAGCGCGTCCTGGCCACGGCCGCCGCGGGGCTTCTCCTCCTTCTCCTGGTTCTCTTCCGAGGAGGAGGGCGCCGAGCCCTGGACGGGCCGCGGCTGGGACCGGCCCGGCGCCTTGGCGATGCCGTGGCTGATGAAGTTCACCGCATCGAGCCGCGTCATGTCCTGCAGCTGCAGGAAGTAGACGGCGTGAGATTCACGCTCGCTGAACAGGGCGACGAGCACGTTCGCGCCCGTCACCTCGTCGCGGCCGGAGGATTGGACATGGATCGCGGCGCGCTGGACCACGCGCTGGAAGCCGGCGGTCGGCTTGGGATCCCCGCCGCGCTCCGTCACCAAACCCGCAAGGTCCTTGTCGAGGAACTCGGTCAGGTCGCGCTTCAGGCGCTCGAGGTCAACGCCGCAGGCGCGCAGCACGGTGGCCGCGTCCTGGTCGTCGCCGAGGGCAAGAAGCAGGTGTTCGAGTGTGGCGTATTCGTGCCGGCGCTCGCTGGCCAGTGCCAGGGCCCGGTGGAGCGTCTGCTCGAGGTTGCGGGACAGCATGTCAGTGACGCTCCCCTGTAGGTGCCGTGTCGGTCTCGTTGGACCTCGCGGGCACCGGGCAATCAGTTGATATCTTGGCCTCCCCCTGGGCTTCTGCGAGCCCTTCCCCCTATTCCTTTTCGATCGTGCACTGCAGAGGGTGCTGGTTCTGGCGTGCCAGGTCCATCACCTGCGTCACCTTCGTCTCGGCGACCTCATAGGTATAGACGCCGCAGACGCCGACGCCGCGACGGTGCACGTGCAGCATGATGCGGGTCGCTTCCTCCCGGTTCTTCTGGAAGAAGCGTTCGAGGACATGCACGACGAACTCCATCGGCGTGTAGTCGTCGTTCAGCATCAACACCTTGTACATGGCGGGCTTCTTGGTGCGCGGGCGCGTCTTCACCACGACCCCCGTCTGGGAGCCGTCGCCGCCTTGCCCGCTGCCCGGGCGCTTGTCCTGGTCGCTCATGGTCGAAGAGGTGGTTTCCCTCGGCGCAAAGGGCAACGTCCCGCGCCGCATGGCAGGATATCGGAGCGCGCGGCCTCCCGGAAAGGGTAGACCGCGCCGCGGCGACAAGAATGTCGCGAAGGTGCTGAGAAAACGATGAAGGGCCCGGCCCCGCCCCCCGAAAGGGGGGAAGGACCGGGCCCTCATGGGGCGCCCCGCCCGGAGGCGGGGCGTTCCGCGTCGGTTCAGGCCGCGAGCGGCTTCGCCATCTTTTCCATGGCGACCGTCATGCGGGCGCTGATCGGCGCCACGGCCTGCTCGGTCAGCTTGAAGACCGCTTCCTGCATCTTGGCGGATTCGGCCACCGCCTTCTCCATCGCGGCCTTGGCGAACTTCGCCTGGACCTCGGCGGCCTCGTTCAGGCTCTTCACCGCCGCGAGTGCCTTGGCGCCCTCGAGGGTATGGTCCGTCAGGCCCTGCGCCAGCGCCATCGCGTGGCGGGCGAGGTCCTGCGTGCCGACCGCCCAGGTCTGCGCCGCCTTGGTGAAGGCCTCGACGTTGCCGCGGCCGAATTCCGCCGCGTCCTCGGCGGCCTTCATCATACCCTCGGCACCCTTGCTGAACTGTTCCATGCTCTTCTCCATCGCCACGCGGGCCTGCGCCGCGCCCTCGGTCACGATCTTCTGCGCCTGCGCCGCGCCTTCGGCGGCGATCTTCTTCACGTCGGCCTTGGTCTCAGCCATGATCATATCCTCTTCCGCTGTCGCGCCCTCGATGACGGACTCGGCCTCCGGCGCGGCATTCCGCACCTTCCGCTTCGCCGGCCCAGCCGTCCGGGCCGCTTTGCTGCGCTGCAACATGATGGTGTGAATAGCGAAACGCCCATCCGGGTTGCAAGCATTTTTTGCAGTGCACAAAAATGCCGAGGCCGCCCCGCCGCCCATGACGTGGCCTGGATATCGTGCGGCGGCGCAGCAACGAATTGTAAGTGCTTGCCGTGCAACGAACTCTCGCGGGGAATTCCGATGGACGCGGGTGGTCGCCGTGACTATCGTGCCGATCGGGGATGAAGGGGCCGGGCGCCATTCGGGCGCAGGGCCCAGGGGGATTGCGCATGACGCAGACACGCGACCGCGCGTGCCGGCGGGGATTCGCCCGCGCCATGGCCGGGCTGATGCTTGCCGCCGGGGCCTGGCTGTTCGCCGCGCCGGCCGCGGCACAGATCGGCAGCGAACGCTACGCCGCGATCGTGCTCGACGCCCGCAGCGGCCGCGCACTGATCGCGGCCAATGCGGATGAGCCGCGCTACCCGGCCTCGCTGACCAAGATGATGACGCTCTACATGCTGTTCGAGGCGCTGCGCGACGGGCGCGTGAACCTCAACACCCCGATCCGCATGAGCGAGGAGGCCGCCTCCCGCCCCCCCTCCAAGCTCGGCCTGCCGCCCGGCATGACGCTGACCGCCGAGCAGGCGATCCTCGCCCTCGTGACGAAAAGCGCGAATGACGTCGCCGCCGCCGTGGGCGAGCATCTCGGCGGATCGGAGGAGCGCTTCGCCCAGTTGATGACGCTGCGCGCGCGCGCCATCGGCATGACGCAGACCACCTTCCGCAACGCCTCCGGCCTGCCGGACCCGGACAACATCACCACCGCGCGGGACATGGCGACGCTCGGGCTGCGCCTGATCCGGGACTTCCCGAACCGCTACCACTATTTCAGCACGGTCCATTTCTCCTGGGGGCGGGCGATGATCCGCAACCACAACCGCATGCTCGGCGACTATGAGGGCGCGGACGGCATCAAGACCGGCTTCATCCGGGATTCCGGCTTCAACATCGTGACCTCGGCGCTGCGCGACGGGGTGCGGCTTGTCGGCGTGACCATGGGCGGGTCGTCCTGGGTCGAGCGCGACCGTCACATGGGCGCGCTGCTCGACCAAGGCTTCGCGCAGCTTGGCGTGGCGCCGCGCCCGCCGTCCTCGGTCATGGCGGCCGCAAGCGCGGCGCCGGTGGTGGGCCGTGCCCGCGCCGCGGTGCCGGATCGCCGCGCGACGGCCGCGC
>NZ_JACADQ010000083.1 GCF_016106015.1 Neoroseomonas rubea
TGATGTAGTGAGTCCGTCGGAGTCGAAAGGAAAATCGGCGCGCAACAGGACTGGCCGAGCGTCGTCGTTAACAGTGACGTACTTCTGGCGTGGCGGCCCCCACCCTCTGCTCACCTCATGTCAGTGATGCCAGGCGCCGCCACGGTTCCGGGAGGCAGGACGCGATGCCCGAGGACACCCCTGTCCGGTCCGAGCTGGACCGGGTCCTTGCCCGCTTTCCCGAGCACGAGGCGCTGGCGAGGCACCTGTTCCTGACGCACCCGGCCTTCCGCAGCGCCTGCGAGGACTACCGCCTGGCCTGCGAGGGCCTTGCCACCTTCCAGCGTCTCGCTGCGCACGCGCCGCGGCCGGAACTTGGCGACTACCGCAGGCTCGTCGTCGAACTCGAAGCCGAGTTGCGGGCGATGCTGCGCGCCGCCGATGGCGTGGCCGGGTCCCGCGACACCGGCCGCCCCGGGGTGTGGCGACATTGAGACGCGTGGCCATCCAGGAGCGTTCGTGATGATCCGTGGCATCGAGCGTCGGCAGCGAAGGCCAGGGCTCCCTCATGGCCAGTGCGCGGCGCTTCTTCTCGAAATCCGGGCAGCGCGACGGCCTGTTTCGGCACGCGGAGGAGCACGAGCCGCCGCGCCCGCTCCCAGGCTCCCTCTAGACGGGGGTGCGGGAATGACGGCGCGCAGGAAAGGGCATTGCGCATGACGCAGGAAGTTCTAACCGGCCTGTCGCAGGCATCGGCCCCGGTCGGCCTCGCGCGGCGGATGACGCATGCGATCCGCGCGCAGGGCTTCGACCTCGCGGCCGCGCTGTTCGGCGCGCCGGATGCCGCCTTCGAGCGCCTGCCGAGCCAGGCGCAGGCCCTGCTGATGCAGGGGCTGGTCCTCGACTTCACGGCGCGCGCGCTGCCCGGCCCGGGCGCCGAACTGCGCGCGATGGACCTTCGCCCAGGGCTTCCGCCCATGCCGGGCGAGGCCCTGGAGATCGCGGGCAGCATCGTCGCGCGCCCGGACGCCGAGACGGCGATCATCGCCATCGTGGTGGAAGGCCCGCGCGGGCGCGTCGCCGAAGCCTCGGCCACCTTTCGCCTGCCGCTGGCGGCCGTGACTGCGACCGCTGCCGCGCGGCCCGACATCCAACTGCACACGCACCGGCACCTGGCCGCGCTGATGGCGCGCAGCGCGGCGCTGCCTGCGCTCGGTGCCGCCGTCGCCTGGCCATGCGACCGCGACAGCCTGCTCGGGCCGATCCAGGCGGCGCGGCGGGGGGCGCTGCGCCCCGTGCTGGTCGGCCCCCGCGGGCTGATCGAGGAGATTGCGGCGACTGCCGGCGAAACCCTGGAAGGCTGCGAGGTGCTGGAGGCCGCCACGCCGCAGGAGGCCGCGGTCGCCGCCGTGCGACTCTGCCGCGAGGGCCGCGCCGCGGCGCTGATGAAGGGCAGCCTGCACACGGACGAGCTGATGTCCGCCGCCGTGGCGCGCGATGGCGGGCTGCGGACGGGCCGGCGGCTCAGCCATGTCTTCGCGCTCGACGTGCCGAGCTACCCGAAGGCGCTCTTCGTCACGGACGCGGCGATCAACATCTTCCCGGACCTCAAGACGAAGGTGGATATCGTCCAGAACGCGGTGGACCTGCTCCATGCGCTCGGCGTCGCGCTGCCGAAGGTCGCGATCCTGTCGGCGGTTGAAACCGTGAATCCCGCCATCCCGAGCACGCTCGAGGCCGCGGCGCTGTGCAAGATGGCCGATCGCGGGCAGATCACCGGGGCGATCCTGGACGGACCGCTCGCCTTCGACAACGCGATCAGCAAGGCGGCGGCGGCGATCAAGAAGATCGTCTCGCCCGTCGCGGGCGATGCCGACATTCTGCTCGCGCCGGACCTCGAGGCCGGCAACATGGTGGCCAAGCAGCTGAGCTACCTGGCGGGCGCGGACAGCGCCGGGATCGTGCTCGGCGCGCGGGTGCCCATCATCCTCACCAGCCGGGCGGACAGCGTGGACTCGCGCCTCGCCTCGGTCGCGCTGGCGCAGGTCCTGGCGGCCGCCGGCAAGGGCAGCGCGGCATGAGCGACGGGCTCATCGGCGTCATCAATGCCGGCTCCTCCTCGCTGAAATTCTCCCTGTACGAGGGCGACGCGCTACAACTCTCCGGTCAGGTGGACGGCATCGGCGTTCGGCCCGCCGCAAAGGCGCGCAACGGCGCCGGCGAGGCGATCGACGCGCCGGACCTGTCGGCCAGCCCGCCCGCGACACCGGCGGAGGCGCTCCTCGCGCTGCTGCCCTGGCTGCGCGGGCATATCGGCGGAAGGCCGCTCGCAGCGCTCGGCCATCGCGTCGTGCATGGCGGGCCGCATCATGACCGGCCGAAGCGGGTGACGCCGGCGCTGCTCGAGGAGCTCGCGACGCTGTCGCCGCTCGCGCCCCTGCACCAGCCGCACAACCTCTCGCCCATCCGGGCGGCGATGGACCGGACGCCCGGCCTGCCGCAGGTCGCCTGCTTCGACACCGCCTTCCACCGCACCATCCCGGAGGTCGCGCAGGTCTTCGCGCTGCCGCACGAGATGGCCGCGCGCGGCATCCGCCGCTACGGCTTCCACGGCCTGTCCTATGAGTACATCGCATCCGCGCTGCCCGCCGTCGCGCCGGACCTCGCGCGCGGGCGCGTCGTCGTCGCCCATCTCGGCAACGGCGCATCGCTCTGCGCGCTGCAGGGGGGGCGGAGCATCGCGACGACCATGGGCTTCTCCGCCCTGGACGGGCTGCCGATGGGCACGCGCTGCGGGGAGATCGACCCCGCCGTCGTGCTGCACCTGATGCGCCAGGACGGGCTCGACATCGCGGGCGTCGAGGCGCTGCTCTACCGGCGCTCCGGCCTGCTCGGCCTGTCCGGACTTTCGTCGGATTTCCGCGACCTGCTCGCGAGCGGCGATCCCCGCGCACGCTTCGCGATCGAGGTCTTCGTCTACCGCGTCGCGCGCGGCATCGGTTCGCTCGCGGCCGCGCTTGGCGGGCTGGACGGCATCGTGTTCACCGCCGGCGTGGGCGAGAACGCCGCACCGATCCGCGCCGCGGTATGCGAGGCCTGCCGCTGGCTCGGCGTGGTCCTGGACCCGGCGGCGAACGAAGCGCGGGCGGCGACGATCTCCGCCGCGGGAAGCCGCGTGGGCGTCCACATCATACCGACCGACGAGAACCTGATGATCGCCCGTCACACCCGCGCCGCACTCGCCGAAGACCCCGCATGACGCGCGCCGCCTGCTGCCCCTGACGGCGGGACCCGCCGTCCAAGAACGCCAAGGAAGGGAGAAGTGCCATGGAAGGCCTGAACATCGACATCGCGGCGCTGAAGGAAGCGCGCTGCTGGCGCGGCTTCGAGCAGGGGCGCTGGACCGGCGCCATCGACGTGCGCGACTTCATCATCCGCAACGTGACGTCCTATGACGGCGACGAGACGTTCCTCGCTGCTCCATCCGCCCGAACGCTGGCGGTCTGGGCGAAGCTGCAGCCGCTTTTTGCCGAGGAACGCAGGAAGGGCGTGCTCGACGTCGATGCGTCCACTCCTTCCACCGTGCTGGCGCATGGCCCCGGATACATCGATCGCGATAACGAGGTGATCGTCGGCCTGCAGACCGACAAGCCGTTCAAGCGCGCGATCTTTCCCGCCGGCGGGCTGCGCATGGTGGAATCCGGCCTCAAGGCCGCGGGCTTCCCGGCCGATGCGGCCGTGCACGAGGCCTTCACCAAATACCGCAAGACGCACAATGACGGCGTCTTCGATGCTTATACGCCCGAGATCATGCGCTGCCGCAAATCCGGCATCATCACCGGCCTTCCGGACGCCTATGGCCGCGGACGCATCATCGGTGACTACCGCCGCGTCGCCCTCTACGGGATCGACCGCCTGCTTGCGGCCAAGCGGGAGGAGCGCGCGCAGGTCGACGAGATGTGGCCGGACGACGAGGTGATCCGCACGCGCGAGGAACTCGCCGAGCAGATGCGCGCCCTGGCCGAGTTGGCTGAGATGGGAAAACGCTACGACTGCGACATCTCGCGCCCGGCCGAGACGGCGCGCGAGGCGGTGCAGTGGACCTACCTCGCGTATCTCGGTGCGATCAAGGAGGCCAACGGCGCGGCGATGTCGATCGGCCGCATCTCGAGCTTCCTCGACATCTACATCGAGCGCGACCTGCGCGAAGGCACGCTGGACGAGGCCGGCGCCCAGGAGCTGATGGACCAGCTGGTACAGAAGCTGCGCATCGTGCGCTTCCTCCGCACGCCGGACTATGACGCGCTGTTCAGCGGCGACCCGTACTGGGCGACCGAATGCGTCGGCGGCACGGACATGGACGGCAGGACGCTCGTCACCCGGAATTCCTACCGGATGCTGCACACTCTGACGAACCTCGGCCCCGCGCCGGAGCCGAACATCACCGTGCTATGGTCAAAGAACCTTCCGCTGCCCTTCAAGCGGTACTGCATCAAGGTCAGCCGCGACACCTCGTCCCTGCAATACGAGAATGACGACCTGATGCGCCCCTACTGGGGCGACGACTACGCCATCGCCTGCTGCGTCTCGGCCATGCGGCTCGGCAAGCAGATGCAGTTCTTCGGCGCGCGGGTGAACCTCGCGAAGTGCATGCTCTACGCGATCAATGGCGGGCGCGACGAGGTGAGCGGCGAGCAGATCGCCCCCGCCTCCGCTCCCATCACCGCGGAGGTCCTCGACTACGACGAGGTCTTCGCGAAGTTCGACGCGACCATGGAATGGCTGGCACGCACTTATGTGCATGCGATGAACTGCATCCACTACATGCACGACAAGTACTTCTACGAGCGCCTGGAGATGGCGCTGCACGACCGCGATATCCTGCGCACCATGGCCTTCGGCATCGCCGGCCTGTCCGTCGTGGCGGACAGTCTCTCGGCGATCAGGCACGCCAAGGTCCATGTCATCCGCGACGCGACGGGGCTGGCGGTGGACTACCGGATAGAGGGCGACTTCCCGCAGTTCGGCAACGCCGACAGCCGGGTCGACGACATCGCCTGCGACCTCGTCTCCCGCTTCATGGCGAAGCTCCGCAAGCACCGGACCTACCGCGACGCGGTGCACACCCAGTCGGTGCTGACCATCACGTCCAACGTCGTCTACGGCAAGGCCACTGGGAACACGCCGGACGGGCGCCGCAAGGGCGAACCTTTCGCGCCCGGCGCCAACCCGATGCATGGCCGGGACAACCATGGCTGGCTCGCCTCCTGCATCTCGGTCGCCCGGCTTCCCTATGCCGATTCGCAGGACGGGATCAGCTTCACGGTCTCGGTCGCCCCGAGCATGGCGCGCCGCGACACGGACGCCGCGATCGACAACGCGGTCCGCGCCTTCGACATGTATTTCGGCCAGGGCGGCTTCCACATGAACCTCAATGTGCTGTCGAAGGACACGCTGGAGGACGCGATGGAGCACCCGGAGAAATACCCGCAGCTGACAATCCGCGTGTCCGGCTACGCGGTGAACTTCGTCCGCCTGACGCGCGAGCAGCAGCTCGACGTCATCCGCCGCACCTTCCACAGCTCCTACTGAGGACCCCGCCATGCGCGAAGCGACCGGCATGGTCGAGGTCGGCAGCCGCTACGACCTCCGCACCAACCAGGCCCCCGATGCCCCCGAGACCGAGGGCTTCGAGGGACCGAAGGAGACCCACGGCTGGGTGCATTCCTACGAGACCGGCTCGACGGTGGACGGGCCGGGCGTGCGGGTGATGC
This sequence comes from Neoroseomonas rubea, assembly GCF_016106015.1. Lineage (GTDB taxonomy): Bacteria > Pseudomonadota > Alphaproteobacteria > Acetobacterales > Acetobacteraceae > Neoroseomonas > Neoroseomonas rubea. The sequence goes on from NZ_JACADQ010000083.1 coordinate 5,754, forward strand.
TGTTCATGTCCGGCTGCTTCCTGCGCTGCCAGTACTGCCACAACCCCGACACCTGGCACCTCAAGGACGGCACGGTCGTCGAGCTGTCCCACGGCATCCGCCGGCTGCGCGACTTCGCACCGGCGCTGCGGGCGATGGGCGGCGGGCTGACCATCTCGGGCGGGGAACCGCTGGTGCAGCTCGGCTTCACCAGGGGGATGTTCGCCGCGGCGAAGCAGCTGGGGCTGCACACGGCGCTCGACACATCGGGTTTCCTCGGTCATCGCGCCGATGACGACTACCTGCAGCATGTCGACCTGGTGCTGCTCGACATCAAGAGCGGCGATCCGGACACCTATCGCAGGGTCACGGGCGCGGAGCTGGCGCCCACGCTGCGTTTCGCCGAACGCCTGAATGCCATGGGCAAGGCGGTGTGGGTGCGCTTCGTGCTGGTCCCCGGCCTCACCGACGCGCCCGACAACATCCGCAAGGTCGCGGAGTTCGTCGCGCCGATGAAGAATGTCGAGTGGGTGGAGGTGCTTCCCTTCCACCAGATGGGCGCCTTCAAGTGGAAGGCGCTCGGCCTCGACTACCGCTTGGCGGACACGCCCACGCCGACGGAAGCGCAGGTGCAGGCGGCGCTGGAGATCTTCCGCGCCGCCGGCTGCCGCGCGCGCTGACGGGGGGCGGACCGCATGATGGCCTCCGTCAGCGAACTGATCGGCACGCAGCCGATCCTCGCGCTATTCCTCGCGATCGGCCTCGGCTACCTCGTCGGGCAGGTCAGCATCCTCGGCTTCTCGCTCGGCATCGGGGCCGTGCTGTTCGTCGGGCTCTTCCTCGGCGCCATCGCGCCGAAGGCGAATATCGCCGGGCCGATCGGGCTGATCGGGCTGATCATGTTCCTCTACGGGATCGGCATCCTCTACGGGCGCCAGTTCTTCGAGGGGCTGACCGGGCCGGGGCGCATCTACAACCTGCTTGCCTTCGTCGCCGTCGTGGCGGGGTTGCTGGTGGCGCTCGGACTCGGCTGGATCTTCGGCGTTCGGCTCGGCCACACGCTCGGCATCTTCGCTGGATCGATGACCAGCACGGCGACGCTGCAGGCCGCGCTCGACGTGATGAAGAACAACGAGCCGTCGATCGGTTATTCGGTCGCCTATCCGTTCGGCGTCATCGGGCCGATCCTCTGCTTCTACTTCCTGACGCGGAAGGTGCAGCCGAGCTTCCCGCCGAAGCCTGCCCGATTCCACATGGGCGAGATCACCATCGAGCGCCTGCCGGAGGGCGGCGGCACCCTCGGCAAGGTGATGGCCCTGCTGCCCGAGGGCGTGCAGGTCGCGACGGTCCGCCAGGACCACCGCAACCGCCTGCCTGACGCGGATCTCGAACTGGCGGTGGGCGACGCGCTGATGATCGCGGCCGATCGTGCCGAGGCGGTTCAGGAAGCCGCGGCGCTGCTCGGACGGCTGGATCCCGGTCGGATCGCCAAGGATCGCGCCGATCTGACCTACCAGCGCTTCTTCGTCTCCAAGGCATCGCTCACCGGCAGGAAGCTGGATGAGATCCCGATGCCGGCCGGGACCGAGATCCGCATCCTGCATGTCCGCCGCTACGACGTGGACCTGGTGCCGTCGCCGGACCTGATGCTCGAGATCGGCGACCGAGTCGGCGTGCTGGTGCCGACGGAGCAGGTCGCCGCCGCGCGCGCCCATTTCGGCGATACGGTGAAGTCGGCCGCGGAGTTCTCCTACGTGTCGGTCGGCTTCGGCATGGTGCTAGGCGTGCTGCTCGGCCTTCTGCCCATCCCGATCCCGGGGGTCGGGACGGTCACCCTCGGCATCGGCGGCGGGCCGCTGATCGTGGCGCTCATCCTGGGGCGGCTCAGGCGGACCGGCCCGATATCATGGGTCATGCCGCTGCCAGCCAACATCGTGCTGCGGAACTTCGGGCTGACGCTGTTCCTGGCTTCCGTCGGCATCAATTCGGGCCAGGCCTTCGTGACCACCGTCGCCTCGCAGGGGCCGCTGCTGCTCATCATCGGCGCGCTGGTGCTACTGACAACCGTCGCGATCGTGCTCGGGGTCGGCTACTACCTGCTGAAGCTGCCCTATGACGACTTGCTCGGCGTCGCCTCGGGCGCGACGGGGAACCCCGCGATCCTCGTCTATGCGACGCGCATGGCGCCGACCGAGCGGCCCGACATCGGCTACGCGATGATCTTCCCCTCGGCGACGATCGTGAAGGTCATCGCGGTGCAGATCATCGGGCTGATCGCGCTCGGGGGCTGACGCCGCGTGCCGGGGGAGCGGCGGGACGCGCTGGCGGGGATCGAAGGGCGCCTGCCGCCCGAGATCGCCGCCAAGGCGGAGGCGGACGGCGTCGCCAAGGCCGGGCAGGACGGCGTCACGCTCGTCACGCTCGGTGTGCTGGGTGGCGCCTTCATCGCCTTCGGCGCGGTCTTTTCCAATGTCGCGCTGACTGGGGCCGAGGCGGCGATGCCCTTCGGCATGGCGCGCGTCGTCGCCGGCCTGGTCTTCGCGCTTGGCCTGAGCCTCGTCCTGCTCGGCGGCGCGCAGATCTTCACCGGCGACGTGCTTATGGTTATGGCCTGGGCGAGCGGGCGCTTGGCGCTGCGTCGCGTGGTCCGCGCCTGGGCGCTGGTCTGGATCGGGAACCTCGTCGGGGCGGTTGGTACGGCGTTGCTGGTCTTCCTCGCGCAGCACCACGGCTTCGGCGGCGGGCAGGTGGGGGCGACCGCACTGCGCACGGCACAGGCGAAGGCGGCGCTGCCCTTCGGCCAGGCGTTCCTGCTCGGGATGCTGTGCAATACCCTGGTGTGCATGGCGGTGTGGCTGTCGCTGTCCTCCCGCCTGCCGGCGCATCGGATGCTCGTCGTGTTGCTGCCGATCGCCGCCTTCGTCGCCGCGGGCTTCGAGCACGCGGTCGCGAACATGTACTTCATTCCCTTCGGCCTGCTGATCAAGGCGGCTGCTGCGGAAGGCTTCTGGCAGGCGGTGCGGCTCGATCCTGCCGCGTTCGCTGCCCTCGACATAGCGAGCGCGATCCAAAACCTGGTAGCGGTCACGCTTGGCAATGTGGCGGGCGGCTCGATCCTCGTCGCCGGTGTGTATTGGCTGCTGTATCGGCGGAAGATGCGCGAAGCGGGGCTGTGACGGGGACGATTCTGGGCGTTCGCTTTCGGCTGGGGGTGACCTCGCGCCTGGGTTCGACGGCTGGGATCAATCCTCAGAATTCGCACTCATGGCGATCTCAATCCATGAATGGCACGTGCTTCGCGCACCGATACTCCATAGGCCCCAACGGTCGGGAACCGGCTAAACGGAACTGATGGCGGTTCGGCATAAGTGGATCCATGCCCGCGTCCCCTCCCTTCTCTATCTGCTGGGAACTGACGTCGGCGGTCAGTCTCCAGCAGACAAGGAAGGTTGAGAGGAGAGCGGGCGCCCGGCCTACAGCGACGCCTCCCGATCCAGGCGGATGACGTAGGACCGCCAATCAGCCCGCTCCGCGATGCGTTCATAGAGCGCGATCGCCGCACGGTCGGCCTCCGGCACGATCCAGCGCAGATGCGACCAGCCGCGCGCGCGGCCGAGCCCGGTCAGCGCTGCGATGAGTGCGCGCGCGATGCCCTGCCCGCGCCGGTCCGTGCGCACGAAGAGGTCGTCGAGCGCGCCGCAGCGCCGGGCGAAGACCGCCTCGGGCAGGTCGAAGAAGATGGCGAAGGCGACGATCTCCGCGCCCTCGGTCGCGGCGAGGATCTCGGTGCGCGGATCGGCGGCGAGCAGCGCGGCGGCCTCGGCGCCTGGCGCGGGTCGGCTGCCGGCAAGCGTGGCGCGCATCTCGGCCGCATAGGCTTCGAGCAGCGGGGCGAGGCGATGGCGCTCGGCCGGCGGAAGGGGCGTGATCGTGGTCATGGCGGTGGCTGGATGCGAAAAGGGCGCCGCCCGCATCGCGGACGGCGCCCCCTCGCCGGGATCGGCGTGGACGTCAGCTCGACGCGGTTTCCGTCGCGGCCGGCGCGGCGGCAGCGGCGGCGGCGCGCTTGGCGGCGCGGGTCGCGGCGGCCTTCTTCGCGGCTTCCGAGCGGGCCGAGGACTTCACGGCCGGCTTCTTGGCAGCAGCCTTCTTCGGCGCGGCCTTCTTCGCGGCCGGCTTCTTGGCGGCGGCCTTCTTCGGCGCGGCCTTCTTCACCGCCTTCTTCGCGGCGGGCTTCTTGGCGGTGGCCTTCTTCGCGGCCGGCTTCTTGGCGGCGGCCTTCTTCGGCGCGGCCTTCTTCACCGCCTTCTTCGCGGCAGGCTTCTTGGCGGCGGTCTTCTTGGCAGCCGGCTTCTTCTTGGCGGCGGCCTTCTTCGCGGCGGGCTTCTTCGCCGCGGCCTTCTTCGCGGCCGGCTTGCGCTTCGGCGCGGCCTTCTTCTTGGCGGGCGCCTTCTTCTTCGCGGCGGCCATGGCCATCGCCTGGGCGCGGGGCTCGGCGCCCTCGGCCTCAATGGTCTCGATGATGTCGGTCATGATGAACGGTATCTCCGTGCGTTCCGGTGGGTGGAGACGGCCTGCGCCGGCCTCCGGGGTACAGCAGGTGCGGACGATGCGGCTGCGTGCGCGCGGATCCCGTGGCGCTCGTCGCTGGCCGATGTCCTGGGGCAGGCGTCGGAATGGGCGATGCGCGCGATCGATCCCCGATGCGCGCTTCCTCCGACCTCTCTCCCGCCGTGGCGGTGCGATCCTGTCGCGCCACCGGGCGGTGCGGGATGGATGGTCGTGTCCGCCATCCGTCCCATGAGCCTGCGGTCCATGGACCGTCCTTCCCTGCTGCGGCGATCATCTGTCCGATGCGTCGGTCGCTTCTGCCGCTGCCCGATGAGATGCGGAGCGACGTGCGAGAGAACGTGTCCGACGAATCGCGCAAGATGATTCGCGCGCACGTCACGCTATCTGCACGCGACTATTGCGTGTCAACAGAATCCGTGCGCGCACGCGCGCAAAATGCGCACGACGTGCGTCGCGATGCGATCCGTGTTGCGTCGGTGTCGCGCTTTGGCGCGAGAGCGGATGCGCGATGCGCGCTCCGCGTTCGCTCCCGCCGCGCGATTGCGGCGGGAGCGTGGCGTGTCATCCGCGCGCGGCGAGCGGCATGCCTTATCCGCGCGCCGGGAGCGGCATGCCTTATCCGCGCGCCGGGAGCGGCACGACGGCGCGCTCGGCGACGCCGGTGTAGTGCGACAGCGGGCGGATCAGCCGGTTGTCGGCCGCCTGTTCCAGCACATGCGCTGCCCAGCCGGTGATGCGGGAGCAGACGAAGATCGGCGTGAAGAGCGGGATGTCGAAGCCCATCAGGTAGTAGGCGGGCCCGGCCGGGAAATCGAGGTTCGGGTGGATGTTCTTCTCGGCCAGCATCACCCGCGCCAGCACGGCGGAGGTGTTCATCCACCGCTTGTCGCCCACCACCTCGGCCATGATCTCGGCGTACTTCTTCATGGTGGGCACGCGCGAGTCCCCGGTCTTGTAGACCCGGTGGCCGAAGCCCATCACCAGCGCCTTGTGGTCGAAGCGGTCGCGCAGCCAGGCTTCCGCCACCTCGGGGGAGGGGATCTCCTTCAGCATGTGCATCACCGCCTCGTTCGCCCCGCCATGGAGCGGGCCCTTGAGGCTACCGATCGCCGCCGTGATGGCCGCATGCATGTCGGACATGGAGGAGGTGACGAGCCGCGCCGTATAGGTGGAGGCGTTGAAGGTGTGCTCGGCGTAGAGGATCATCGAGACGTCGAAGGCCTTGATGACCTCCGGCTGCGGGACCTTCCCGAAGACCATGTGGAAGAAGTTCTCGCAGAAGGGCAGCGCCGGGTCCGGCGCGATCGGCGAGAGTCCCTTGGACAGGCGGTTGGACGCCGCGACCGCGGTCGGGATCTTGGCCAGCAGCCGCATCGCCTTGCGCCGCTGGGCGGCGTCCGAGATGTCGGCCGTCTCCGGGTCCTCCATCCCGAGGAAGGAGACGGCGGTGCGGATCATGTCCATGGGGTGGGCGGATTTCGGGAATTCCGCCAGCACGCGCAGCAGCGCGGGGGAGAGCGCGCGGTTCGCCTTCTCCTCCGCCCGGAAGGCGGCGAGCTGGGAGGCGGTCGGCAGTTCCCCGTTCCACAGCAGGTAGGCCGTCTCGTCGAAGGAGGCGTTCTCGCAGAGGTCCTGCACCGGGTAGCCGCGATAGGTCAGGGAGTTGGTCTCCGGCATGACCTTCGAGACGGTGGAGACGTCGGCATAGACGCCGACCAGGCCCTTCTTGATTTCGGGCGTGTCGCTCATGGCTTTCCTCGTTCGTGCCTTGGGGTCGACTTGCGGCGGGCGGCGCGGGCCGCCCGCCGGGGATGGCGCTTCCTTGGCGGGCCGATCCAGACCTCCGCGCCCTGTGGCGCTTCGGTCATCGGGCCGCGTCAGAAGATGCCGGGCTTGGCGTCGAGCAGCCCGCCCGCGGGCAGCGCCACGTTCAGCGCCCCGAGCTCGCCCGCCTTCAACTTCGGCAGGTCCTGCACCACCTCGATGAAGCGGTTCGCCTCCCGCGCCGAGAGGATGCCCTCGGTCAGCGTACGGAACTTGCGGATGTAGTCCGCCCGGCCGAAGGGCTTGGCGCCGTTCGGGTGGGCGTTGGCCACGCCGAGTTCATCGACCAGCTTCGAGCCGTCCTTGAACAGGATCTCGACCCGCCCGCCGAAGGCGAGCTCGTCCGGGTCCTTCGAATGGTACTTGCGGGTCCACTCGGCATCCTCCCGCGTCTCGATCTTGTGCCAGAGGCGGACGGTGTCCGCGCGGCCGGCGCGCTTGGGCGCGTAGCTGTCGACGTGGTGCCAGCGACCGTCCTGAAGGGCGACGGCGAAGATGTACATGATGGAATGGTCGAGCGTCTCGCGGCTGGCCTTCGGGTCCATCTTCTGCGGGTCGTTCGCCCCGGTCCCGATCACGTAGTGGGTGTGGTGGGAGGTGTGGATCGTGATCTTCTCGATCGAATCCCAGTCCCGGATGTTCTCCCGCATCCGGAAAGCGAGGTCGATCAGCGCCTGGGACTGGTACTCGGCGGAGTGTTCCTTGGTGTAGGTCGCCATGATGGCGCGCTTCGGTTCGCCCGCCTCGGGCAGCGGCACCTGGTAGTAGACGGGGCCATACACATCCTGGCGGTTCGAGCGGCCGGCCAGCACCCAGGCGATCACGCTGTCCTCGCCCTCATATATAGGAGAGGGCGCGCCCTCCCCGCGCATGCAGCGATCGACCGCTTCCACCGCGAGCTTGCCGGCATGGGCGGGGGCATAGGCCTTCCAGCTGCTGATCTCCCCCTTGCGGCTCTGGCGGAAGGAGATGGAGGTGTGCAGCGCCTGCTGGATCGACTGGAACACCACCTCCTGCTTCAGGCCGAGCAGCGTGCCGATGCCGGCCGCCGCGGCGGGGCACAGGTGCGCGATGTGGTCGACCTTGTGCTCATGCAGGCAGATGGCGCGGACCAGGTCGACATGCAGCTCGTAGCCGGTGGCCAGGCCCCGGATCAGGTCGCGCCCGGACTTCCCCATCGCCTGTGCCACGGCGAGGATCGGCGGGATGTTGTCGCCCGGGTGGGAATAGTCGGCGGCGAGAAAGGTGTCGTGCATGTCCAGTTCACGCACCGCCGTACCGTTCGCCCAGGCCGCCCATTCGGGGGAGACGGTGGTCGCGGCCTTCACGCCCATCACCTGCGCGCCGCCCGCCTTCTTGGCATGGCCGAGCGCCATGCCGCGGGCCGAGACGACCGGGCGGCGGTTGATCGCGGCGATGGCGACGGAGGCGTTGTCGATGATCCGGTTGATGATCATCTCCTGGACGTCCTTCTCGACCGCCACCTTGTCGACGGCGACGCCGGCCATCTTCCAGGCGAGCTGGTCCTCGCGCTTCAGCAGCGCCTTGGACGGATGGACCTTCACGGGGTGCAGCTTCACAGGCGTTCTCCCTTCCTCATGGTTTGGATCGCGTGACGCATGTTGTGCGCCCGCTTCGCTTCATCGTCCATTCCGATTGACCGGTGCGCGGAATAGGATTTCCGTATCGTTTGGCGTGGCCGAGGGCAGGGCCCTCGGCCACGCCAGAGGCTTCGTGCCGAAGGCACGCCTGCGGCGTGACGCGGCCCGCATCCGCGGGCCCTGGCTTCGCCGCACGCGCGGCGGGGCCCATTCGGCCGCCCGGCCCTTCAGGCCGCGGGGCAATGGCTTGCACGTGGGACCGCGAATGGATTTCCGTCTCGTCCGCCGGCTCGGTCATTTCCTCGCGGTCGCCGAGGAAGGGCATTTCGGCCGCGCCGCCGCGCGGCTCGGCATCTCCCAGCCACCGCTGACGGCGCAGATCCAGGCGCTGGAACGCGAACTCGGGGTGCGGCTGCTCGAACGCAGCGGCAAGGGCGCGCGCCCGACGCGGGAAGGGGAGGCGCTGCTGCCGCTCGCCCGCCGCGTCGCGGGCAACGCGGCGGATCTCGAGGCGCTCGCGCGCGAACTGCGCGCCGGGCGCAGCGCGCCGGT
>NZ_JACADQ010000084.1 GCF_016106015.1 Neoroseomonas rubea
GCCGAGGTCGCGCGGCGTGCGCCATCGGCGGGTGCCGGGGCGGCGGCGCGTGCGAGTGCCGCGCTGATGCGCGTCTCCCGCGCGCTGGTCCCGGCCGACTACACGGCCGGCGACCGCTTCACCCACCCGCATGCCCTGCCCATGCCGGCCTGGGCCACGCTGCAGCCGATCCGCGACCTTGCCGCGACGGTCGTCGGCAGCGATGCGGCGAGGTTCGCGGCAGTGGATGCGCTGCGGGCACGCAACCGGGTCGCCCTCGCGCTGCGCGAGGCCGAGGCGGCGATGGCCGAGGCGCTCGGCGCGCTCGGCTGACGCGGTTCAGTCCGCGGCCCGGCTGGCCGCGCGCCGCGCGGCGGTATGGCGGTTCTCGGGCACCCGCAGGCCCAGGTTCTCGCGCAGCGTGCGGCCCTCATAGGCCGTGCGGAAGATGCCGCGGCGCTGGAGTTCCGGGATGACCAGGTTCGAGAAATCCTCGAAGGGCTTCGGGTAGTAGTTGCAGATCACGTTGAAGCCGTCGGCGGCGTCCTTCTCGAGCCATTCCTGCAGTTCGTCGGCGATGTATTCGGGCGTGCCGACCAGCACGCGGTGGCCCTGCGCGGCGGAGACGGAGCGCGCCACCTGGCGCAGCGTCATGCCGTGCTTGCGCGCCATGTCCATGATCAGCTTCTGGCGGGACTTGGCCGAATTCGCCTCCGGCAGGTCGGGCATCGGCCCGTCCAGCGGGTAGGAGAAGATGTCGACCCCGCGGGTGAAGCGCGCAAGCGCTGCCAATGCGACGTCGTCCGGCAGCAGCGCCTGCAGCTGGTCGTACTTTTCCTGCGCTTCCTCCATCGTACGGCCGATCACGGGCGTGATGCCGGGCATGATCTTGATGTCGTCGGGGCTGCGGCCGTACTTCGCCGTGCGGCCCTTCACGTCGGCGAAGAATTCGCGCGCCGCGTCCAGCTCGGTCTGGGCGGTGAAGACCACGTCAGCGGTGCGCGCGGCAAGCTCGCGCCCGGGCTCGGAGGAGCCCGCCTGCGCCACCACTGGTCGCCCCTGGGGCGTGCGGGAGACGTTGAGCGGCCCGCGCACGTGGAAATGCACCCCATGGTGGTCGAGGAAATGCATCTTGTCGCGGTCGAACCAGATGCCGCTCTCCTTGTCGCGCAGGAAGGCGTCCTCCTCCCAGGAATCCCAGAGGCCGGCGACGACTTCGTAAAACTCGATCGCGCGCTCGTAGCGCGCCGCGTGGTCGACATGGGTGTCGAGGTTGAAGTTGCCGGCCTCATCCTCGATCTGGCTGGTCACGAGGTTCCAGCCGCAGCGGCCATTCGAAATGTGGTCGATCGTCGCGAAGCGGCGGGCGATGTTGTAGGGCTCGTTGAAGGTGGTGGTCGCGGTCGCGACCAGGCCGATATGGGTCGTTCCCATCGCCAGCGCCGCGAGGCAGGCCGTGGGTTCCAGCTTGACGATCCGCGACAGGCGGGTGCGCGTCAGGTCCCCGGCCTTGAGCGCGTCGGACCCGCCGACGGCGACCGTATCCTGGAAGAAAATGGTGTCGTAGAGCGCGCGTTCGGCCATCTGCGCGAGCCGCATGTACCAGCCGAAATCCATGTCGGTCTCGGCCACCGCCTCGGGGTGCCGCCAACCGGCGAGGTGGTTGCCGGGCACCGAGAGGAAGGCGCCAAGCTTCAGCTGCTTCTTCGTCATCGGATGGGCTCCTTCAGCGGGCGGCGCGGATGCCGGTGGCCATGGTGTACTGGTCCCCGCGCGGGGTCAGCGTCAGGTTGCGCGTCGTGCCCCAGCCGGAGCGTACGAAGAAGACCGGCACGATCGCCGCCTCCTCCATCGCGCGGCGGACGGCCTGGCGCGTCAGATCCTCGCGCCGGGCATCGTCGAGCGTCGTCTCGATCCGCCCGATCAGTGCGTCCAGCACGGGGTCCGAATAGCGCCCACGGTTGGATGCGCCATGGCCGAGCTGCGGGTTGTAGGTGCGCAGGATCGTGCTCATGCCTTCCGGCGCCGCGCCGGTGGTGGTGAAGAACATCGAGGCCGAGACGGAGAATTCCGGCCCGCCCGCCGCCGGCGCACGGTTGGCGCGGCGGAAGAAGATCGCCGAGGGCAGCGCCTCGACCTCCGTGCGGACGCCGATGGCGGTCAGCATCTGGCCGATCGCCTGGCACGATCGCGAATCGCCGGCGAAGCGGTCACCCGTGCAGTGGATGGTGAGGCCGAAACCCTGCGGGTAGCCGGCCTCGGCCAGCAGGGCCCGCGCCCGGGCCGGGTCGTAGGCCGGAATGCCGAGGTCCGGCACATGGCCGATGAAGCCGGCGGGCGCGATCTGCCCGGCGGGCTCGGCGCCGCCTTCCATCGCCCGTTCCGCCAGCGCGGCGCGGTTGATCGCGTGCGAGAGCGCGAGCCGCACGCGCCGGTCCTGCAGCGGGTTGCGATCGAGCGGCTGGCCGTCAAGGCCGGTCACGAAGGTCGATCGGTCCCGGCCGCTGTCGATATACAGGTAGAAGTTGAAGCCGGATGTCGCGGTCACGAGGCGCAGGCGCTGGTCGCCGCGCACCCGCCCGTAGAGCGCCGGCGGCACCGAGTCGACCACATCCACGTCGCCGGCGAGCAGCGCCGAGACGCGCGCGCTGTCGTTGGGGATGAATCGGTAGACCACCCGCTCCCAGGGCTCGGGCGGCGCCCAGTGGCGCGGCGCGCGCTCGATCGTCACCTCGGCGCCGCGGTTCAGTCTTACCCAGCGATAGGGGCCGGTGCCGACCGCCGCGCGGCCGCCGTTGAAGTCCTCGTCGGTGGCGTTCTCGCCCACGGCGGCAGCCGAGACGATCATGATCGAGGCCAGGTTGTTGGGCAGCAGCGGTGATGGGCCGTGGGTGCGGATGCGAACGGTGCGCGCATCCACCTCCTCCACCGCCAGTACGCTGCGCATCTGCGCGCTGTAGGTGCGCAGGCCGCGCGCATCGCCCGCGCGGCGGAGGGAGAAGGCGACATCCGATGGGCGCAGCGGCGTGCCGTCGTGGAAGGTGACGCCCTCGCGCAGGCGGAACTCCCAGGTGGTCTCGTCCACCACGTGCCAGGATTCCGCGAGGCCGGGCACGGGCAGCAGGTTGGCGTCCTGGTGCACGAGGGATTCGTAGACATGCATCTGCACATTGCGATTCGGGCTGTAGGACTGGTGCGGGTCGGATCCGTCCACCGCCGCCTTCATGCCGATGCGCAGCGTCTGCGCCGCGGCAGGCAGCGCGGCCAGCGCCAGCGCCAGCGCGATCGCCACGCGCCTCACTGCGCCGCGCTCCCCAACATGCGCGATAGCGCCGCGCGCCGGGCCGCGACCGCGCGGTGCTCCGGGTAGTCCAGGCCGAGATTCTCGCGCAGGGTCGTGCCCTCATAGGATGTTCGATACAGGCTGCGGCGCTGCAGCTCCGGGATCACCATCTCGACCACCTCCTCGAGCCCACCGGGCAGCCAGGTTGGCAGCAGGTTGAAGCCGTCCGCGGCGCCACCGTGGAACCATTCCTCCATGGCGTCGACGATGTCCGCCGGCGTGCCGATCACGATGCGATGCCCGTTGCCCCCGGCGATCGACAGATAGAGCTGGCGGATCGAGAGGTTCCCCCGCCGCGCCATGTCGAGGAAGATCTGCCCGCGGCTGTGGTCGCGCCGGCTCGACGGCTCGGGCACCGGGCCGTCGAGGTCGTGGCCCGACAGGTCGCCGAGGTAGTTCGCCAGCGCACCGAGCCCGACCACGGGCTGCACGAGATCCTGCAGCACCTGGTAGGCATCCTGCGCTTCCTGCCGCGTGCGCCCGGGCACCGCCATGATGCCCGGCATGATCTTCAGCTGGTCGGGTTCGCGCCCGTACTTCGCCATGCGTCCCTTCACGTCGTCGTAGTAGGCACGTGCATCCGCCAGCGTCTGCGCCGCGGCATAGACGACATCGGCGGTTGCCGCGGCGAGCTCGCGCCCCTGGTCGGACGCGCCCGCCTGCACGATGACAGGGCGGCCCTGCGGCGTGCGCTGCACGTTCAGCGGACCAGCGACGCGGAAATGCGCGCCCTCATGGTTCAGCAGATGGACCTTTTCGGGGTCGTAGTTGAGCCCGCTCGCCTGGTCGCGGACGAAGGCGTCATCCTCCCAGGAATCCCAAAGGCCCTTCACGACCTCGACGAATTCGGCGGCGCGGTCGTAGCGCCCGGCCTTGGGCGGGGCGCCGACCAGCCCGAAATTCTGCGCCTCCATGTCCGTCGCGCTGGTCACAACGTTCCAGCCCGCGCGCCCGCCGCTGATGTGGTCGAGCGAGGCGAATTTCCGCGCGACGTGGTAGGGCTCATTGTAGGTGGTCGAGGCCGTCGCCACGAGCCCAACGCGCTCCGTCACCATCGCGAGCGCGCTCAGCAGCGTCAGCGGCTCGAACTGCACGTTCTTACATGTGTGCGACAGCGCACCCTTCGGGACATCGTTGAAGCGGATGCCGACGCCGTCGGCGAGGAACGCCATGTCGAGCAGTCCGCGCTCCGCTGCCTGGGCCACGCGTACCGCGTGCTTCAGCTCCATGTTGCCGCCGGCGGAGGCGCCCGGATGCCGCCAGGCCGCAAGGTGGTAGCCCATCCCGATCATCGAGACGCCAAGGCGGATCCTGCGCGGCGCGGCCATGCCGAAGCCCTCCGGTGCTGTGCCGGCGCGCGGGCCGTTCGCCGCCAGGACGGCGCCTGTCCACCACGCCAGGATGCAAAGGGGACACGGCCCGCCGGCGCGTGGCAATACGCATTCTGGCGCGCACGGCGCGAATCATCGCGGGTGGATACGCCGATGCCCGTGATCCGGTCGCGCGCGGACTGTCCTGCGCTTCCGCTGGGCAGGACGATGCGCGCGCCCGTTCAGGCGAATGGCGTGGGCCGCGGCAGACCCAGAAGATCGCACAGCGTCGTCCCCGCATAGGCGCGGCGGAACAGCCCGCGTGCCTGGAGGATCGGCACGACAAGGTCGACGAAGTCGTCGAAGCCTACGTGGAAATAGGGGGGCATGATGTTGAAGCCGTCCGCCGCGCCGCCCTCGAACCATGCCTGCAGCGTGTCGGCGATGGTCTCGGCCGAGCCGCACAGAACCCAGTGTCCGCGCGCCGCGGCGATGAGGTTGTAGACGTCGCGCAGCGTCATTCCTCCCCGCCGCGCCTTGGCGAGCACTGCGCGCGAAGCTGTGATAGGTTACGGGCAGCGGCAGGTCAGGTATCGGCCCGTCCAGCGGATAGCCCGACATGTCGGTGCCGAAGCGGTCGGACAGCAATTGCAGCGCGTTGGTCGAATCGATGAAGCCTTGCAACGTGGCGAGCTTCTCGAACGCCTCGCGATCCGTCCGCCTGACCACGGGCATGACGCCGGGCAGCACCGTCACCTGCGACGCGCACCGCCCGAAGCGCGGGCAGGCGCGCCTTCAGCCCGTGGTACTGCGCGCGCGTCTCACGCGCCGGGCGTCGCCGCGATGGCGCCCAGCACATCCGACAGGCGCGGCAGCAGATGCGGGCGGATGCCGAAGACCAGCACCGCGCCTTCCCACACGTGCCCGGCGAGGACCAGCCCGCGCATCGGCACAATTCCGCCGCCATCACGCTGGTGCTGCACGGGCAGGACTGCCATTCGATGGTGGCCGGCGAAGCGCGCCGCTGGAGCGTCGGCAACATCCTGGTGACGCCGCTGGGCGACCCGCATTCGCGTCACAGTGCCGGGCCCGTGCAGGCGCGGTTCCTGATCGCCCAGAAAGGCGCGCTGCACTACCACGCCCGCACGATGGGCTTCGTGTTCCTGGAGGACGTGCCGGCCTGACGCTGCCGGAGCACCGCCGACCACGTCGCGCACGCGCTGCCGAGGGCCTGATGGCCGGAAGGCAGGCGCATGGCGGGCGGTCAGCCGGCGGCAGGGCGGATGCCTTGGCGCCGACATTCGCCCGTTGGAAGAAGCCATTCGCCGGAATGGGCGTGGTGGAGATCCGGCGCGTGATGCAACGCGAGGAGGCGAAGGCGAAGCGCAGGCGCCCCGCCGCGGATCTGAACCCCGCGCGTCCGTGCTGCAGGACATGCTGTGCCGGACGTGGTGAAGCCTGCAGCCGCGCTTCCCGAAGAAACCTGCGTCAGCGGGGTGTCGTCGGCGTCGCCGACCGATCCTGTATCGGGGCGGACGCGGCCGTCCCGGCTTCGGATCCCGGAGGCAGGCCCATGTCAGCCCCGCCTTCGCCCTGGCCGAACGTCCGCCGGGTCGTCCGCGCGTCCACGATCGTCGCCCCCCCCTGCCGCGCTGCCTGGGGGCGGTGCCCGCCTGCGCTACGTGGCGGTGAAGAGCCGTGCCACCTCGGGGTGGTGGAAGCGCTGCACCTCGATCGCGTAGCCGGCCGGATCCTCGAAGAAGAAGTGCTCGCAATACGTCCCGCGCAGGATCTCCGACAGGCCCGCGACGCCCGCCGCCTTCATGCGCGCATGCCAGCCGGCGACATCCTCGTCCACGATCGTCAGGAGCACCGCGCTCCTTGGCTGGTGGCGCAGATGGCCGCGGTTGCCGTCCACGATGCCGAAGTAGTTGCGCCCTGCGATGCGGTAGATCCGCGCCAACCCCTGGTCGAGCACGAGTTCGAAGCCCATGACCTGTTCGTAGAAGGGCGCAGCCTCCGCGATGTCGTCGTAGTAGAAGAAGGTGATTGCATATTCGGCGGCCATGTCGTTCTCCTGGTGCGGCGGGACGCTACGGGGCAGGTGAACCGCGTCAATCCGGGGAGACGCGGGTGGTGCTGACGGTCGCGATGGAGCGCGTGGACTTCCTGCCCCCGGGCCGCGTGACCGACGACACCTCCATCCTGACGCTGCGCAGCCTGGTCTTCGAGCCGCTCTGCGGCTGGCGCGACGGGCGGGTGCTGCCGGGCCTGCTCGCCGCCTGGCACCACGAGGACGAGGGCAGGCGCTGGACCTTCGCGCTCCGTGCGCATGCGGTCTTCCACGACGGCCAACCCTGCACCGCCGAGGACGTGGCCGCGGCGATCCGCGCGCATCTCGGCGGCGTCGACATGTTCGGCATGCCCTGGGCCTATGCGCGCTACCTCGCCGGCGCGCGAATCACGCCGGAGGGGCCGGGCCTCCTCTCGATCGCGACACCCGAGCCCGTCGCCGACCTGCCCGAGATACTGTCGGAGTTCTTCGTGATGCGCACCGACGGCCATGGCATGGCAACCGTCGGAACCGGACCCTGGCGCGTCCTCGGCAACGAGCCCGGCGTGGCGACGCTGATCGAAGCCGTCGATCCGACCCGCTCGCCCTCGCGGATCCGCCTCCTTCCCGAACGCGACCCGGATATCCGGCATGGCCTCGTGCAGGAGGGCCTCGCCGACGTCGCGACCAATCTCGAGCGCATGACCGACCCCACGGCGCGGGCCCCGGGCCTCGTCTGGGGCACCGCGCCGAACACGCTGTCGGTCATGTACTACCTCGACTGCCGTCGCGGACTCTTCGTCCATCCCGCGGCGCGGCTTGCCGCGAACCATGCCGTCGATGCCCGGGCCATCCTGCGCGACGCGCTGCACGGGATGGGCGTGCCCGCATCGACCATCGTCAGCCCCTTTCACCTTGGCCATGCGGAGGCCGCCCTCTCGCCCATTCCCTACGACCCCGACACTGCCCGGCGCCTGCTCGATGCCGCCGGCGGCCCGTCCGCCGAGGTGCTGATCCGCACGCCGCGGCACATGCCTGAGAAGGCGCCCCGGATCAGCGCCATGGTCGCGCAGTACCTCGCCGGCATCGGCATCCGCGTCCGCATCGAGGAGGAGGCGGATCGCCCCGAATATGCCCGCCAGGTTGGCCGCGGGCAGATCGGGGACATGGCGATCTTCGACAGCTCGCCGGCTTCCACCTTCCGCGTCCTGAACGACAAGATCTCCTCCTCCGTCCGAGGGCAGTGGTGGCAGGGGCACGACGACCCGGTGCTGGAGCCGATGATCGCGGCGGCCAACCGCACCATGGACCATGCGGCCCGCGCCGCCGCCTATGGCCGCTGCCTGCGGCGCCTCCAGGACAATCCGCCCTGGCTGTACCTGTTCCATCCCGTCGAGGCCTTCGCAGCGCGACCCGGCACGCCACCGCTCGCGCTCGATCACCGCGGCGTGCTGAGCCTGGCCTGAGGAAGCGCCCCATGGACCCGCGCGCGAGCGTCTTCATCACCGCGGCCGCCCTTGCCCACCGCATCGCGGCCGGGAAGCCGACCTCGATCCTGGCCGTGCGCAACGCGGGGCCGGAGGCGCTGCCCGGCTTCGCTAACATGGCGCGCATCCCCGGCGCGGTCGATGCCGACCTGCCCAGCCAATTCGCCTCCCCCGGAGGCGGCACGCTCGGCAGCCGCCCGCTCCCGCCGGTCGAGACGTTGCAGCGCGACGCCCTCGCCTGGGGGCTCCGGCGCGGCGTGCCCACCGTGCTCTACGACCATGACCGCTGCCTGACCGCCGCGCGCGGCTGGTGGGTGCTGCGCTGGGCGGGGCTCGGGCAGGTGCTGCTGCTCGATGGCGGTTTCCCGGCTTGGATTGCGGCCGGACTGGCCGTCGCGACGGCGCCCGGTGATCCGCCGCCGGGCGATGTCGTGCTCTCGCCCGGTCACATGAGGGTGCTGGACGCCGACGCGGCGGCGACGATCGCGCGGAGCGGCGTGCTGCTCGATACCCGCATCCGCGGCAACTACATCGGCGGCGCCGTCGCGCCGGGGGAGGCGCCGCGCGGGCACATCCCGGGCTCGGTCAGTTCCCCGGCCGCCGATGCGCTGACCGAGGCGGGTAGCTTCCTCGACGGCGCGACGCTGCGGCACCTCTATGCCGCGCTTGGCGCCGACGGGACGCGCGCGGTGGGCGTGACCTGCGGGGCCGGCATCTCGGCCGCGCACGGCATCGCCGCCCTCGCCTCGATCGGCATCGATGCCGCGCTGTTCCCGGGTTCCTGGTCCGCCTGGAGCGCCGACCCCGCCCGCCCGGTGGTGGTCGGCGCGACGCCGGGCTGATCCGCCCCTATCGAAAGGACCACAGATGATGATCCGCCGCCGCCGCCTGGCCCTCCTTCCCGCCGGCCTGCTCGCCGCCCCGGCGCTCGCGCAGGACGGGCCGTGGCCGAGCCGCCCGGTGCGGCTCGTCGTCGCCTTCCCGCCGGGGGGGCTGACCGACACGTTCGGGCGCATGATGGCCGACCGCCTGCAGGCGGAGCTTCGCCAGACCGTGGTGGTCGAGAACCGTGGCGGCGCAGGCGGCACCACCGGGACGCAGATGGCGGTGCGGGCGGCGCCGGACGGCTACACGCTGGCGGTCGCCGCGCCATCCACGCATGTGACCGGACCGATCCTGTTTCCCTCCACTGGCTATGACGGGGTGAGCGACGTCACCCCGGTTGGCGCCTTCGCGACCATTGCCTCGATCGCGGTGGTGCATCCCTCGGTCCCGGCGAACTCCGTGGCGGAGTTGGTGGCGCTGGCGAAGGCGCGGCCGGGCACGCTGAACTTCGGCTCGGCCGGCGCGGGGGGCTCGGTCCACCTCGCCGGCGAGTTGTTCAAGATGCGCGCGGGCGTAGACATCGTGCACGTGCCTTATCGCGGCGGTGCCGCGATGCTGACCGACCTTCTGGCCGGTCGCGTGCAGATCGCATTCGACAACCTCCCGCAGATCCTGCCGCATGTGAGGACCGGCGCCGTGCGCGCGCTGGCGGTCACGAGCCGCGAGCGGTCGCGCTTCGCGCCCGAGCTGCCGACCATGATCGAAGCCGGCGTGCCCGACTACGACGTCACGTCCTGGTTCGGACTGACGGCGCCGCAGGGGACGCCGCCGGTCATCGTCGAGCGGCTGAACGGCATCCTGCGCGCCATGGTGGCCGATCCCGCCGTGCAGGCGCGGCTCGAAGGGGTGGGCGCCGAGCCACTCTCCATGACAGCCGGGGAATTCGGCGCCTTCCTGCGCGCCGAGCGCGTGCGTTATGCGGAGATCATCCGCGTCAGCGGCGCGCGGGTGGATTGAGCCGCCACGCCTTCCCATCGTCGGGCCGCATCCGACGCGGCGGGGCGAAGATGGGGGGTCCTCGCCACCCGCGGCGCATCCCCGGGCGCTTCAGGTTGCGAATGCGCGATGGACGTTCGGCATCAACGTCTCGATCCCTGACCGCTCCCGTTTCCTTCCGTTGCGGAATGGTGCCGGCCGGCGGGCGACTTCCCCATCCCCCCGCCTTCCGCGCCGGGCCGCGCCGTGCTGGATTGCCGGGCCATTCGTCCCGAGGACCGTCAAGACATGCCCATCGGCTTCCGCATCGCCCCCGTCACCGAGCGCGTCGACCCCGCGCTTATCGCCCGCGCGGCGAAGCTGCCCGCCGCCAATATCGGCGATGTCATGAGCCGCATGCAGACCATGCGCGGCGGCTTCCGCCCCTTCGGCGGCAAGAAGGTGATCGCCGGCCCCGCCTTCACCGTGCGTGCCCGCGCGGGCGACAACCTGCTGCTGCACCGCGCCTGCGACATGGCCGCGCCCGGCGACATCATCGTGGGTGACGGCGCCGGCGACCTGTCCATCGCGCTGATGGGCGAGCTGATGATCGGCCACGCGCTGACACGCGGCGTGCAGGGCATCGTGCTCGACGGCGCGGTGCGCGACGTCGATGCGCTCGCCGCGCTCGACATCGGCGTCTGGGCCTGCGGAGCGACGCCGTCCGGCCCCTACAAGGACGGGCCGGGCGAGATCGGCCACCCGATCTCCTGCGGTGGCCAGGTGGTCATGCCGGGCGACCTGATCGTCGCCGACGCCGACGGCGTGGTGGTGGTCCCGCGCGCCGAGGCCGCCGCCGTCATCGCGCTGGCCGAGGCGCACAACGCCAAGGAACAGAAGGCGCAGGCGGCGATCGACGCGCGCACCTACGACCGCGCCTGGGTGACGGAAAGCCTCCGCGCCAAGGGCTGCGAGGGCGCCTGATGCGGCGGGCGCGGCGGATGCTCGCCTGGTCCGCCGCCGCGCTCCTCATCCTGCTGCTGGGCGCGGCGATCGCGCTGCGCACACCCGATGCGGACCGCGCCGCGCTGGAAGCGGCGCATGCCGGCCCGCCGTCGCGCTTTCTTGAGGTGCTCGGCGTGCGCGTGCACCTGCGCGACACCGGCCCGCGCGACGGGCCGGCGGTGCTGATGCTGCACGGCTTCGGCGCCAGCCTGCACACATGGGAAGGCTGGGCGGCGGGGCTCGGAGACCGCTTCCGTGTGATCCGGCTCGACCTGCCGGGCTTCGGGCTGGCCGGGCCCGATCCCGGCGGCGACTACACCGATGCGCGCGGCGTGGCGGTGCTCGCGGCGCTGCTGGATGCGCTTGGCGTCGAGCGCGCCGCGGTCGTCGGCAATTCGCTCGGCGGGCGGCTCGCCTGGCGCTTCGCGCTGGCCCATCCCGACCGCGTCACGCGGCTGGTGCTGGTCGCGCCGGATGGCTTCGCCGAGCCCGGCCGGGCGTATGGCGAAAGGGAAGGCGCGCCGCCCCTGATGCGCCTGCTGCCCTGGACGCTGCCGCGCGGGATGTTGCGGGACACGCTCGCCGCCGCCTATGGCGATCCGGCCCGTCTGACGCAGGCTGAGGCGGCGCGCGCCCATGACCTGATGCGCGCCCCCGGCGTGCGCCACGCCATGGTCGCGCGGATGGACCAGCGGATCATCGACGATCCGCGCCCGCTGCTGCCGGGCCTCGTGATGCCCGTGATGCTGCTGTGGGGGGAGCGCGATCGCGTCATCCCCGCCGCCCATGCGCGGGACTGGCTGGCGGTGCTGCCGCGCGCGGCGCATGTGGAACTGCCGGGCCTGGGGCATGTGCCGCAGGAGGAAGCGCCGGAGGTTTCGCTGCCGCCCGTGCGCGCCTTCCTGGAAGGCCCATGAAAAAACCCCTCCCGCACGGGGCGGGAGGGGGCCTTGGTCTGCGCCGCGCGCAGCGAGGGATCAGCCGGTCTGCTGGATCGCCGAGAGCATCCACCGGCCGGCCGGCGCCTGCCGCACGAAGGTCCAGATCTCGGTCGCCGTCTGGCGCTCGGTCGTGCTGCCCTCGACCACCGCGCCCGTCGCGTTGTCGAAGGTGGCGTCGAGCATCGAGAAGCGCATGGCGACGGTGGCGTAGTCCTGGCCTTCCTCGGCCCAGGCCTCGGACAGGTCGCCCTGCTCGAGCCGGACGTCGCGCGTCTCGTTGCGCCAGTTGCGGGCCTCCAGGTCGCGCATGTCCTGTGCGAAGTAGGACACCATCTCCGGCGTCGCGATCGCGCGAAGCCCGGCCAGGTCGCGCTTCGACCAGGCCGCGTTGATCTCGACCAGCGTCTGCTCGAAGGCCTTGTAGTCGGCCGGGCCGATCGAGACCGGCGCGAGCGCCGGCTTGTCCGCCGCCATCGCGCCCTTCATGCCGCCGCCGAGGCCGCCCTGGGCCTTCGGCTCCGGCTGGGCCTGGAAGGCGTAGCCCTGCTGCGGGCCGGCGGCGACCGCCGGGCGGCGGCCACGCACCAGGCGGATCACGAAGAACACCGCGAGGCCGATCAGCGCGATCTGCAGCAGCATGCCCAGGATGGCGCCGAAGCCCGCACCGCCGGCGAAGAGCCCGTAGCCGAGCAGGCCGCCGATCAGCCCGCCCATCAGCAGCGCGCCGCCGAAGGAGCCGAGGAAGCCGCGGTTCTGCGTCGCGGCCGCGCCGGCCATGCCCGGGCGCGCGGCGGTCGTCGCCGCATTCGATGGGGTGCCGGGCTGCGTTGCCGTCCGGTCGAAGCGCTGCGCCGCGCCTGGCGCGGTCTGCGTCGGCGGGGGGGCGGAATAGGTCTGGCTGCCGCGGCTGCCCGAGGAACTGCGCCCGCCGGGCCGCGCCTCGGCGAAGGCGGGCAGCAGGACGAAGGCCAGGGTCGCCATGGCGGCGAGGAGGAAAGCGGGGCGGCGCATCGGGTCGGACATCTCCGGCAGGTTGCTTGGATGTCATATACGATATCGGAGGAGGAATTTCGATGGGGTGAAGCGCACACGCTTCCTTCACCCTCTGCGCTCATCCTCGTTCCACGCCCGGGGCCATCCCCGTGGCGCCTCCGCAGGATGCAGGGGATGCCGCCGCTGGAACACTCGACCGCCGATGCCGCGGCCGCGCCGCCCGGACCAGGTCCGGATGCGATCCGTCGCGCCATGCGCGGGCCTGCGGGCCGCGCCGCGCTGATCATGCCGGCACCGCCCGAGGCGGGCCGACGCCGTGTCGCCCTTGCCTTGCTTGAGGAAGCCGGCCGCGGGCGCGGCGGCGCCGTGTTGGAAACCGCCGACGGCGCGCTGCTGCTGACCGATTGCCTCGCGCCTGACGCCGACCGCGCCGCTTCGGCGATCGAACGCCTGTTCGGCCAGCTACCCGAACGGCTCGACCCCGCCATCGACGTGGCGCGCCTGCTCGCCTTGCCTGCGCCCGCGCCGGCGCAGCCGCCACCCCCTCAGCCGGCCGCGGGCGGCATCGAGCGCCTTGCCGATGAGGTTCCCCTGGCGCAGCTGCTGCGCCGGGAGGGTCTGCTGATGCTGGCCCCGGGGCAGAGGCGGCGGCTCGCGCTGCTCCGCCTGCGGCTGCCGCACTCCGCCCTCGCGCCGAGCCTCGGGCCGGCCGGGCGCGATCCCGATCTCGTCCGCCATGCGCGGGACCGGCTGCGCGCGCGCCTTCTCTCCGCGCTGGCCGACCCGGCCCAACGCGACGCCCTGCTCGGCGGCGCCCCGCCCGTGCCGCTGATGCTCGACCTGCCGGCGCGGCTGCTGCCGGATGCACCAGCGGGCGGGGATGACGATCCGTCCGGCACGCCCGCCCTGATCGCCGCCCTGACGGCGGGGGAGGCGATGGCCAACGACCTTCCCGCGCGCCACGCCGCGCTGCGGCGCGTGGGCTGGGGGGTGGCGGTGCGCGGCCTGGACGCGACGGCGCTGTCCCTCCTCGCGCTCGAGGCGCTGCCCGCCGACCTGCTGCTGCTGCACTGGTCGCCGGCGCTGCTCGGCCGTGCGCCGGCGGCGGCGCTGCGCCGGATCGACCCCGACCGGCTGGTGCTGACCGACGTCGATGGCGAACAGGCGCTGGAATGGGCGCTCGCACTCGGCATCTCGCGCTTCGCGGGGCCCTGGATCGCGACCTTGCAGGCCGCGACGCGCATGGCCGCCTGCCCGCACGCCAGCGCCTGCACGCGGGCGCAATGCGCCGCGCTGGCCGCCGCGGG
>NZ_JACADQ010000085.1 GCF_016106015.1 Neoroseomonas rubea
CCGCTCCCGCTCCGCCCCCCCCCCCCCGCCACGCGCCCCCCCCGCCCGGCCCCCCCGCCCCCCCCCCCCCCCCCGCGCCACTCCCCGGTCAGCTCCTGACCAGCGCGCAGCCGCCCTCGCTGATCGGGCGGAACGCCTCGTCGGCCGCAGTGGTCTGCAGCAACTTGTAGTAGTCCCAGGGCCCGCGGCTCTCGCCCGGTGCCTTGACCTCGAGTAGGTAGGCCGGGCAGAGGCGGCGGCCATCGGCGCGGATCGAACCGGCACCAAATGCGTCGTCCTCGGTCGGCATCGCCTTCATGCGCGCGACCGTCGCGGCGCCGTCGGCCTTCGCCTGCGCCGCGCCCATCTCCGCCGCGACCTTGAGGTAGTGCAGCACCGCGGAGTAGCACCCCGCCTGCGCCATTCCGGGGCGCAGCCCCTGCGGCATGTTCGGCAGCACGCGCTGCGTGAAGGCGCGCGTGCGGTCGTTGAGGTCCCAGTAGAAGGTTTCCGTGCAGACCAGGCCCTGCGCCGTCTGCAGGCCGAGCGCGTGCACGTCCGAGATGAACATCAGCAGCGCGGCGAGCTTCACGCCACGCCGCGTCAGGCCGAACTCGGCGGCCTGCTTGATGGAGTTGATCGTGTCGCCGCCCGCATTCGCGAGACCCACCACCTTCGCGCGCGAGGCCTGCGCCTGCACGAGGAAGGAGGAGAAGTCCGTCGTGCCCGGGAAGGGCGTGCGGACGGAACCGAGGATGCGGCCGCCCGCGGCGCGAATGAAGTTCGACGTGTCGCGTTCCAGCGCGTGGCCGAAGGCGTAGTCGGCCGTGATGAAGAACCAGGTGTCGCCGCCCGCGCGCACCATCGCCCCGCCCGTCGACTTGGCGAGCATGTAGGTGTCGTAGGTCCAGTGGATCGTGTTCGGGCTGCACTGCGCGCCCGTCAGGTCCGAGGTTGCGGCGGAGGAATTCAGGAAGATCTTGTTCTTCTCGCGCACCACGGTGTTCACCGCGAGCGCGACGGAGGAGGTCGGGACGTCGATGATGACGTCGACGGCGTCGCGGTCGATCCACTGGCGCGCGATGTTCACGCCGACATCGGGGCGGTTCTGGTGGTCGCCCACCAGCACCTCGACATTGATGCCGCGCCCGGCGATGCCGGAATCGACGATGGCCTGGCGCGTGCAGGCGACCGAGCCGGGCCCGTTCACGTCGCGATAGAGGCCGGACATGTCGTTGAGCACGCCGATCTTGAGCGTGTTCGCCGCCTGCGCGCGGGCCGTCGCGAGCGGCAGGGCGCCAAAGGCGGCGCCGGCGGCGGATGCGGCCAGAAGGCTGCGGCGGGTGGTCTCGGTCATTCAGCTCTCCCTATTGCGAAGCGGGTCCCGGCCCATGGGCCGGGACCGGTTGGATCAGGTGCGCACCAGCGGGCAGTTGCCCTCGGCCAGCGGGCGGAAGGCTTCCTCGGCCGGCGTGGTCTGCAGCAGCTTGTAGAAGTCCCAAGGACCGCTGCTTTCGCCCGGCGCCTTCACCTCGAACAGGTAGGAGGGGATGAGGCGACGGCCGTCGGGGCGGATGGTGGCGCGGCCGAACAGATCGTCCTCGCTCGGCGCCGCCTTCATGCGGTTCACGACGTCGACGCCCGAGGCCTTCGCCGCCGGCACGCCCATAGCCGCGACGGTCTTGAGGAAGTGCAGCGCCGCCGAATAGCAGCCGGCATGGATCATGTTCGGGTAGTTGGTCGGCGTGCGGCGCACGACGCGCTGGGTCCAGGCGCGCGTCTTGTCGTTCATGTTCCAGTAGAAGGATTCCGTGCAGACGAGGCCCTGCGCCGTCTGCAGCCCAATCCCCTGCACGTCGTTCACGAACAGCAGCAGCGCGGCGAGCTTGATACCGCGCCGCGTGATGCCGAATTCCGCCGCCTGCTTCACGCAGTTCGCTGTATCCGCGCCCGCATTCGCTAGCCCGATCACTTTCGGCCGGGCGGCGGCGGCCTGCACAAGGAAGGAGGAGAAGTCCGTCGTGCCCGGGAAAGGCGTGCGCACCTGGCCGAGCACGCGCCCGCCGGCCGCGCGAACGAAGGCCGCGTTGTCGCGTTCCAGCGCATGTCCGAAGGCGTAGTCAGCGGTGATGAAGAACCAGGTGTCGCCGCCCGCGCGCACCATCGCTCCGCCGGTGGACTTCGCCAGCATGTAGGTGTCGTAGGCCCAGTGGATCGTGTTCGGGGAACAGGCCGGGCCGGTCATGTCCGCGGTCGCGGAACCCACATTGATGTAGGCCTTGTTCTTCTCCCGCGCGATCTGGTTGACCGCGAGGCCGACCGAGGAGGTCGGCACGTCCACGATCAGGTCCACACCCTGATCGTACCATTGCCGTGCGATGTTCGATCCGACATCGGGGCGGTTCTGGTGGTCGGCCTCGATCACCTCGACCGTGAAGCCGTGGCTCGCGCCGAATTCCGCCGCGGCCTCGCGCGTCGCCGCGACCGAGGTCGGGCCGGTGTTGTCACGGTAGGTGCCGGACATGTCCGTCAGCACGCCGATGCGGACCGTGTTGCCTTGCGCACGGGCGCGGGAGAGCGGCGCGACACCGAGTGCCGCGCCGGCGGCGAGGATGCTGCGGCGGGATGCCTGGATCATGTGGTTCTTTCCTCCCTCTCTTTATTGTTCTGCGTCTTCAGCTACGCACCAGCGGGCAACCGCCCTCGGCGAGCGGCCGGAACGCTTCCTCCGCCGAGACGGTCTGCAGCAGCTTGTAGTAGTCGTGCTGGTAGCGGCTCTCCTCGGGGCGCTTCACCTCATAGAGGTAGGCCGGATGCATCTTGCGGCCGTCCTCGCGGATGGAGCCGCGGCCGAAGGCCTCATCCTCGGTCGGCATCGCCTTCATGCGTGCCACGACCGCGCGGCCATCGGCCTTCGCCGCCGCCACGCCCATGTCCGCGACCGCCTTGAGGTAGTGCAGCGTGCCCGAATAGTCGCCGGCATGGCTCATCGCGACCGGGATGTCGCCGCCCGCGATGGCGCGGATGCGGCGCGTCAGGTTGCGCGTCTGCTCGTTCGCGTCCCAGTAGAAGGTGTTGGCACAGACCAGCCCCTGCGCCGCCTGCAGGCCGAGCGCATGCACGTCGGTGATGAACATCAGCAGCGAGGCGATCTTGATGCCGCGTCGCGTGAGGCCGAACTCGGCGGCCTGCTTGATGCTGTTCACGGTATCGACGCCGGCATTCGCTAGGCCGATGACCTTCGCGCGGGACGCCTGCGCCTGCAGCAGGAAGGAGCTGAAATCCGTCGTGCCCGGGAAGGGCGTGCGCACGCTGCCCACCACGCGCCCGCCGGCCTGGCGCACGAAAGTGGAGGTGTCGCGTTCGAGCGCATGGCCGAAGGCGTAGTCTGCGGTGAGGAAGAACCAGGTGTCGCCACCCGCGCGCACCATCGCGAGGCCAGCCACCTTGGCCAGCATGTAGGTGTCGTAGACCCACTGGATGGTGTTGGCGTTGCAGGCGCGACCCGTCAGGTCCGAGGTGGCGGTCGATGTCGCGATCGCGACCTTGTTCTTCTCGCGCGCGAGTTCCGAGATGGCGAGCGCCACCGCGGAGGAGGCGAGGCTGGTCACCACATCCACATTGTCACGGTCGAACCACTGCCGCGCCAGGTTCACGCCGACATCGGGGCGGTTCTGGTGGTCGGCGGTGACGATCTCGACATTGAAGCCGCGATTGCCGAATTCCTGGATCGCGAGGCGCGTCGCCGCGATGGTGTTTGGCCCGTTCAGGTCGCGGAAGGTGCCCGACAGGTCGGTCAGGACACCGACCTTGATGGTGTTCGCCGCCTGTGCCCGCGCGCTGCGCGGAGCAACGAGCCCGCCCGCGAGCGGCAGCGCGCCGGCCCCGGCAAGGAAGTTGCGCCTGTTGGTGTCGTTCATGATGCCGTCGTCTCCCTGGTGTGTGGCCGGACCTTCTTGCGGGTCTCAGACGCCAAGATATTCGTGCAGCCGTTCGAGCGAGGCGGTCAGGTCCTCGTTGCGGACCATGTCGACCACCTTGCCGTGCTCCATGACGTAGTGCCGGTCGGCCACCGTCTGGGCGAAGCGAAAGTTCTGCTCGACCAGCAGGACGGTGAAGCCACGGCGCTTCAATTCGCGGATCGTACGGCCGATCTGCTGCACGATGACCGGCGCGAGGCCTTCGGAAGGCTCATCCAGCAGTAGCAGCTTGGCGCCGGTGCGCAGGATGCGCCCGATCGCGAGCATCTGCTGCTCGCCGCCCGAAAGCTTGGTGCCCTGGCTGCGCGCCCGTTCCTTGAGGTTCGGGAAGAGCGTGTAGATTTCCTCGACCGGCAGCCCGCCGGGGCGCACCACCGGGGGCAGCATGAGGTTCTCGGTGACGTCGAGGGAGGCGAAGATGCCGCGCTCCTCCGGGCAATAGGCGATGCCGGCGCGGGCGATCGTGTCGGACCGCGCGCCGATCAACTCCCGCCCGGCGTAGTGCACCGAGCCCGAGCGCTTCGGCACTAGCCCCATGATGGAGCGCAGCGTCGAGGTCTTGCCCGCGCCGTTGCGGCCGAGCAGCGTGACGACCTCGCCCTCGTGGATGTCGATGTTCACGCCGTGCAGGACGTGGCTCTCGCCATACCAGGCTTCGAGGCCGCGAACGGCGAGCAGCGGCGCGCCGCCTTCCTGCGCCGCGATCGGCAGTTCGGCCAGCGCGTCAGCCATGTGCGTTCTCCATCGCGGGGGCTTCGGTGCCGAGATAGGCGGCGATCACGTCCGGGTTGCGGGAAACGGCGCCGTAGTCGCCTTCCGCCAGCACGGATCCGCGCGCGAGCACGGTGATGGTGTCGCACAGTCCCTGAACGACGCGGAGATTGTGCTCGACCAGGAGCACGGTGCGCCCGGCCGCGACGCGCTTCACGAGTGCGACGATGCGGTCCACGTCCTCATGCGTCATGCCGGCCGTCGGTTCGTCCAGCAGCATCATGACAGGGTCCAGCGCGAGCGTCGTCGCGATCTCGAGCGCCCGCTTACGGCCGTAGGGCAACTCGCCCGCCGTCAGGTTGGCGTAGGTCGACAGCCCCACATCCTCGAGCAGCTCGCGCGCGCGGTCATCGAATTTCCGCAACAGCGAATCGGACCGCCAGAAGTCGAAGGACCCGCCGCGGGAGCGCTGCAGCGCGACGCGGACGTTCTCGAGCACGCTGAGATGTGGGAAGACCGCAGAGATCTGGAAGGATCGCACCAGGCCTAGCCGCGCGACCTCGGCCGGCTTCATGCCGGTGATGTCGCGCCCGTCGTAGCGGATGGTCCCGCGCGTGGGCTGGAGGAACTTCGTCAGCAGGTTGAAGCAGGTCGTCTTGCCGGCGCCGTTCGGGCCGATCAGCCCGTGGATCGTGCCGCGGCGGACGCTCAGGGCGACGTCGTTGACTGCGACGAACCCCCGGAACTCCTTCGTCAGACCCGCCGTCTCCAGAATGGCGTCGGACACGCTGCGCTCGCTCCCCTTGCTTGGCGGCCTGCGCGGCCGCTCTCGCTTCGATATGAGCGATGTAGGCGAGGCGCGGTGCGCCGCGCAAGGCGCAGCGCGCCGGAATCTCTGCCATGGCAGGGGTTTGCGGCGACCTGCACGAAAAAGGGGCAGCCGGTCGCCCGGCCGCCCCTCCCATGTCGCTCCGTCGTGCCGGATCAGTCGGCGGTGGCGGAGAGTTCCTCCGGGGCGACCTGACGCTCCGTCACCTTCGCGAGTTCGATCACGAAGTCGACGACCTTCTCCTCGAAGATCGGGGCGCGCAGGTTCTCAGCCGCCTGGGGGTTCTTGCGGAAGAACTCCAGCACCTGCTGTTCCTGACCCGGGTAGCGGGCGGCTTCCTGGCGGACGGCGCGCGCCATTTCGTCGGCGCCGACCTGGACATTGTTCGCCCGGCCGATCTCGGACAGCAGCAGACCGAGGCGGATCCGCCGCTCAGCGATGCCGCGGTACTCCGCCTTCAGCGTTTCCTCGTCCTTGCCCTTGTCGTCCTCATCCAGGCGCCCGGCCTTGAGGTCGGCCTCCACGCGCTGCCAGATCTGCGCGAACTCGGCCTCCACCATGCCTTCCGGCACCGTGAAGGCGGCGCGGTCGGCAAGGATGTCGAGCAGGTTGCGCTTCAGCCGCAGTCGCGACAGGGCGTCGTATTCCCGCTGGAGGGAGCCGCGGATCGCCTCCTTCAGCGCGGCAAGGTCGGCCATCCCGACCGACTTCGCCAACTCGTCGTCCACCGGGCGGGCGATGCGCGTCTTGAGCGCCTTGGCCGCGATGGTGAAGCGCGCCCGCTTGCCAGCCAGTTCGGCGGAGCCGTAGTCGGCCGGGAAGGCGACGTCTATGTCGCGGCTCTCGCCGGGCGCCAGGCCTTCCATCTGCTCGGTGAAGCCGGGAATGAAGCCGGCGCCGCCGACCTCGATCGGCATGTCCGTCGCAGCGCCACCGGCGAAGGCCGGCGCAACGGGCTCCTCGCTGCCGAGATGCGCGCGGGCCGGGCCGATGCGGAGCGTCATGTCCACGGCCGACCCGGCCGGCAGCGCGATCTCCAGCACCGGGCGCGCGAAGGCGATCGTCGGGTTGTCCGGCAGGGTCAGGCTCGCCCGGTCGGTCGTGGCCCCGAGCGCGGCCGGCGCCCGGAGCGCCTCGATGAAGTCGTCAGTCGAGCGCAGGTTCAGCCCGATGGTTGCCGTGGAACCCCCCGGCAGCGCACCGGCCAAGGGCCGGGCGGCGATCGCGACCGTCAGCACGGATCCGGCCTTGGCAGCCAGGTCGTTGCCCCAGCAGGGGAAGATCCGGACATGGCCGTCGGCGCCGACGCTGCCCTTAAGGGCCACGTCGAAATAAGGGAGGCCACCGTCGGTCCCGATCGCCGCGATCTCGCGCGTCAGGCCTTCCGAGACGTCGACCGACCAGCCCTCGGGCGCCTCGCCGGGCGTTCCGGGGCGGGCACCGAGCCCGAGTCCGTTCTTCAGCAGGTCCGGCGGCAGGCGGCCGGTGAAGTCGCAGACCAGCACATCGCCCTTCACGGCGGCGCGCGGCTCGGCATCCTCGAGCGTGCCGTTGCGCTCGGCGATGGAGGCCAGCGCCTTGTCGATCGCCTCGTCGGAGGGCTCGGTCTTGAGGCGCTCGAGCTCGATGCCCGCGAATTCGGGCATCGGCACCTCGGGCATCACCTCGAGGTCCATGCGGAATTCGAGATCGGCGCCCTCGGCGAAGTTCACGACCTCGATCTTCGGCTGCAGCGCCGGGCGCAGGCCGCGGTCGGAGACGACCTGGCGGGTAGCGTCGTTGACCTGCTGCTCCAGCACCTCGCCGAGGATGGCGGCGCCGTAGCGCTGCTTGACCACGGTCATCGGCACCTTGCCGGGGCGGAAGCCGGGCATGGAGACGGTCTTCGCGATCTCGGCGAGCCGCCGGTCGCGCGTGGCGGAGATCTCGCCAGCGGAGACCGTGACGGAGTAGGCGCGCTTCAGCCCGTCATTCGCGAGCTCGGTGACCTGCATCGAGGGACGTCCATCCAAAGGCTAGAGAAAACCCAGCGGCGCCTGGTGCGGGCGAAGGGATTCGAACCCCCACGGCTTGCGCCACCGGAACCTAAATCCGGCGTGTCTGCCAGTTCCACCACGCCCGCCCGCAAGGCGCCGCAGGGCGGCAGGGGGCGGGATGTAGCGCAAGGCGGCGGGCGTGGAAAGTGCGGGCGGACATCAGGGGGCCGCGAGACGGCCCGGCGGTCGGCTACCCCAGCAGCGCCTCCGCGCAGGCATCCAGGATTGCATCCGTGTCCAGCCCGTACTCCCGGTAGAGGTCCGGGATGTCCCCCGCCTGGCCGAAGCGGTCCACGCCGAGCGGGACAACGCGCTGCCCGCGCACCGCGCCCATCCACGCATGCGCGGCCGGATGCCCGTCGAGAACCGTGACCAGGGCGGCATCGCGCGCGAGCGGGGCAAGCAGCCGCTCGACATGCGACTGGCCGGCCCTGCCCGCCCGCGCCCCGCGCCGCGCCGCGAGCCAGCCCGCATGCAGCCGGTCGGGACTCGTGATGGCGAGGAGCCCGGCGGTCGGTTCCTCGGCGCGCAGTTCCTCGAAGGCGGCCTGGGCCTCGGGCGCCAGCGCGCCCTGGTAGGCGATGGCGATCCGTGCGCCGTCCCCCGGCGGGACGATCCAATGCGCCCCTGCGATCACCGCGGCGGGGTCGAGGCTGCGCGCCGGCTGCTCGAGCCCCCGCGTCGAAAGCCGCAGCCACACCGCCGAGCCGTCGGGCTTCTGCATGTGCTCGAAGGCGTGGCGGAGCAGGATGGCGAGCTCGTCCGCATAGGCGGGCTCGTAGCTCACGAGCCGGTCCGCCGCCATGCCGATCAGCGGCGTGTTCACACTTTGGTGTTGTCCACCTTCCGGCGCGAGAGTCAGGCCCGAGGGCGTGCTGACCAGCAGGAAGCGCGCATCCTGGTAGCAGGCGTAGATCAGCGCATCGAGGCCGCGGTTGACGAAGGGATCGTAGACCGTGCCGATCGGCAGCAGCCGCGCGCCATAAAGCCGGTCAGCAAGGCCGAGCCCTGCCAGCACCAGGAACAGGTTCTGCTCGGCGATGCCGAGTTCCACGTGCTGGCCCTCCGGCGACATGCCCCAGCGCTGGGCGGAGGCGAGCTTCGCGTCGCGGAAGACGTCGTTCTTCTTGTGTCGGTCGAAGATGCCGCGCCGGTTCACCCAGGGGCCGAGATTGGTGCTGACCGTCACGTCCGGGCTCGTCGTGACGATGCGCCGCGCCAACTCGGCGTATTCCCCCTGCCCGCGGCCGATCTCGGCGAGGATGTCGCCGAAGGCCGCCTGGGTGGAATGCTTCCGCCCCTCTCCCACCCGCGGCGGGGCGAAGGCCGCCGGCACATGGATCGCGGGGGAGGCGAGGCAGCGGCCCTGCGGCGTGAGCGGCTGGGCAAAGGGGACCGAGGCGAGGAAGGCGCGGATCTCCTCCTCTGGGATGCCGAGGCCCTCGAACAGGTCCCATTCATGGCCGGGCCGGATGTTCATCACGGACCTGAAGCTCTCCATCTGCTCCTTGGTCATCAGCCCGGCATGGTTGTCCTTGTGCCCAGCGAAGGGCAGCCCCATGCCCTTGATGGTGTAGGCGATGAAGCAGGTGGGCTGGTCGCCTTCAGCATCCTGGGCGCGGAAGGCCTCGATCAGCGTGTCGATGTCGTGCCCGCCGAGATTGGTCATCAGCGCGGCCAGTTCGTCGTCTGTCAGCGGGTCGATGATGGCGCGGATGCCGTCGATGCGGCCGAGTTCGGCAAGCAGCGCCTGGCGCCAGGCCGCGCCGCCCTGGAAGGTCAGCGCGGCGTAGAGGCTGTTGGGGCAATCGTCGATCCAGCGGCGCAGCGCCTCCCCGTCCGGCCGGGCGAAGGCGGCTTCCAGGCGACGGCCGTATTTCAGCGTGACAACGTTCCAGCCCATGTCCCGGAACAGGCCCTCGATCCGGCCGAAGAGCCGGTCGGGCACCACGGAATCGAGCGACTGGCGATTGTAGTCCACCACCCACCAGACGTTGCGGATGTCGTGCTTCCAGCCTTCGAGCAGGGCCTCGTAGATATTGCCCTCGTCCAACTCCGCGTCGCCCACCACGGCGACATGCCGGCCAGCCGGCAGATCCTTTGGTGCCAGGTCATGCAGGCGCACATAGTCCTGCACGAGCGAACCGAAGGAGGCGAGTGCGACGCCGAGCCCGACCGAGCCGGTGGAGAAATCCACCTCCGGCCCGTCCTTGACGCGCGAGGGGTAGGGCTGGATGCCGCCGAACTGCCGCAGCGTGTCGAGTTTCTCTCGCTGCTGGCGGCCGAGCAGGTAGTTGATGGCGTGGAAGACTGGCCCCGCATGGGGCTTTACCGCGACGCGATCGGCCGGGCGAAGGATGCCGAAATACAGCGCGGCG
Source organism: Neoroseomonas rubea (assembly GCF_016106015.1). GTDB lineage: Bacteria > Pseudomonadota > Alphaproteobacteria > Acetobacterales > Acetobacteraceae > Neoroseomonas > Neoroseomonas rubea. The sequence goes on from NZ_JACADQ010000085.1 coordinate 9,914, forward strand.
AGGATCGAGACGGAGGAGGCGCAGGAGGCCTGGTGCCCGCCCACCTTCAGCCCGTCCCGGTTCGGGCGGATGTGGTTCGCCTGGTGGATCATCCAGGCGCTCAGCCAGAGCAGCTTCCGTTCCAGCGCGTGCAGGATGGCCTCGCGGCGATCCTCGCCCGGCGCCACCTGGCGCTTTCCCTTGCCCTGCACTGTCATCTGACGCGTCCTCGAACCCGGTTTCCCAGATGATGGTCAAGCGGGCGGCGCAAGGGAAGGCGTGGATGGGCGGGGCGCGCGGCGGTTCCAACCCATGCCCCTGGGCGTGATCGCGTGCCGGGGGTGGTTGCCCGCAGGGCGGCCGGAAGGTGGGGCGGGGGCCGGACCCGCTGGCGTCAGTCGCGGCGCGACCGCGTCGCGACAGGATCCCCGCCGCGGGCGCGCGCCGGGCGCGGCAGGGCTGTGCGGGTGGCCAGCAGCAGCAGCAGCGCCGGTGCGCCGAAGAAGACCAGCAGTGGGACGGACATCGCGATTCCCTCCGTGTTCGGGGATCGAGTCCTACCCGGCCAGGAATGAACGCGCGGTGTCCCGCGTCACGCGCGGGGGCGCCTCAGCCCTTGGCCATCCGGCGCAACGCGGCCGAGACGGGCCGCTTGCCCTCGCCCACGTACAATTCGTGGTTCTCCTCGATCCGGTCTGGATCATAGAGGTAGTTCACCATCAGCCCCGCCGCCTGGCGGAGCCCGTTTTCCGAGGTGTCGGCGCGCCAGTTCAGCCGCTCGATCCGCGCCCCGTTCGACAGGTGGAAATGCGCGACCGGGTCGCGTGCCCGCCCCGCCCGGCCAGGCGCGTCCTCCTTCGCCAGGTAGCGGGCACAAAGCCGCGCGAGAATGGGCTCGAGCAGCTTCTGCATCGCCTCGTCCCGGTGCCAGGAGCGGCGGGAGAGCAGCCGGGCGAGCAGCGCCGCGTCCTCGGGCAGCGGGTCCGCCGGCGCCGCGGCGCCTTCCGGCGCGACGAGGGCCAGCGGCGCGGGGGCGGCGGCCTTGAGCGCCTTGCGTTCCTCCTCGGTAAGCGCGGCGTCCCCCTTCGCCAGGGCCGCGTCGAGCCAGCGGCGGAAGCCGGGGATGGGCGAGAGGGTGCAGAAGGTACGGATGTTGCGGAACTCGTCCGACAGCAGCCCGACCACGCGCTTGATCAGGAAGTTGCCGAAGGAGATGCCATCCAGCCCGCGCTGGCAGTTGTTGATCGAGTAGAAGACCGCCGTGTCGGCCTTGGCGGGGTCGAGCACCGGGGCCTTCTCGTCGAGCAGCCGCTGCACGCTGTCGGCCATGCCTTGGACGAGCGCGACCTCGACGAAGATCAGCGGCTCCTCTGGCATGCGGGGGTGGAAGAAGGCGTAGCAGCGGCGGTCGGAATCGAGCCGGTTCTTGAGGTCCCGCCACGTGCGGATGCGGTGCACAGCCTCATACTGCACGAGCTTCTCAAGGACGATGGCCGGCGAATGCCAGTCGATCCGGCGGAGTTCCAGGAAGCCCACGTCGAACCAGGCCGCGAGCAGGCCCTTGAGGTCGGTCTCCAGCGCGCGGAGCAGCTTGTCCCCATCCATGCGCGCGATCAGGTCGCCGCGAAGGTCGACGAGGAACTTCACCCCGTCGGGGATGGCGGCGAAGGCGGTGAGCAGCCGGATGCGCGGGGGTTCGAGGGCGCGGCGAAGGCGGGCGGTTGCGACCGCCCGCTCGGCCGGGTCGGCCGCGGCGGCGACGGCCTCCATGGCGCGGGCGACAGCGGCAGGGTCGGAATCGAAGGCGGCGAGCGCCCGGAGGAAGTCAGTGCGGCCGGCCTCATCGAGCGTGCGATAGGCCTCGGCCATGCTTGCGGCACGGTTGCGGGCGGAGATCTCGCCGCCCTTGGCCTCGAGGCAATCCCTGAGGCGCGCGGCGATGTCGGCCTGCTGCTCGGTACCGGCGACCGCGGCTGCCATGTCGCGCCAGAGCGTGCTGACGCGGCGCAGCGCCCTGTCCAGTATGCCGGCCTGCACTGCGACTTCGGACATGCCTCGCCCCCGGTGAGAGAGGCCTGAAATCTACGGAAACAATTTGGGATATGCCAGCGCATCCTGGGGCCGCGCCCGGGGGGCGCGACCCCAGGGCGTGATTCAGTTCTTGCCGCCGATGCCAAGAAGCGCGGCGCGGACGGAGGAAACGACGCTTGCCGGCTCCGGGTCGGCGACCGGAGCGGGCGGAGCGACCGTGCGGACCACCTCGGCGACCGCGACGGCAGCCTCGGCCGCCACGGCGACCTGGGCCTGGCCGGGCTGCGGGGCGGGCATCGGGATGGCGCTCGCCTGGACGGGGCCGGCATTCGTCATCGGCGCCTGGGCAAGGGCCGTGTTGCCGATCGCCGAGACGGCCGGCGGCGCGGCGGGCGCGCCATGGTTGATGGAAATGACCTCCGCCCCGCGGGCGGGGTCGCCGGCGTGAAGATCGAGCCCGGACGCAACCGAGGGCTGGGCGTCATAGAGCGCCAGCAACCGGCGGACGCCTTCCAGCCGCTGGAAGGGCTTGGATGCGCGCAATTCCGCGACGATGGTCCGCTCCTCATGGTGGAGCATGGCGACGAAGCTGCTGCTCATGGGACCCCCTCTCCTGTCTTGGGACACGCAGAAACTATCTCGAAAGAAACTTCACAATCAATATTTTGAGCGAGGATTTTCTCATTTTTCACCAACGCTAGATCTTGTGAGATTCGCTCGGAGGCAATCAATATCTTGTGTTTAGGGGTTCCGCACGCCTCGCCACGAGATACGCGCGCAAGTTTAAGTGACCGCGGACCATGCCCTGAGGCGCCGCGTGCGGTCGCGCCGCACCACCCAGGCCATCCACCCCGTACGCGCCTTGCGTCCTGGGGTTGTATTCAGTCACGATACGAGCGTGCGCCCTCAATCGCTTGATTTAAATGAGGCGGCAGATCCTCGGCGATCAATCCGGATCCGCTTCGCCAGGCGGCATCGCCATGCACCCAGGCGGCGGCCGCGGCGGCCTCGAAGGGCGGCAGGCCCTGGGCGATGAGCGCTGCAATCAGTCCCGCCAGCACGTCCCCGGTCCCCCCACTGGCGAGCCAGGGTGGCGCATGGTCGTTGATCGCGAGCCGACCATCCGGCGCGGCGATGACCGTATCGGGACCTTTCAGAAGCACGACGGCCCCTGTCGCCGCGGCCGCCCGCCGGGCCGCCGCCGGCCGGTCGCCCGCGATCGGCCCGAAAAGCCGCAGGAATTCGCCCTCATGCGGCGTGAGCACGGCTGCGCCGCGCAGCCCCGCCGGCTCCCCAGCCGCCGCGGCGAGCACCCCGGCATCGGCCACGACCTGACATCCGACCGCAGCTATCTGCTGTAAAATGTTGATATATATTCTTTGCGGCTCAAGGCCAGGCCCAAGCACCCAGGCATTCCGCCGGCGATCCATCAGCAACGCGGCGACCGACGCCTCGGTCACGATCACGCCCGGATCGCCGGCCCTCAGCACGTCGCCCGTGGCCCGGTCCGGCGCGGCGAGGGTCACCAGCCCCGTCCCGCCGCGGCGCGCACCGGCCGCGGCCAGCCGTGCGGCCCCGGTCATGCCGGCCCCCGCGAGGATCGTGACGTGGCCCCGCGTGTATTTGTGTGCCGTCGGATCAAGGCCAGGCAGGCGCCAGAGCCCCGGCCCGTTCCGCCAGGCCTGCCCGCCCACGGTTGGCAGCACGCTCGCCGGCAGGCCGATATCGGCCAGCATCACCGCGCCGCAGAGCACCCGGCCCGGCAGCAGCAGGTGGCCGGGCTTCAGCCGGAAGAAGGTCACGGTCGCATCCGCCGCGCGCACCTCTCCGCGCGGCTGGCCCGTGGCACCATCGAGGCCCGAGGGCACGTCCACCGCCAGCACGCGCCCCGGCGCCGCCGCGATCACCCGCGCGACCCTATCCTCGACCGGGCGGGCGAGGCCCGCGCCGAACACCGCATCGACCAGCAGCCCGCACCGGGCCGCCTCCGCCTCGGAGAACGGCACGACCGGCCCATGCCAGCGTGCCGCGGCCCGCGCCGCATCGCTGCCCGGCCGCGGCCGGGCAGCGTAGCTGATCGGAAGAGCACATGTCTGAGCTCCAG
>NZ_JACADQ010000086.1 GCF_016106015.1 Neoroseomonas rubea
CGATACCCGCCAGCCTTCGCGTCGTCATTAACGTCGACCATAATGTCGGCCCGAAGCTCCCAGCCCCAGGCCCAACCAGCACATTCACCGCCCGCAGCGGAAGACGGGCCTCTACGCCGCGCTTACCGAAGGTCTGACCGAGCGACGCCTTGTCCCTGCCGGTCCGAACTGAGCCAGATGGGATGTACTGAGCCCGTGCTTGCTGGCTCGGACGACCGCTACATGGATTTTGGGCATTTGGGGCAGCAATACTGAGTTGAGATGCTACTTCGAAGGGCAAAGCATGCTGGGCTCCTTGAAACTGCTGCGCCGAACGCTGCTCATCGCGCCTCCGTTGGCATTGCCGCTTGTTGCGGCGCGAGCAGCTACCGGCCGCGTCGCTCTGGTTGTCGGGAACGGTCGGTATTCCGGTGGTATCCCGGCGCTAGCCAACCCGCCGAGTGATGCAACCGCCGTTAGCTCGGCGCTGCGGCGCCTCGGCTTTCAGACGACCCTGATGATCGACGCAACGCGCGCGGAAATGGTCAGCGCCATGGGGAGATTCGCGCAAGCCGCAGCGGGCAAGGAAGCCGCTGTTCTCTTCTATGCGGGTCACGCGGCTGAAATCGATGGAACCAACGTCCTGTTCCCGATCGACGTATCGTTGGCTGCCGGTCGCGATCCATCGCAGCAGGGCGTGTCATTCAACGACGCGGTCGATGCCCTGCGAGGGCAGGCGGAGACGACGCTTTTCTTCTTGGACTCATGCAGGGACAATCCCTTCGCGTCGGCGGCACCCGCTCCGCGCCGGGGGCGCGAAGGCGCCCGTTCAGGGACGCGCTCACTTGGCCGAGGACTCGCGCCGGTGCGCTCATCCGCAGGCATGTTGATCGCCTTCGCAACTGCGCCGGGGGATGTCGCCCTGGACGGGACCGGGAGCAATAGTCCGTTCACGTCAGCCTTGCTGAGCGAGATCGAAACGCCCGGGATCGATGTGCGGGAGATGCTGGGGCGTGTGCGTCGCATCGTCCGTCAGTCGACGGGCGGCAGACAAATCCCGTGGGACAATTCAAGCCTCGAGCAAGGGTTCGTATTCGCGTCATTGCCGTCGCCCTCCGGTTTGGCGCAGAGGCCAACGCGCAGGACGGTCGTCGACGCAGAGACGCGTGGAATTCCGCTGCCGGCAGGGATCACGAGCAGGACGTTCCGGCGTGACGCTGCATCTGCGATCGACCTGGTCGGCTCCTGGAGTAGCGGGGCCAACCGGTACAGCGGCCGGGGGCGCCAAGCATTGCTGCTCGTTCTGTCGGCGCCAATGGGCGGAGAGGCTGAGGTCATCTCGTGCGTCGGACCGCCCCAGGAAACCAGCCTCTCGCAAGCGCCAGCCACCTGCCGGACCTACATCGGACAGGTCCTGTCGCCGCGTTCGTTGATGTTTCGAGAGCCTGATGGCACGGAGCGCACCTTGACGCGGCTCATGGGGCAATATGCTCGGCTGACGGCCGTACATCCACCGGACTGGCCACGTCGCGGGCCGATCACAACCTCGATCGACGTCTTTCGGATTGAGTGATCAGCGCCACGCCGTCTCGACAAGGCGCCGCGCCGCAAGATGCGGTTCACATGTGATCAACTGCGCACCTCGAGATAGAATTCCCGGTCGGAGTAGCTGCCGACGCTCGCCTCGATCCCGCGTGCGCTGAGCCAGTCGGCAAGGCGCTCCAGGGCTGCTCTCGGATGATCGTCCAGGAACGCGATCTGCGATCGCAGCTTGTCGGTGTCACGATGCACGGTCTCGCTACGGCTGAACTGCAGGTCGATGTTCGCTCCCGGCTGACGCAGCCAGATCGACCGCTCGGTGCGCCGCAAGGGGACGAAGCCAAGCTGGGTCACAAGCAAATCAACGACCGTCTCAAAGTGCTGGACCTCGAGCCGATTGGCGACGTGATTGAAGCGCATCTGACGACCCTCCTGATGCCAATCGTAGGGCGATGCCTTGCCCACCGCGAGACGTCATCGCGTCTGTTCGTGACTGACCAACGGTCGTTGCTCGGTGTTGAACAGATGCGATGTCGCGCAGTACGGCTCGGTCAGGTGCCGTCATCACCCCGCGTCTCGTCCACGAGCTTCACCTCGACCTGATGACGGGGCACGCGTCCGCTGCGCACGATCGCCTCCAGCTGCGCATCCGTGAGCTGTTCGAGATCCTCGATCACCGGCTTGAGCTCGACCTTCTCCCGCCACCCCGCCCGCGCCTTCATCCAGAAGATCGCCGCCGCGACGTTCTTGCCCTGCGTCGCCATCTGGAACAGCGACTGCGCCACCTTCGCATTCGCCTCCACCGTCCCCCGGTCCAACTCCTCCCGGAAATGCTTGCGCAGCGTCTTGGGGTCGATGCCGAGGAAGGTGGCGATGTCCTCGTGCGGCACACCGAACCCCGCCATGGTCTTGACCGTGCGCCGCTGCTCGGCGGTCGGCTCATACCGCCGCATGGCGCGCCTCCGTAGCCGGCGGGGCGGCCAGCGCGTCGAACCGCGCCCCGTCGCCCTCGCGGATCGCCGCCTGCCCCGTGAAGGCCTCCCAGCGCGCCACCGCGACGTCGACATAGGCTGGGGAAAGTTCGATCGCGTGGCAGGCCCGCCCGCTCACCTCCGCGGCGATGATGGTCGTACCGCTGCCGCAGAACGGCTCGTACACCGCCTGGCCGGGGGAGGAGTTGTTCTCGATCGGCCGGCGCATGCACTCGACCGGCTTCTGGGTCCCGTGGACGGTCTCGGCATCCTCGCTGCGGCCGGCGATCTGCCACAGCGTCGTCTGCTTGCGGTCGCCCGACCAATGACCCTGGCCGCGCACAGCGTACCAGCACGGCTCATGCTGCCAGTGGTAGTGGCCGCGCCCTAGCACCAGCCGGTCCTTCGCCCAGATGATCTGGGCGCGGATATCGAAGCCGCAGGCGGTGAGGCTCTCCGCGACCGTCGTGGCGTGCAGGGCTCCGTGCCAGACATAGGCGACCTCGCCGGGGAATAGCGCCCAGGCCTCGCGCCAATCGGCGCGGTGGTCGTTCTCGACCTTGCCGGTCCGGGTAGTGGTGCTGACGCCGGCACGGTTGCGCCAGGCGGGGTCGTACTCCACGCCGTAGGGCGGGTCCGTGACCATGAGATGCGGCCGGACGCCACCCAGGGCCGAAGCCACGACGGCGGGATCGGTGCAGTCGCCGCAGGCCAGGCGATGGCGCCCCAGGAGCCAGACGTCACCAGGCCGCGTGACCGGCGTCTCGGGCAGCGGCGGGATCTCGTCGGGGTCGGTCAGGCCGGTCGTCTGTTCGGCAAGGAACCCCGCGATCTCGTCTGCGTCGAAGCCGGTCAGACCCAGATCGAAGCCCGCCCCCTGCAGGTCCAGAAGCTCGACACGGAGGAGGTCCTCGTCCCAGCCGGCGTTCAGCGCCAGCTTGTTGTCGGCGAGCACGTAGGCGCGGCGCTGCGCGGGCATGAGGTGCGCCAACTCGATGACCGGCACCTCCGTCAGCCCCAGTTTCCGCGCGGCCAGCACGCGGCCGTGGCCGGCGATGATGCCGTTGGCGCCATCGGTCAGGACGGGATTGGTGAAGCCGAACTCGCGGATCGAGGCGGCGATCTGCGCGACCTGATCGTCGGAATGCGTCCTCGCGTTGCGGGCGTAGGGAATTAGGTCAGCCACGCTGGCCTTTTTGTAGGCGGGGAAGTCTTTGAACAAAGCGTCAGGCATGGCCATGGCGGCGCTCCTCGGGACGTTTCGAATGGGGCGATCGGCAACGGACGGCGCCGAAACCCCGTGACGCAGATGACGCACATGACGGACTGCTTCTGGACTCCCCTGATGACTCACCCACCGCACCCACCCCTAGGAGAGAAAGTGCGTCATGTGCGTCATGCGTCATGGCGACGCTCCGGACTGACCCACGGCCGCGCTGAGCTGCTGCGTGGCCCTCGCTGCCATCCCAGCCGCTCGAGGATGGCTGTGATCCGACGCTGGTCGCGCGTGCTCACCCGCGGCGTGTCGAGCCGCAGGGCACGGTTGGCGATCTCGCAGACAGTGACGCTCGACCGGTCCGTCAGGAACGCGACGATCTCGTCCTCCCAGACATCCGCCTCGAACCGCTCCTCCTGCTCGGGCCGGATGTGCTGCTGCTCGAAGGCGGCATCGGGCCACCAATGGGCGCCATGGCGGTACAGGTGGACCGCTTCGGCGAGTAGCTGATCGCGGTCGCGCTCGAGCCCTGCCAGGTCGATCGCACCGACGCGAACCGGCCAGAAACGACGGGCGCCAGTTTCGTCCTGCAGATAGACGGTCTTATTGGTCGTCCCGATGAACAGGCATTGGCGGGGCTCGTTCACTTCCTGCCGGCCGTAACTCGGTCGGTATCGCTCGACCGTGCGCGTGATCAGCGCCTTGAGTGCGGCCGTCTCGGCCCGACCGAAGGCAAACAGTTCCGGTACCTCGATCAGCCAGCGACCGCGGAGGTGCTGCTGCACGTCCTTGCCGCTCCGGATGTCAGGCAGCGCGTCCGAGAACCAGGGTCCACCGAGGATCCGACAGGCGCTCGACTTGCCTGCCCCCTGAGGTCCCTCAAGGATCATCATGTAGTCCGCCTTGCAGCCCGGTTCGAAGATCCTGGCAACCAGGGCCACGAGGAACATGCGGCCGACGGCAGATGTATAGTCGGTCAGCTCGGCGCCGAGATGTGCTGCGAGCCAGGTATTGACCCGCGGCGTACCGTCCCAGCGACAAGCCTCAAGACTGCCGCGAACCGGATGGAAGGCCAGTTCGCTTGCACGCGCCTCGACCGCCTGGTGCGTGACGTCCTTTGAAAGTCCGGCGAGCCCCGCCCGCTGCAGCCACTCCTGCAGGGCAGAGACGTCGGTGTCGCGCAGAGGACGGGGGTAGGGTTCGCCATCGACGATATCCTGACCCGGGACAGGCCGCATCAGGAACGGAGTGCCGAGCATCTGATCCAGTCGGACCAGACCCGACAATTCGGACGCATGGCGCAGGGCCGTAAGCGCGTTGGCCAGGATCGGACGTGGATCGCCGTGAGCGTTGCGCAGGCATTCGTCGCGCCAGTCTTTCCCTCCGTCATCCGCTTCGGGGCGAAGAAAGTCGCGATCGGTCAGGTCTGCGGTCGAGAGCCAGCTTTGCTCGAGCATTCGCCTTAGGAAAGCGAGCCGATCCACGCCTGTGCAGTGGGCGTGGCGGCAATGGATGACAAAGCCGCTAGTGCGGCTATCGCTCGCATTGACGACGAAGGTCGCGGCGTCTGCCCCGGGGAAGGTGTGCTGATCTTCGTTCGGGCAGCGGATGTGGTGCTTGGCGGCGTCGGCCACGAAGCCCGTGAATAGTTCCGGTCGCCTGGCACGCAATGCGTTCACGATCTCGAAGCGGCTGCCGTAGTAGAGCAGCTCTCGGGCCCAGCTTGCCGGGAGCGGCTCGCTGTCGTGTCGCCGGAACGGCTGCGCCATTCGCCCCCACAGCACGACCTTCCCCGAGGCCACCTTCTCGCTGAAGTCGGAAGCAAGCTCATGCCACGCGCGCTGGAGCGCTCGAACATGCTCGTTGGCTGCGGACCGGCGCAAGCGCGGCATGTGGATGGGTGGATGCGTGCCGCTTGGGTACGACGTGCGCGAACGCAAGCTGGTGGTGAACGACGCCGAGGCGGCGCTGGTACGGCGGATCTTCCAGGGCTTCGTGGAGACCGAATCCTGCACCCGCTTGGTTCAGATCCTGCGCGGCGAGGGCGCCGCCACGAAGCGAGGGCGCCCGCTGACGAAGAGCGACGTCTACCGAGTCCTGAGCAACCGCGTGTATCTCGGCGAGGCGGTCCACAAGGGCACGGCCTATCCCGGCGAGCACGACGCCATCGTCACCCAGGCGCAGTGGGACGCGGTGCACGCCGTCCTGCAGGTTAGCCCGCGTGCGGGGGCAGCCGGGTCGGATCGGGGCGCTCCGCGGGCTCCTTGCCTCATGGATGGGACGGCACGGCGCCCGGCCACACGCCGCCAACCGGATTGCCGAGGGCGGCGGGCCGTTCCATGGTCGGGGCCGATGCAGCGCATTCTTCCCTGGCTGGTCCGGCACTGGGCGCTGTCCAGCACCCTGCTGCTGCTGGCCTGCGGCGCGCTGGGCTATTCGCTGGCCGCGCCGGCGCCGCCGCGCGAGATCCGCATCGCCATCGGCACCGTGCCCGATTCGGCCTATACGCTCGCCGCCGAGGCCTATGCCCGGCGGCTCGAGGAGACAGGCTTCCGCGTCCGCCGCGTGCCCACGCAGGGCTCGGTCGAGAACCTCGCCATGCTGCGCGCGCGGGATGTGGATCTTGCGCTGGTCCAGGGCGGCATCGCCGATCCCGCGCGCGATGCGGGGCTGGTTTCGCTCGGCGCGGTGTTCCACGAGCCTGCCTGGATCTTCCTGCGCGCCGAGGCCGGCATCGGGCGCCTGTCGGACCTGCGCGGGCGGCGCGTGGCGATCGGCCCCGAGGGCAGCGGGACGCGCGTGCTGGCACTGGCGCTCCTGGCGGCGAACGAGATCGGCCCGCTGGAGATCGAGGCGCTGCCCATCACCGGCCCGTCGGCGGCCGAGGCACTGCTCTCGGGCGCCGCGGACGCCGCCATCCTGGTCTCGGCGCGCACCACCGGGGCGGTCGCCACCCTGGTGCGCGCCGCCCCCTCGGTGCGCCTGGTGGATGTGGCGGAGCGCGCCGACGCCTACGGCGTGCACCTTCCCTTCCTCTCGACGGTGCGGCTGCCTCAGGGCGGGCTGTCGCTGGCGGCCGACCTGCCCGAGCAATCCGTGACGCTGCTGGCGTCGGTGGCCTCGGTGGTCGCGCACCAGGACATCCACCCGCAGGTGGTGAGCCTGCTGGTCGGGATCATGCAGCAGGTTCACCGCCCCCGCACGCTGTTCGGGGCCGAGGGCACCTTCCCCAACGCGCTGGCGCAGGACCTGCCGATGAACGCGGATGCCGAGCGCTACTACGCGCGCGGCAGCACCGCGCTGCAGCGCTGGCTTCCCTTCTGGGTCGCGGTGTGGGTGGAGCGGTTGCTCTTCGTGCTGCTGCCCGTGATCGGCCTTGCGGTGCCGCTGATCCGGTTCGGACCAACGCTCTATGCGTGGCAGATGGAAGGGCGGGTGTGGCGCCACTACGACACGCTGCGCCGGATCGAGGCGGAGGCCGAGCAGGCGCGCGGCGACGACGCGCGCGCGGCGCTGCGCGAGCGGCTCGAGGCGCTCGAAGGGCGCGTCGCACGGCTCTCGCTGCCGCTCACCTATCGCCGGCATGTCTTCGCGCTGCGCCGGGACATCGCCTATGTCCGCGCGCAACTGGCCCCTGCGCGCGCGCCCGGCGGCATCGAACAGGCGTAACGGCGCCACGGATCCTGTGGGGCTTCCGTCGCCGGGACATCCCCGTCGCGATCAGCAGACCTATCCGCCGCGCGCCGCCGAGTTTCGGCGCAACCCGGCGTGCCTGATCCGCGCTGCAGGCGATCGCGGCCCACTGCCCCCGGTCCGTCGCTACGCTCTCGCACCGGTTCTCGGGATCGTCGCGTGAGGGACGCCAGTCCCGGCCCCGCCCCTGGCCCGCGCGCCGTCGCCCGCTCCGCCCCCCGGTTTGCCCGCCGGCCGGCGTTCCGCCGCCATGGACATACTTTGTCATGATCCTGCGCGGCGTCGTCGCATGGATGCCGCCATGGAGACGCGGTCCAGGAGCGCTCCATGCCCATTCGTCCCGCCCCGCGCCGGCCGCAGGCCTGGCTTCGCCGCGCCGTTTTCGGCGTGCTCGCCGTGCTCCTGCTCGCCCACCCCACCGCCGCGCATGAAGGACATGACCACGGCGCCGCACCCGAGCCGGTGGCAACCGCCCTGCCCCGCGCCGAGGCTCACAGCGACCTCTTCGAGATCGTCGCCATCCTCCAGCCTGGCGGCGCGCTCACCCTCACGCTCGACCGCTACGCCGACAACAGCCCGCTCGACGGGGCCGTCACCCTGACCCTCGACGGCCAGGAGGTCGCCGCGGAGCGCCAGGGCATCGGTCTCTTCGTCGCGCGGCATCCGCTGCTGGAACGGCCGGGCCGGCTCGACCTGGTGTTCACCGTGACGGCGGCGGAGGAGATGGACCTGCTGACCGCGACGCTGGAGGTGCCGGCACCGGCGGCGACGCCCGGCGCCGTGGTCGAGGCGCTGGCCCTGCTGCGCAGCGGCGCCGTCCAGATCGGCATCGGCCTCGGGCTGCTCGCGCTCGGCCTCCTGCTCGGGCGCGCCTCCGTCCGCCGCCCGCTGCCGCCGATGGTCGAGGAGGCACCCGTCATCCGCCCGGTCGAGGCCACGACGCGGCGCGCCGCGGCGCTGCTGCTCCTTACGGCCTTCGCGGCGGCCCCGGCGGGGGCTCAGCCGGCGCTGGTCACCGGGGAGGCGCCCCGCCGCCTGCAGGACGGCGCCATCTTCGTGCCGAAGCCCTCGCAGCGGCTGCTCAGCGTGCGGACGCAGATCACCGAGCATGGCGAGGCCTCCGCCGCGCTGCGCATGATCGGCACGCTGGTGCCCGACCCGAACGCCTCGGGCCGCGTGCAGGCGAGCCAGAACGGGCGGCTGGAACCCGGCGATGCCGGCTTCCCGACGCTCGGCCAGCGGGTCGAACGCGGGCAGGTGCTGGCCTATGTCACGCCGACCTACAGCGCCGCCGAACGCGGCAGCCTGATCCAGAACGCCGCCGAGCTGGATGCGCAGATCACCATCCTCGAAGCCCGCGTCCGCCGCCTGACATCGCTGCGCGGCACGGTGGCCGAACGCGAGATCGTGGACGCCCAGGCGGAACTCGCCGGCGCGCGCCAACGCCGCACCGCGATCCAGCCCGCGCTGTCGGGGCGCGAGCCGCTGGTCGCGCCGGTCTCGGGCATCGTCTCGACCGTGCGCGGCGCCGTCGGCCAGCTGGTCGATAGCGCCACCACCGTCGTCGAGATCGTCGATCCGAGCCGCCTGTGGGTGGAGGCGCTCGCCTTCGACCGCGCGGCGCTGGAACGCATCACCGGCGCCAACGCCACCCTGCCCGATGGCCGCGTGCTGGACCTCGTCTTCATGGGGCGGGGGCTGACGGTGCGGCAGCAGGCGGTGCCGGTGAACTTCCGGGTGGACGATCCGCCGCCGGATGCGCCGATCGGCATCTCGGTCCTCGTCACGCTGCGCACTGCGCGCGCCGTGCAGGGCATCGTGCTGCCCGCCGATGCGGTGGTGCGCAGCGCCGAGGGCCCGCCCGTGGTCTTCGAGCACGCGACCGCCGAGCGCTTCATCCCCCGACAGGTGCGCGTGCAGCCGCTGGACGGCACGCGCGTGGTGGTGACGGCCGGGCTCGAGCCCGGCAAGCGCGTGGTGGTGCAGGGCGCGGCGCTGATCGCCCAGGTCCGCTGAACCATGCTGTTCAACGCCGTCGTCGGCTTCTCGCTGCGCAACCGGCTGTTCGTGCTGGTCGCGGCGCTGCTGGTCAGCTTCTATGGCATCTTCACACTGTCGCGCATGCCGGTCGACGTCTTCCCCGACCTCAACCGGCCCACCGTCACGCTGATGACCGAGGCCGAGGGCTTCGCGCCGGAGGAGGTCGAGCAGCTCGTCTCCTTCCCGATCGAGACGGCGGTCAACGGGCTGCCCGGCGTGATGCGCGTGCGCTCGGTCTCCTCCGTCGGGCTCTCCATCGTCTTCGTCGAGTTCGACTGGGGGGCGGACATCTGGCGCGCGCGCCAGCAGGTTGGCGAGCGGCTCGGCCAGATCCAGGCGCAGCTGCCCCCGCGCGTCCTGCCCGCCATGGCACCGGTCTCCTCCATCATGGGGGAGATCATGCTGGTGGCGATGACCGCGCCGGCGGACGGCTCGACCGGCCCGATGGAGCTGCGCGACCTGGCCGACTGGGTCATGCGGCCGCGGCTGCTGACCATCCCCGGCATCTCCCAGGTCATCCCTATCGGCGGGGAGGTGCGGCAGTTCCGCGTCATGCCGGATCTCGACCGGCTGCACGCGCTGGACCTGACGAACGAGCAGCTGATCGCCGCGCTGCGCCAGTTCGGCGGCAATGCCGGGGGCGGCTACGTGGACCAGGCGGGACGGGAGTTCCTGATCCGCAACATCGGCCGCACCACCTCGCTGGAAGACCTGCGCAACGCGACCGTCGGCTTCCGGGAAGGTCAGCCCATCGCGCTGCGCCAGGTCGCGCGCGTCGAATACGGCCCGCGCTTCAAGCGCGGCGAGGCGGGCGTGGACGGCCAGCCCGCGGTCATCCTCGCCATCGCCAAGCAGCCCGGCGCCGATACGATCCGCCTCACCCGCGCGGTGGAGGCGGCGCTGGCCGAACTCCAGGCCGGCATGCCGCGCGGCGTGGTGGCGGACCGGGTGAAGTTCCGGCAGGCGGACTTCATCGCGCAGTCCATCGCCAACCTGCAGCAGGTGCTCGCCGAAGCCTTCGTCGTCGTGGCGATCGTGCTCTTCGCCTTCCTGCTCAACACGCGGACCACCTTCATCTCGCTGACGGCGATCCCGCTCTCGATCCTGCTGACGGCGATCGTCTTCGCGGCCTTCGGCCTGTCCATCAACACCATGACGCTGGGCGGGCTCGCCATCGCGGTGGGGGAGCTGGTGGACGACGCGGTGGTGGATGTGGAGAACATCCTCCGCCGCCTGAAGGAGAACGCCGCGCGCGCGGTGCCGGAACCCGCGATCCGGGTCGTGGCGGCCGCGAGCGCCGAGGTCCGGTCCGGCATCGTCTACGCCACGCTGATCATCGTCCTGGTCTTCCTGCCGCTCTTCGCGCTGACGGGAATCGAGGGCCGGCTCTTCGCGCCGCTCGGCATCGCCTACATCGTCTCCATCCTCTGCTCCCTGCTTGTCGCCGTCACCGTCACGCCGGTGCTCTCCTACTGGCTGCTGCCGCGGATGCGGCGGATGCATGCGGGCGACGGCGCGCTGGTGCGCGGGCTGAAGGCGGCGCAGGACCGTCTGCTGCGCCGGGCCTTCGCGCACCGGCCGCTGGTGTTGGGCCTCGCCTTCGGCGGCGTCGCCATCGCCGCGGCCAGCGTGCCCTTCCTGCCGCGCGCCTTCCTGCCGCCCTTCAACGAGGGCACGCTCGTCATCAACGTCACCTACCAGCCGGGCATCTCGCTGGCGGAATCGGATGCGCTCGGCCGCGTCGCGGAACGCCTGCTGATGCAGGTCCCCGAGGTGAAGGGTGTCGGCCGCCGCACCGGCCGGGCGGAACTGGACGAGCATGCGGAGGGCGTGCATTCCTCGGAACTCGACCTCGACCTGCGCGAAGGCGGACGTCCCCGCCCCGAGGTGCTGGCCGATATCCGCGCGCGGCTCGCCGCCCTGCCGGCCGCGGTGAACATCGGCCAGCCGATCAGCCACCGGCTGGACCACATGCTCTCCGGCGTGCGGGCGCAGGTCGCGCTGAAGATCTTCGGCGACGACCTCGACACGCTGCGGACGCTGGCCGAGACGCTGCGTGGCCGGCTGGCGGAGAACGTGCCCGGCCTGACCGACCTGCAGCTGGAGCGCCAGGTGCGAATCCCGCAGCTGCGCATCGCCGTCGATCATGAGCGCGCCGGGCTCTACGGCGTCTCGGCGGCGGCGCTGACGGAAACGCTGGAATCGCTGACCGGCGGCACGGTCGTCAGCCAGATCCTGGACGGCGCGCGCCGCTTCGACGTGGTGCTGCGCCTCGCCGACGAGGACCGGACCACCGCCCGCCTCGCCGAGGCGCTCGTGCCCACGCCGCACGGGCGCGTGCCGCTCGGCCTGCTCGCGCGCGTCGAGGAAGGGGACGGCCCGAACCAGATCCTGCGGGAAGGCGCGCGCCGGCGAATCGTGGTGCTCGCCAACACGGCCCCCGATGCCGACATGGCGCAGGTCATCGCCGGCATCCGCGCCGAGCTGGCGCGCATGCCGATGCCCACGGGCTACACCACGGCGCTGGAAGGCACCTTCCAGGCGCAGGAGGAGGCGATGCGCACCATCGCCGTCCTCGCCCTGATCTCGCTCGGCCTGATCTTCGTCGTGCTCTACTCCCGCTACCGCTCGGCCATGCTGGCGGTGATCATCATGGGCAACGTGCCGCTCGCGCTGATCGGCGCCGTCGCGGCGATCTGGATCGCCGGGCAGCCGCTGTCGGTCGCGACGCTGGTGGGCTTCGTCACCCTCACCGGCATCACGACACGCAACGGGATCCTGAAGGTCAGCCACTACCTGAACCTCGCGCTGCACGAGGGCGAGCGCTGGGGCCTGGCGCTGGTGCTGCGCGGCAGCGCGGAACGCCTGACGCCGGTCCTGATGACCGCGCTCTCCGCCGGGCTCGCGCTGATCCCGCTGGCGATCGGCGCCGACGCGCCGGGCAAGGAGATCCTGCACCCGGTCGCCATCACCATCCTGGGCGGCCTGGTCAGCGCCACGCTGCTCGATACGCTGGTGACGCCGATCCTGTTCCACCGCTTCGGCCGCCCGGCGCTGAAACGGCTGCGCGCCGAGGCCGAGGAACGCCGCGCTGGCGGGGCGCTCGCGCCCGAGACATTCTGATCCGAGGAGACTTCGATGCCGACCAAGCGCAGCCTGATCGCCGCCGCACTGATCCTCCTGCCGTCCCTGGCGCTGGCGCATGGCCCCTCCCGCGGGCCGAATGGCGGCCAGATGCAAGACATCGGCAGCTACCATGGGGAGCTGCTGGCGCAGGACGGGCGGCTGACCTTCTTCCTGTACGACACGAACGACCGTCCGCTTTCCGCGACCGGTGCGACCGCGACCGGGATCGTGCTGGCCGGAGGCCGCCAGCAGACCGTCACCTTCGCGCCGCGGCCCGATGGCACCGCGCTGGTCGCCAGCGGGGAGTTCCGGGCCGAGCCCGGCCTGCGCGTCGTCGTGCAGCTGGTCCCCGCCGCCGGGCAGCCCCGCGTCCAGGCGCGCTACGCGCCCATCGAAGCGGCCAGATGAGCGACGCCGCAGAACGCCGCCTGCTCGACCCCGAGGCGCATATCCTCGTCGTCGAGGATGACGGCGAGATGCGGAACCTCGTCGCGCGCCTGCTGCGCGAAGCGGCCTTCCGCGTCTCGACCGCCCGCGACGGGCGCGAGATGTGGGAGGTGCTGGACAGCCCGGCCGGGCAGCCGGACCTGATCCTGCTCGACGTGATGCTGCCCGGCGCCTCCGGCCTCGACCTGCTCCGCCGCCTGCGGGAGCGGTCGCGCGTTCCGGTGCTGATGCTGACCGCGCGGGGGGAGGAGATGGACCGCGTCCTCGGCCTCGAGCTCGGCGCCGACGACTATGTGGCGAAGCCCTTCGCGCCGCGGGAACTGGTCGCGCGCGTCCGCGCCCTGCTGCGCCGCGCCGCGCCGGCGGATGCGCAGCCCGACCCGCGGTCGCGGCGGCTGGCCTTCGCCGGCTGGGTGCTGGACACGGCGCGGCGGGAACTCACCTCCCCCGAGGGTGTCGCGGTCGATCTCTCGGGCGCCGAATACGACCTGCTGATCGCCTTCCTCGAACACCCGCAGCGCGTCCTGTCGCGGGAACAGCTGCTCGAGGTCGCCAAGCGGCGCATCGGCGCCGACCCCTTCGACCGGACCGTCGATGTCCAGGTCAGCCGCCTGCGCCGCAAGATCGAGCCGGAGGAGGACAGCCCCTCCCTCATCAAGACCGTGCGCGGGGCGGGATACGTGCTGGTGGCGGACGTGACCCGGGCATGAGGTCGCCCTGGCCCGCGAGCCTGGCCGGACGCATCACGCTGCTGCTGCTGGGCGGGCTGATGCTGCTGCACATCGGCAGCATGTGGGTGCATGAGCGCGCGCTGCGCGACACGGAGCAGGGCGCGCGGATCGATCGCATGGCCGACCAGCTGGCGGCGGCGCGCGCGGCGGTCGCCCCTTTGCCCGAGGCGGCCCGCGACGAGGCGGCGCACGCCATCTCGCGCCCGGGCCTCGAGATCCACTGGGATCGCGTGGCCCCGCTGCCGGC
>NZ_JACADQ010000087.1 GCF_016106015.1 Neoroseomonas rubea
GACGCTCTGCGCCTTCTGCGCCGTCTGCGTCGCGGCCGCGGCGCGGCTGTTCCCCGACCCGCCGCTGCAATGGCTCGTCGCCGGCGGCGGCCGGCGCAACCCGGCGCTGATGCGCGCGCTGGCCGGCGCGCTCGAGGAACCGGTCCGCCCGGTGGAGGTCGCGGGCTGGGACGGGGATGCGCTGGAAGCGCAGGCCTTCGGTCTGCTGGCGGCACGCGTCGCGCGCGGCCTGCCGATCACCTTCCCCAGCACGACGGGCGCGCCGCGGCCGCTCGCCGGCGGGCGGATCGTCGGCGCGCTGCTGTAGGGCGTCATCTGCTGTAGGCTGTGCGGATCACGGAGGGGCGATCCTTGTCCTGGTCATTCGCCATCGGCAGCGTGCGCGGCACGGTCATCCGCATCCATGTCACCTTCTTCCTGCTGCTCGCCTGGATCGGCGCGATGCATGCGATGCGCGGCGGGCTCGCCGACGCGGTGGCGGGGATCGTCTTCGTCGCCCTCGTCTTCGGCTGCGTCGTGCTGCATGAACTCGGCCACGCCGCGGCGGCCAGGCGCTACGGCATCGCGACGCCGGACATCACGCTGTTGCCCATCGGCGGCGTCGCGCGGCTGGAATCCATCCCCGAGGAGCCTTGGCGGGAGGTGTTCATCGCGCTCGCCGGCCCGGCGGTGAATGTCGGCATCTGCCTGCTGATCGCCCTGCTGCTCGGCGGCATGCCGGGGCCCGAGGAAGGGCTGACGGTCGAGGACCCGACCGCCGGCTTCCTGCCGCGCCTGTTCTGGGTGAATGCCTTCCTTGTCCTGTTCAACCTGCTGCCGGCCTTCCCGATGGATGGCGGGCGCGTGCTGCGCGCGCTGCTGGCCCTTCGCATGACCCATGCCGCGGCAACGGAGACGGCCGCGCGGGTGGGGCAGGGCATCGCCTTCCTGCTCGGCCTTGCGGGCCTGTTCGGCGCGCCGCTGCTGATCTTCATCGCGCTCTTCGTCTATCTCGGCGCGGCGGGGGAGGCCGCGGAGGCCGGCTTCCGCGCCGCGACGCGCGGCCTGACGGCGGAGGACGCCATGGAGACGCGCTTCGAGGCATTGCCGCCCGCCGCCGATGTCGGGGCGGCGGCCGAGGCGCTGCTGCGCACCCCGCAGCAGGATTTCCCCATCGTCGACGGCGCCGGGCGGCTGATGGGCCTGCTGACGCGCGATGCCATCATCCACGCCCTGCGCGCCGCCGGCCCTTCGACGCCGGTCGCGGATGCGATGGCGCCCGTGCCGCGCGTGCCGCCCCGCGCGCCCCTCAACGAGGCGGTGAAAGGACTCGCCGGCGCGCCTGCGGTTGCCGTGGAGGATTCCGCCGGGCGGCTGCTCGGCCTGCTGACGGCGGCGAACGTGGCAGACCTGGTGGCGCTGCGCGCCTAGGCGGCCGCAGCGGTCCGGCACGCGCCCACTTCCGGCGATCGTCCCGCTTTGTCTCACTCTTGATCCTGGATCGTTATGATTCCGGAAGGATCGTTGGGCTTTAGTGCCATCGTGACGTGGCCGGAGGGCCCCTGATGCGCCTTGCCTCGCGACTGCTCCTCGCGCTTCTGCTTGCCGCCACAGGCGCGAGCGCGGCGGAAATCCCGACAACCGAACAGCTGCGGGCGATGTACCGCCGGCCGGAGGTCGTGCCCTTCCCCGCCGCGAACGCGCATACGCCCGAACGCGCGATGCTCGGGCGGATCCTGTTCTTCGATCCGCGGCTGTCCTCGTCCAACCTGTTGTCCTGCGCCTCCTGCCACAACCCGTCCTTCGGCTGGGGCGACGGCCAGGCGCTCGGCCGCGGGCACGGCATGGTCCGGCTCGGCCGCCGGTCTCCCACCGTGCTGAACGCCGCCTGGGGCGGGCCCTTCTTCTGGGACGGCCGCGCGCCGACACTGGAAGCGCAGGCCGCCGGCCCCATCGCCGCGGCGGTCGAGATGAACATGCCGCTCGCCGAACTGCCCGGGAAACTCGCCGGAATCGCCGGCTACGCGCCCCTGTTCGAAGCGGCCTATCCGGGCGAAGGCATCACCGTCGCGACCATAACGCGCGCGATCGCCACCTTCGAGCGCACCATCGTTGCCGGTCGGTCCGACTTCGACCGCTGGGTCGATGGCGATGATGGCGCGATCAGCGCCGCCGCCCGGCGGGGGCTCGACGTGTTCCAGAATGAAGGGCGCTGCGCCGCCTGCCACAGCGGCTGGCCGTTCACCGACAACCGCTTCCACGACATCGGACTGCCGACCGGCGACATCGGCCGCGCCGAATTCGACCCGGCCAACCCGCTCGCGCGCCACGCCTTCAAGACGCCCGGCCTGCGCGACACGGTCCGCCGCGCCCCCTACATGCACAATGGCGTGCTGGCCGATCTCGAGGCTGTCGTCCGCTTCTATGAGACCGGCGGGCAACGGCGACCGAGCCTGTCGCCGCTGATGCAGCCGCTCAGCCTGACGGACCGCCAGCGCGAGGACCTCCTCGCCTTCCTCGCGACGCTGAGCGCGCCGATCCAGGAATTCCGCGCCCCGACTTTGCCGCGCTGAGCGCGCCACCACGCCACGCCGTCACGACGGAAGGGCCCTCGGCCATGACCATCCAGCGACGCCTCCTCATCGGGTTCGCCTGCCTCATCGGCCTCGGCCTGGTGCAGGGCCTGATTGGCGTGTTCGGCAAGCTGAAGCTGCGCGAGGGGATCGCCGCGGTCGAGGCGACGCTCGACGCGGTCGAGCATACCCGCATCGCGCAGCTCGCCTTCGAGCGGGCCTTTCGCGCCGCCTCCGACGGCATGAACAGCGGCGACCCCGCCGAGGCGCGCACCCAGGCGCAGGCCTTCCGGGCCGAGGCGGCCGTGCTGGCACGCGCCCTTGAGCCGCTGGCCGCGGGCGACGCGGCCTTCGCCGCGCTGGGCCCGCGCATCGAGGCCTGGCTGGGGGAGATGGACAAGCGCCTGCCGGGCAGCCGGGCCGGCCCGCAGACCGCGCTGCTGCGCGAGGACCTGCTGCTGGCCGAGCGCGCCGCGCTGCATGGCGCGATCGAGGATGCCACCCGCGCCCGGCGGGAAGCCGCGGCTGCCGACAGCGCCGCCACCGCGGCGCTCGCCGCGTGGCTCCAGATCCTGGTGATTGCCGCCGTGCTCCTGGCGATGGCGGGCGGCGTGTGGCTCGCGCGGCGGCTCGGCGCGCTCGTTGCCGATGGCTATGCGGCGGCGATCGGCGTGGCCGAACGCGTCGCCGGCGGCGACCTCGTCACACCGATCGACACTGGTCGCCGGGACGAGTGCGGCGCGCTGATGACATCCCTCGCACGGATGCGCGACGAACTTGCCGCGCGCCAGACGAGCGAGGCGGCCAGGCTTGCCGAAGCGCAGGCGCGGGCCGGCGCGCTCCATGCCGAGGCGAGCGCCTTCGAGGCCGAGGCGGGGCGCATCGTCGCGGTCGTCGCCGACGCCGCCGGCGCCCTGCTGGCCGAGGCGAACCGCTTGGCCGAGGACGGCGCGACCGCCAGCCGCGCATCCGCCGGTGCGGCCGAGGGTGCCGCGCGTGCCAGCGGCGAGGTAGATGAATCGAGCGCGGTGATCGACCGCCTGACCGCCGGCGTCGCCGCCGTGACCGGCACCGTCGGGCGCAGCGCGGCGATCATCCGCCAGGCCACCGAGGCGGCCGAGGCGACCGACGCGCAGATCCGCTCGCTGCGCCGCAGCGCCGAGCAGATCGGAGAGATCACCCGTCTGATCGCGGGCATCGCGAACCAGACCAACCTGCTCGCGCTGAATGCCACGATCGAGGCGGCGCGCGCCGGGGAGGCCGGCAAGGGCTTCGCCGTCGTCGCCTCCGAGGTGAAGACACTCGCCGGACAGACGGCGCAGGCCACTGGAGAGATCGAGGAGCGCATCCGGCTCGTGCAGGCCGAGAGCATGGCGGCGCAGTCCGCCGTCGCCGGCGTCGTCGACATCGCGCGGCAATTGCTGTCGCTGTCGGGCGAACTTGCCGAGACCACCGAGCGCCAGGGCCGCGAGGCGGCCGCAATCGCCGAGGCGACGCGTCGCAGCGCCGAGCTGCTCGGGGGCATCCACCATTCGACGCGCGAGGTGTCGGACCGGATCGCCGGCAATGGCCGTTCCGCCGAGGCGCTGCGCGGCACCGCCGAGACCATGGCCGACCGAGCGACGCAGATGCGCGGCACGGTCGATGGGTTCCTCGCGCGCCTGCGCGCGGCCTGAAAACGCTTGCGCCTGCGCGCGGCCTGAAGATGCGCGCGCCTGCGCTTGCGCGCGGCGCGACCCATCGACGCCGGCTTGCGGCGTTACCCGGCCGGTGCGGCGGCTCCTCCCAGCGCCCGGCTCACTCCCGCCAGGGATGCTGCGCCCACAGCGCCTCGTAGCGCGCCTTCAGCGCCTCAAGTTCCGCGCGATACGGCCCGGGGGCGAGGAAGCGCAGCGGCAGGTTCTGCTGGCGCGCGATCGCCTGGAATTCCGCGTCCTCCACCGTGCGGCGGACGGACAGGGCGAGCCGTTCCAGCACTTCCGCCGGCATCCCCGCGGGGGCGGCCATGCCGCGCATGGATCCCTCCACCACGTCGATGCCCATCTCCTTCAGCGTGGGCACCTCGGCCGCCGGTTCCCAGCGCGTCGCCCCCATCTGCGCGAGCGGGCGCAGCACGCCCTGGCGCCATTCGGCGATGCCTTCGGCCATGTTCATCACGGCCAGCGGGATCGCCCGCGACATCAGGTTCTGCTTCACCTGCGAGGATCCGGCGAAGGGGATGTGCAGGAATTCCGTGCGCGTCGCGCGCTGGATCGCCAGCACCGCCAGGTGGTCGTCCGAGCCGATCCCCGTCGTGCCGTAGCCGATCGCGCCAGGCTGCGCGCGCGCCGCGGCCAGCAGCCCCTGGAAGTCGCGGATCGGGCTGTCGTTCAGCACCCACATCCCGCCCGGATCGTCCACGATGTTCGCGATCAGCGCGAAATCGTCGAGCTTGAAGCGCGCCCGCCGTTCGATCGGGATGGTCACGATGGTGGGCGTATTGATGAAGCCGATCGTGTAGCCGTCGGGCCTGGCGCGGGCGAGTTCCGAGAACCCGATCTCGCCCCCCGCGCCCGGGCGGTTCAGCACCACCACGGACTGGCCGAGATCCTTTTCCATGAAGCGCGCGATGGTCCGCGCCGCGAGGTCCGTCCCGCCGCCGGCGGCGAAGGCGACGATCATGGTGATCTGGCGGTCGGGCCGCCACCCGGCCCCTTGCGCGCGGGCGAGGGAAGGGGTGGCGAGGGCGGCGGCGAGTGCCGTTCTGCGCGTGATGCTCAAGGGGCTTCCTCCTGGCGATGTTGCGCGGAGGATGCCCGGACCCGGCGCGCCCGGCCAGGGTGTCGGCGCCGCGACGTTCATGTGATCTGGATCAATGCACGATGACGCAGGGATGGCCAGGATGCGTTCCGGTTCCCGTGGTGTCTTCCTTCTGCATGGCGACGTTGCATCCCCCCCCTTCGCCGCCAAACGAAAAAAGGGCCGCCGGATTGCCCGGCGGCCCCTTGGCCTGGTCGGATGGTGATGCCGCTCAGTCGGCCGCGAGCGACATCCGGCCGCGGTTGAGCACGCCCATCACATGGTCTTCCGCCGCGTCGATCACCTTCTCGGTCTGCTCGGGCGTGTAGACATGCCCCGCGCCCGGCATCACGCGATAGTCGATGGTGATGCCCTTCTGGGTGTTGAGCTTGTCGACCAGCTTGCGCACGGACGGCTCGGGCACGAGCTCGTCGTCGGCGCCGTGGAAGATCAGCCCGTTGCAGGGGCAGGGGGCGAGGAAGCCGAAATCGTAGTGCGACGCCGGCGCGCTGATGGAGATGAAGCCGCCCATTTCCGGCCGGCGCATGAGCACCTGCATGCCGACATAGGCGCCGAAGGAGTAGCCCGCGACCCAGAGCATCGAGGCATTCGGGTTCACGGCCTGGAGGAAGTCGAGCCCGGCGCAGGCATCCGCCACTTCGCCGATGCCGCCGTCGTAGCGGCCCTGGCTGCGGCCGACGCCGCGATAGTTGAAGCGAAGGGTCGAGAAGCCCATCGCCTGGAAGCGTTGGAACAGGGAATAGCTGACCCGATTGTTCATGGTCCCGCCATGGAGCGGGTGCGGGTGCAGGATCAGCGCCACAGGGGCATTCTGGCGCTTCGAGTGGTGGTAGCGCCCTTCGAGCCGGCCATCAGGTCCGGCGAACATGACCTCGGGCATCGTGCGTTCAGTTCCAATGCGCTTTGCCGCTGGTCGTGCGACACTGGGCCGCCCCGGAGGGCCTGACCCAGTATGCGCGACGACCCGCCGCGGTTTGGGGAACCTCGCATCCTCGGCTGGCGCCGACATGGATCACGGCGTGGCCGGGTGGGCAAATTCTTGACCCCACCGGTCAACAACCATACCGTTGCCCCACAACGCACCTGCGGGGCGCAATGGCACCGAAAAAACTGCCCTTGCTGTCGTCCATGGTGCCCCGGGGGAGGTTCCCGTGTCCCCGAGGCGACGCCAATATACTTAGCCGAACACGAAACACATAACAGAATCACGACAGCGGCATCATGTCGGGACGTGTCATCAGCATTGCAGGCATAGCGGGGTAGCCCATGCGACTGTCCACGCGAGGGCGGTACGCGGTCATGGCCATGGTCGAAATGGCCGAGCGCGAAGCCCGTGGCGAATGCGCCGCCAACGGACGGCCGGTCACGCTGGGGGAAATCGCGGCCGCCCAGCTCCTGTCCGTCGCCTATCTGGAACAATTGTTCGGGCGCCTGCGCCGCGCCGGCCTCGTCGCCTCCGCCCGCGGCCCCGGCGGCGGCTATCGCCTGGCCCGCCCCGCCGCCCAGATCCCCGTCGCCGAGGTGGTCGAGGCCGCCGACGAACCGATCATCGCCACCCGCTGCGAGGATGGCGGGCCCGGATGCCTCGCCGGCCATCGCTGCCTGACGCACGACCTCTGGGCCGAGCTCGGCGCCCAGATCCGCCTCTTCCTCGCCGGCGTCACGCTCGCCGACATCGTCGAGGGCCGCGTCATCGGCCGCGCCTGCCCGCCAGGACCGGCGCAGGAGGACACCCCGACCTCCCAGGCCGCGGCGCAGTAGCGCCCGTGCCGGCGCTCGACCTCGACGCCAACGCCACCGAACCGCTCCGCCCCGCGGCGCGCGCCGCCCTGCTCGCCGCGCTCGACCTGCCGGGCAACCCATCCTCGGTCCACGCCGCCGGCCGCGCCGCCCGGAGGGTGCTGGAGGACGCCCGCGCCGTCATCGCCGCCCGCTTCGGCGGCAGGCCCCAGGACTTGGTCTTCACCTCCGGCGGGACCGAGGCCAACACCCTCGCCATCCGCGGCCTTTCGGCCGGGCGGCGCATCCTGGTCGGCGCAACCGAGCACCCCTGCGTCCTGCGCGCGGCCGAGGGCGCCGCCACGCTCCCTGTACTGCCCGACGGCACGCTCAACCTCGCCGCGCTCGAAGCCGCGCTGGCGGGCCAGCCACCGGCGCTGGTCTGCCTCATGGCCGCCAACAACGAGACCGGCGTGCTGCACCCGATCGAAGCCGCGGCCGCGCTCTGCCACGCCCATGGCGCCCTGCTGCATGTCGACGCCGTCCAGGCCGCCGGGCGCGTGCCGACCATCCTGGCCCCGGCCGACAGCATCGCCCTCTCGGCCCACAAGTTGGGCGGGCCCAAGGGCGCCGGCGCCCTCCTCCTCCGCCCGGGCCTCGACCCCGCGCCAGTCATCGCCGGCGGCGGGCAGGAACGCGGAAGGCGAGGGGGCACCGAACCACTGCCGGCCATCGCAGGCTTCGCGGCCGCCACCCCCGAGCCCGCCGAGGCCACCCGCCTCGCCGCCATCCGCGACGAGATCGAGGCCCGCATCGCCGCCATCGCCCCCGAAGCCCGCTTCCCCGGCCGCGAGGCGCCACGCCTGCCCAACACCACCTCCATCCTGCTGCCGGGGCTCGCCGCCGAAACCCAGGTGATCGCGCTCGACCTCGCGGGCGTGCGGGTCTCGGCTGGAGCGGCCTGTTCCTCGGGGAAGGTGGGCGCGTCGCACGTGCTGGCCGCCATGGGGCTCGGGGCCGACGCGGCCTGCGCGATCCGCGTCTCCCTGCCATGGAACACACCGGAGGACGCGGCCGAACGCTTCGTGCGCGCCTGGGCGGCGCTGCGGGCGCGGCGGGCGGCGTAAGTGTCAGGGGGCGAGGGAACTCGCCCCCCGACACCCCCCACTCCTTTTTTTGCCTGTCGCCAAGGCCCGGCCGGCGAGGCGGGCGGGAACCTTGTGCAAAGAAAACATTCCTATTATGGTTCCGCGTGGCGGCGCCACGGCGCCCCCGCTCTTTGAACCCGTGCATCCGTCCCAGCCACACCAGCCAGACCCCCGCGCCGGGAATTTGTCCGAAACCATCCCCACCCGCCGGATGGGCAATTTGTCCGAAACCCGCACACGCCACCGCCGCCCGGGGCATTTGTCCGAATCAAGCAATCCCGCCATGCCCGCCGCGACCCTCCCGCCGCACCGCCTTCCGGACCATCTTCCGCCCATGACCGCGACGCCGAACCGACCCGTCTACCTCGACTGCCACGCCACCACCCCGGTGGACCCGCGCGTGCTCGCCGCCATGCGCCCCTGGTGGGAAGACAATTTCGCCAACCCCGCCAGCATCGAGCACGCCATGGGCCGCGCCGCCGAGGAAGCGGTCGAGGAAGCCCGGGGCTACGTCGCCGACCTCATCTGCGCCGATGCGCGGGAGATCATCCTCACCTCCGGCGCGACCGAGGCGAACAACCTCGCCATCAAGGGCGCCGCCCGCTTCGCCGCGAGCCAGGGCACCGACCGCCGCCGCGTCATCACCTTCGCCACCGAGCACAAATGCGTCCTCGAAAGCGTCCGCGACCTGGCCGCGGAAGGCTTCGAGCCCGTCATCCTGCCGGTGGACGGCAAGGGGCTCGCCGACCTCGACGCGCTGCGCGCGGCCATCGACCACCGCACGCTGCTCGTCTCCGTCATGGCGGTGAACAACGAGATCGGCGTCATCCAGGACCTCGCCGCGATCGGCGCCATCGCCAAGGAAGCCGGCGCGCTGTTCCATACCGACGCCGCCCAGGCGGCCGGCCGCATCCCGCTCGATGTCGAGGAGATCCGCGCCGACCTGCTCTCCCTCTCCGGCCACAAGGTCTATGGGCCGAAGGGCATCGGCGCGCTCTATGTCCGCCGGCGCCCGCGCGTGCGCCTCGCCCCGCTGTTCTCCGGCGGGGGGCAGGAGAGGGGGCTACGCTCCGGCACGCTCGCGGCACCCCTGGTGGTCGGCTTCGGGGAGGCCTGCCGGATCGCGGCAATCGAGGGCCTGCTCGATGCCGGGCGCATCGCCGGCCAGCGCGACCGTTTCCTCGCGGCCCTTTCGGCCGCCGTGCCCGGCCTCGCCGTGAACGCGCCGGGGGGCGAGAAGGTCACGGGCAACCTCAGCCTCGCCTTCCCCGGCGGCGTCACCGCGCAGGCGATCATGGAGGCGGCGCCAATGGTGTGTGTGTCGACCGGCTCGGCCTGTTCCTCGGCCGAGGTCGAGCCCTCCTACGTGCTGCGCGCCATCGGCCTCGACGAATCGAGGGCCAGGGCCACCTTGCGGATCGGCATCGGACGCTTTACCTCGCCCGCCGATGTCGACCTGGCCGCCGCGATGCTCGCGGACGCCTGGGCGAAGGCTTCTTCCGGAACAGGCAGGGCGGCGGAGTAGACATGCCGAAGATGGTGTTCGTCGGGCGCGACGGGTCGCGCAAGGAAGTGGAGGCGCCGCTGGGCCTCTCGGTGCTCGAGATCGCGCACCGCCACGGCGTGGATATCGAGGGCGCCTGCGAGGGCTCGCTCGCCTGCTCCACCTGCCACGTGATCGTGGATGGCGCCTGGTTCGGCAAGCTCGCCAAGCCGACCGAGGATGAGGAAGACATGCTCGACCTCGCCTTCGACCTGCAGGAGACCTCCCGCCTCGGCTGCCAGATCATCATGACCGATGCGCTGGACGGCCTGGTCGTGAAGCTGCCGGCGGGCAGCCGCAACGCGGGCGGCTGAGGCCATGGCCGCGCCGCGCTGGGAGACCGACTTCGGCGCGGAAGGCGGCCTGTTCCGCCGCCTGCGCGCCGCCTCGGCCGAAGCATGGAGCGGCTACACTTGGCATCCCTTCGTCCGCCGCCTGTCGGATGGCTCGCTGCCGCTGCCGGCCTTCCGCACCTACCTGATCCAGGACTACCTGTTCCTGATCCACTTCGCCCGGGCCAAGGCCTTCGCGGTGGTGAAGGGGGAAAGTCTCGCCGCGATGCGGGAGAAGGCGGCGGCGGTGCTCGCCATCCTGGATGAGACGAAGCTGCACCTGAAGTACTGCGCCGGGTGGGGCCTGTCGGAACAGGACGTGGTCGCGACGCCGGAGAGTGCCGAGACGGTGTCCTACACCCGCTGGGTGCTGGACCGCGGCCTCTTCGGGGACATCCTCGACCTGGAAGTGGCGCTCGCCCCCTGCACCGTGGGCTATGGCGAAGTGGCGCTGCGCATCCTGGCAGACCCCGCCCGCCGCGCCGAGGCGAACCCCTACCAGTCCTGGATCGACACCTACGCGGCCGAGGACTACCAGGCCATGGCGCGCGCCGCCGCCGCACGGATCGACGCGCTCGGTGTCTCCCATGGCGGGGAGGCCCGCTTCGCCCGGCTTGCGGCCGACTTCGCCGAGGCCGCGCGGCTCGAGCAGCGCTTCTGGCAGCAGGGGCTGGACGCCGCGTCATGAGGATCCTCGTCGCCATGTCGGGCGGCGTCGATTCCAGCGTGGTCGCCGGCCTGCTGGCCGAGGAAGGGCACGAGGTCGTCGGCGCCACGCTCCAGCTCTACGACCACGGCGCCGCCATCCAGAAGAAGGGGGCCTGCTGCGCCGGGCAGGACATCCACGACGCGCGCGACGTGGCCGACCGCCTCGGCATCCCGCACTACGTGCTGGACCGCGAGCAGGTGTTCCGCCGCGAGGTGATCGGCGATTTCGCCGACACCTATGCCCGCGGCGAGACGCCGGTCCCCTGCATCCGCTGCAACCAGACGGTGAAGTTCCGCGACCTGGTGGCGCTCGCCCGCGACCTCGGCTGCGAGGCGCTGGCGACCGGCCACTATGCCCGCCGCGTGGAAGGCGCCGGCGGCGCCGAGCTGCACCGCGCGGCCGACCCGGCGCGCGACCAGTCCTACTTCCTCGCGGCGACCACGCGGGATCAGCTCGCCTTCGCGCGCTTCCCACTCGGCGGCTACCCGGACAAGGATGCGGTCCGCGCCGTCGCCGCAAGGCTCGGCCTCAAGGTCGCGGACAAGCCCGACAGCCAGGACATCTGCTTCGTGCCTGAGGGCCGCTACGACGACCTGGTCGCGAAGCTGCGGCCCGAGGCGACCGCGCCGGGCGAGGTGGTGCACGCCGATGGCCGCGTGCTCGGCACCCATCGCGGCATCGCGCGCTACACGGTGGGCCAGGGCAGGGGCCTTGGCGAGGCGTCCTGGGATGGCGATGACCGCCTGTTCGTCGCCGGCGTCGATGCGGGCAGACGGCGCATCGTCGTCGCCCCCCGCGGCGCGCTCGAGACGGGCGAGGCCGTGGCCGGCGAGATGAACTGGCTGATCGACCCGCCCGCCGCGCCGCTGCGCTGCCAGGCGAAGCTCCGCGCGCGGGAGGCGCCGCGCGATGCGACCGTGACCTGGGATGCGGCCTCGGGCCTCGCGCATGTCGCGCTCGATGTCCCGGGAATCGTCGCCCCCGGCCAGGCCTGCGTGCTGTATGATGGGAACCGCGTGCTGGGCGGGGGCTTCCTGCGCGGGCGCGGATCGGTTGACACGGGGCGGGCCGCGGCCTAACTCGCGGCCCTCGCGTTGGCGGCGTAGCTCAGTTGGTTAGAGCACGGCACTCATAATGCCGGGGTCAGCGGTTCAAGTCCGCTCGCCGCTACCACCGCGCCCCGCCTCGGATCAGCAGGCCCTCACGGCACCGTCGTTGCGTCGGGAGCGGCGTGGGGCAGTGGTGGTGCGCGGTTCCATGCCGTGACACGTCTTCGTGATCCATCGCTGCCCAGGGTGGGATGTTGCCTCCGGTCAGTTCGTGACGGCACAGATGGCCGGGGCGCGGCTGGAGTCGCTGGCGCTGCGCGGCGTGGAAGCCGCCGGCTTCGCCGATGCGCCTGAAGGCATGTGGCGCCTCGACCCGTGGACGCGCCGCGCAACCACGGCGCGCTTGCGGCGAGCGTGGTGACGCGAAGGTCGGCCCCTGCGCTCATTTTCGTATCGGGTCGCGGTGCGGTGGTCGCGGATGGGCGGGCCGGGCGGTCTTGCCGGAACCGGAACATTTGGGGTTATGTGTTCCGGCGAAGAGGCCTGCCGGTCACAGACTGATCATGGGATTGAAGCTGACGA
This sequence comes from Neoroseomonas rubea, assembly GCF_016106015.1. Taxonomy (GTDB): domain Bacteria; phylum Pseudomonadota; class Alphaproteobacteria; order Acetobacterales; family Acetobacteraceae; genus Neoroseomonas; species Neoroseomonas rubea. Next base: position 12,434 of record NZ_JACADQ010000087.1, read on the forward strand.
TGCGATCGCGGCACTGCAAGCGGGGGGCCGCTCCATGAAGGCGCGCGCGATGACCCATGAGCGCTGGTCGGCGTCGTCGAACGACGTGAAGGGCAAGTTTTTCGAGTTCGTGATCCAAGGCCTGGTCGATGAGCATTGCCCGAAGGGCGGCTGCGCCATCGACATCGGCGCGAATTGGGGATCGCATACCTACGTCATGCTTGAAGCCGTGGGATCCGAGGGGCGCGTGCTGGCGTTCGAGCCCGATCCCCGGCTGGCCGCGTTGCTGATCAGATGGCAGGCGCGTTTCCCGAACCTCACGATCATCCCGATCGCGCTGTCGGACCATGAGGGCACGGCGCAGTTCTTCCGCGCCGAGGAGACGGGCTACAACACGCTCAACCGCGAGGTGAGCGAGCGGACCAAGGTGGCGGAGACGCTGGCGGTATCGCTGCGCCGGCTCGACGACGTGGCCGAGGTGGCTGCGGTCGCGCCGCACTTCATCAAGATCGATGTCGAGGGCGAGGAGCTGCGCGTGCTGTTCGGCGCCGAGGCGACGATCCGGCGCACGCGGCCCATCGTCGTGGCGGAAGTGGACTGGAAGTTCCTCTTTCGCGGTGAGGGCAAGCCGTCCGACCAGGTGCTGTTCGACTGGATGGGCCGGCTCTGCCCGGGCGGATACCGCATGTTCAACTTCTTCGGCGAGCCGGTGACCGCCTTCGACTGGGATGCCTGGAACGTGGTGATGCTGCCGCACGACGACCCGCGCATGGCCGGGGTGCTGCGGACCATGGAGGAGGCCGGGCGGCGCTTCTTCGAGCTCGGCGAGCCATGGGATCCCATGAAGCGTTTCCGCGACGGCTCGGCCGCGGCGGGCGTTCCCCCCGGGGCATGAGCGCGGGCGACGCTGCACCGGGCCCGGCGACGGAGACCGGCGCCGCCTTCGTGATCCATGTGCCGGCCGCGCGCATCCTGGCCGCGCGCGAGGCCAGGCTGATCGAGATTGCGCGCAACCTGCACCGCGCCGCTCCGCCCGGCACGGTGCCGGAGGCGGTGCGCAGGCGCTTCGCGACCGGCGTCCTCAGCGAGGTTCTGGAACGGGCGGTGGAGGAGGAGGTCGCGCGCATCCTGGCGGCGTCGCCTGAACTGAACCGTGCGCGCAGGGTGGTCGAGGACCTTTCCTTCGGGGACAGCGAAGGGCTGCGCTTCCGGCTGCGCGTGCTGCCCGCGACCCCGCAGCCGGCCCCACCCGCCCGGCCGGGCGCCGCGCCGCGCGAGGCGGGG
>NZ_JACADQ010000088.1 GCF_016106015.1 Neoroseomonas rubea
GCCGCAGGCGCGCCGCTTCGCGACGCCCGATGCTGCCCGGCCCGGCCCCACGCTCGGCGCCGAGCAGGATGCCGCCGCCGCGGCGCTGCGCGGCGCCGTCGCGCACCGCGCCTTTTCCACCACGCTGCTCACCGGCGTGACGGGCTCGGGCAAGACCGAGGTCTATTTCGAGGCGATCGCCGAGGCGCTGCGCGCGGGCCGCCAGGCGCTGGTGCTGCTGCCGGAGATCGCCTTGTCGACGCAGTGGCTCGACCGCTTCGTCGCGCGCTTCGGCACCGCGCCGGCGCTGTGGCATTCGGAACTCACCTCCCGCACGCGGCGCGACACCTGGCGCGCGGTCGCGGAAGGCGAGGCGACGGTGCTGGTCGGCGCGCGATCCGCGCTGTTCCTGCCTTTCCCGGATCTCGGCCTGATCATCGTGGACGAGGAGCACGAGACCGCCTTCAAGCAGGAGGAAGGCGTCGTCTACCACGCGCGCGACATGGCGGTGGTGCGGGCGCGGCTTTCGGGCGCGGCCTGCGTGCTGGCGAGTGCCACGCCATCGCTGGAAAGTGCGACGAACGCCGAGACGGGGCGCTACGCCGCGCTGCACCTGCCGGCGCGGCATGGCGGCGCCTCGCTGCCGGACGTGGCGCTGGTCGACCTGCGCCGCACGCCGCCGGAGCGCGGGCGCTTCCTCTCCCCGCCGCTCGTCGCGGCGGTGACGGAGACGCTCGCGCGCGGGGAGCAGGCGATGCTGTTCCTGAACCGCCGCGGCTATGCGCCGATGACGCTGTGCCGCGCCTGCGGCCACCGGATGCGCTGCCCGAACTGCACCGCCTGGCTGGTGGAACACCGTGCCCAGCGGCGCCTGCAATGCCATCATTGCGGCCATGTGGAGGCGCCGCCCGAGGCCTGCCCGAATTGCGGCGCGCCACATTCGACCGTGCCGATCGGCCCTGGCGTGGAGCGCGTGCTGGAGGAAGCGAGCACGCTGTGGCCCGAGGCGCGCCGGCTGGTCATGGCATCCGACACCATCCCCGGCCCGGCGGCGGCAGCCGCGGCGGCGAAGGCGATCCAGGACCGCGAGGTCGACCTCGTGATCGGCACGCAGATCGTCGCCAAGGGCTGGCATTTCCCGCACCTGACGCTGGTCGGCGTGGTCGATGCCGACCTTGGCCTCGCCGGCGGCGACCTGCGCGCGGCGGAGCGCACCTTCCAGCTGCTGCACCAGGTGGCCGGGCGGGCGGGGCGGGAGGAGCGCCCCGGCCGCGTGCTGCTGCAGACCTTCGCGCCCGAGCACGCGGTGATGCAGGCGCTCGTCTCCGGTGATCTCGATGCCTTCATGGCCGCGGAGGCGGATGCGCGGCGCCCGGGCCACTGGCCGCCCTTCGGCCGGCTCGCCGCCATCATCGTGAGCGCGGAGGAGGAGCGCGCGGCCGAGCGCGTCGCGCGCGACCTCGGCCTGGCCGCGCCGGGCGGCGATGGGATCGAGGTGCTGGGCCCCGCCCCCGCGCCACTGGCCATCCTGCGCGGTCGGCACCGGCGGCGGTTGCTGTTGAAGACGCGGCGCGACATCGCGGTGCAGCCGCTGCTCGCGGAATGGCTCGCCAAGGTCGACCCGCCCGGGAATGTCCGCGTGCAGGTCGACGTGGACCCTGTCGGCTTTCTGTAGAATGACGGTGTCCAGAGGCCTTTCGGCCTCTGGTGGGGTGAGGTCCGGAGAGGGGCAAGGCCCCTTTCCGGGTCAGCGCGCCGGCCGCACCCCCATGGCGATGGTGCGCTCATCCATGCGCGGGTCATGCGTCATGCCGCGCCGCACCGCCCAGGTGTTCACGTACTGGATCAGCTGGATGTAGGGCTCGGTCTCGGCGTAGCGCACGGTGGCCTCGTGCCACATGGCTTCCCGCCGCTCGTCGTCGAGCGTCGCGGAGGCGCGGGCGAGCAGGTCGTCGAAGGCGGGGTCGGAGAAGCGGGCGTTGTTGTTCGCCCCCGTCAGCCGCACCCGGTCGCGCGTGGCGACGACGTTGGCGAGGAAGTTCGATCCTTCCCCCGTGCTGCTGCCCCAGGCGGCGAGCTGGACCGCGAAATCGTAGCGCGCGCGGCGCGGCACGAAGCCGGTCCAGGGCAGCGCCTGCACCTGCACGCGAACGCCGATGCGCGTCCACATCTGGGCGACCGCCTGCGTCAGGCGCCCATCGTTCGGCCAGCGGTCGTTGGGGGTGGAGAAGGTGACGCGGAATCCTTCCGGATAGCCCGCTTCGGCGAGCAGGCGACGCGCGCCATCCGGGTCGTAGGCGCGCGGCCTGACGGCCGGATTGTACCCAAAGGCGCCCTCGGGCAGCCATTGCGCGGTGGCCGTGCCGGCACCTTCCATCACCTGATCGGCCAGCGCCTGGCGGTTGATCGCCATGGACAGCGCGCGGCGGACGCGGGCGTCGCGGAAGGGGTTGGCGGGCAGGGGGTTGCCGGCATTGTCGGTGACCTGCGGGTCGCCCCCTTCGCGGCCGTAGTCCGGCACGATGTAGACGGTTCGCGTGGAGGGGATGGAGGTCACCGTCACCCGTGCGTCCCGGCGCAGCCGCGCGAGGTCGGAGGTCGGGATCTGTTCGATCAGGTCGACATCGCCCGCCAGCAGCGCCGCGGTGCGTGCCCCATCGTTGGTGATGATGCGGTAGGAAACGCGCGCCCAGGGCTCAGTGCCCCCGAACCAGTTGGGGTTGCGCTCCATCTCGACGCGATCCCCGAGCCGGTAGGAGACGAGGCGATAGGGCCCGGTGCCGATGGCTGCCTTGCCGCTGTTGTAGTCCTCGGTGCTCGCGCCTTCCGCCGCGTGGCGCGCGACGATCGAGACCGAGGCGAGGTCGAGCGGCATCAGCGGATGCGGGGCGGAGGTGTGCAGGCGGATGGTGTGCGGGTCGACCACCTCGACCCGCGTGATCGCGCGCAGGAAGCCCTGGAAGCCGCCCGGGCTGTTCGGCACGTTCGGGACGCGGCCGAAGGTGAAGACCACGTCGTCGGCGGTGAAGGGCCGGCCATCGTGCCAGGTCACGCCCTGGCGCAGCTTGAACTCCCAGACCGTGTCCGAGATGACGCGCCAGGATTCGGCAAGCGACGGGTGCGGGCGGGCCCGCCCGTCGCGTTCCACGAGCCGGTCGAAGATGTGCATGGTGAGCGCGTTGTTCGGCCCGACATTGTGGAAATGCGGGTCGATGGTCGTGACGGGCGCGGCGGAGGCGAGGGTCAGCGTCTGCGCGAAGGCCGATGGCGCGGCGAGCGCGATGGCGCCGGCGAGCGCGGCGCGGGCGATCCTGGACATGCTGCTATTCTCCCGGTGGGCTTCTTGCCGGGAAGGCTAGACCCGGGCCGGGCGGGGACGCCACCCCTGAAACGGCAGGCGCCGCGGCCCCTCGACGGAACCGCGGCGCCCGACGCGCGTCCTGGCCGGGCCGATCAGCCCTGGCGCTCGACCATCAGCTTCTTGATCTCGCCGATCGCCTGTGCCGGGTTCAGCCCCTTCGGGCAGGTCCGGGTGCAGTTCATGATGGTGTGGCAGCGATAGAGCTTGAACGGATCCTCGAGCGCATCGAGCCGCTCGCCCGTCGCCTCGTCGCGACTGTCCGCGATCCAGCGATAGGCCTGCAGCAGCACCGCCGGGCCGAGGTAGCGGTCGCCGTTCCACCAATACGACGGGCAGGCGGTCGAGCAGCAGAAGCAGAGGATGCATTCCCAGAGGCCGTCGAGCTTCGCTCGTTCCTCCTTCGACTGCAGGCGTTCGCCATCGGGCGGCGGCGGACTGTCCGCCTTCAGCCAGGGCTCGACCGAGCGCAACTGGGCGTAGATCTGCGACAGGTCCGGCACCAGGTCCTTCACCACCGGCATGTGCGGCAGCGGGGAGATGCGGACGTCGCCCTTCACCTCCTCGATCGGCTTGAGGCAGGCCAGCGTGTTCAGCCCGTCGATGTTCATCGAGCAGGAGCCGCAGATGCCCTCGCGGCAGGAGCGCCGGAAGGTCAGCGTGCTGTCGACCTCGTTCTTGATCTTGATCAGCGCGTCCAGGACCATCGGCCCGCACTGGTCGAGGTCGATCTCGTAGGTGTCGGTGCGCGGGTTCTCGCCGCTGTCCGGATCCCAGCGATAGATCCTGAACGACTTGACGTTCTTCGCACCCGTGGGCGCGCGATGCCTCTTGCCGTCCTTGACGGTGGAGTTCTTGGGAAGCGTGAAGGTTGCCATCGGGGATCAGGTCCTCAGTACACGCGAGCCTTGGGCGGGAAGACCTGCACCTCGTTGGTCAGCGTGCGCATCTTCACGTCGCGGTAGTCGAGCTTCACCGCATATTTGTCGTCCACGCGGGCGAGCGTGTGCTTCATCCAGTTCGCGTCGTCGCGGTCGGGATGGTCCTCGTGCGAATGGGCGCCGCGGCTTTCGTGGCGGGCATCGGCGCCGTGGATCGTGGTCAGGGCGTTGCCGATCAGGTTGTCGAGTTCCAGCGCCTCGACCAGGTCGGAATTCCAGATCAGCGAGCGGTCGGCGATGCGGATGTCGCCATAGCCGGCGGCGACCTTGTCCATCTTCTCCACGCCCTCGCGCAGCAGCTCCGTGGTGCGGAACACCGCGGCATGGGTCTGCATGGTGCGCTGCATGGTCAGCCGCAGCTCGGACACGCTCGTGCTGCCCTTGGCGTTGCGCACGCGGTCGAAGCGGTCGAGCGAGGCTTCGCCCGCCTTGGGCGGCAGCGGCGCCTGGGAGGCACCGGGCTTGATCGTCTCGGCCGCGCGATGCGCCGCGGCGCGGCCGAACACGACCAGGTCGAGCAGCGAGTTGGTGCCGAGCCGGTTGGCGCCGTGGACCGAGACGCAGGCGGCCTCGCCCACCGCCATCAGGCCGGGGACGACCTTGTCCTGGTCCTTGCCGGTCGCGGCCAGCACCTCGCAATGGATGTTCGTGGGGATTCCGCCCATGTTGTAGTGGACGGTCGGGAGCATCGGGATCGGCTCCTTCGTCACGTCCACGCCGGCAAAGATCTTCGCGGTCTCGGAGATGCCGGGCAGGCGTTCGTGCAGGATGTCTGCGCCCAGGTGCTCGAGGTGCAGGTGGATGTGGTCCTTGTGCGGACCCACGCCGCGGCCCTCGCGGATCTCCATCGACATGGCGCGGGAGACGACGTCGCGGGAGGCGAGGTCCTTGGCCGTCGGCGCGTAGCGCTCCATGAAGCGCTCGCCCTCGGAATTCGTCAGGTAGCCGCCTTCGCCGCGTGCGCCTTCCGTCACCAGGCAGCCCGAGCCGTAGATGCCGGTCGGGTGGAACTGCACGAACTCGTTGTCCTGCAGCGGCAGGCCGGCGCGCAGCACCATGCCGCCGCCATCGCCCGTGCAGGTGTGCGCGGAGGTGCAGGAGAAATAGGCGCGGCCGTAGCCGCCGGTGGCGAGCACCACGGTCTGCGCCCGGAAGCGGTGGATCGAGCCGTCCTCGAGGTTCCAGGCCATCACGCCGCGGCAGGCGCCCTCATCGTCCATGATCAGGTCGAGGGCGAAATACTCGACGAAGAACTCGCAGTTGTGCTTCAGCGACTGCTGATACAGCGTGTGCAGGATGGCGTGGCCGGTGCGGTCCGCCGCGGCGCAGGCGCGCATCGCGGGTTCCTTGCCGTAGTGCTTCATGTGGCCGCCGAAGGGGCGCTGGTAGATGCGCCCGTCCTCCGTCCGGCTGAAGGGCACGCCGTAGTGCTCCAGCTCGATGATCGCGGGAATGGCTTCCCGGCACATATATTCGATCGCGTCCTGGTCGCCGAGCCAGTCCGACCCCTTCACGGTGTCGTACATGTGCCAGCGCCAGTCATCCTCCCCCATGTTGCCGAGCGCCGCGCCGACGCCGCCCTGCGCGGCGACGGTGTGGCTGCGCGTGGGGAAGACCTTGGTGATGCAGGCGGTCTTGAGACCGGCGGCGCCCATGCCGAAGGTGGCGCGCAGCCCCGCGCCGCCGGCGCCGACCACCACCACGTCATAGGTGTGGTCCACGATGCGGTAGGCGCCCATGGAAGGCTTGCTGATCGCGTTCATCGCATCTGTCTCGTTCTTCGCGCGGCGGGGAATGCGCCCTCCGGCCCGCGTTGTTCCTGTCCTCAACCACCCAACTAGTCAGCCCCGGCGCATGCGCCAGGGGTCGGTCACACGGCGATGCGCAGCACCGCGAGCGTCGCCGCCAGCCACAGCAGCGCGCAGGCGCCCTTCACCGCGAGGATCGCGCCCATACGCGCCAGTTCGGGCCGGAGATAGTCCTCGATCACCACCTGCAGCCCGGCCGCGGTGTGGTGGAAGGCGGCGGCCAGGAAGGCCAGCAGCAGCACGGCGTTGAACGGACGCCCGATCCAGGACGTCACTTCCTGCCAGGTGCTGTCCGGCATGCCGGCCAGCGAGAAGACGAGCCACAGCGTCAGCGGCAGCAGCGCGATGGAGGTGACGCGCTGCATCCACCAGTGATGCGTCCCCCCCTTGGCGGCGCCCAGGCCGCGCACGCGGCCGAGCGGGGTGCGGAGGGTGCGGAGCGTCGGCGCGGTGTCGGCCATCTCGGTCAGATCCAGGCGATCAGGAGCATGAGCCAGGTCAGCGCCGTCAGCGCCCCGGTGCCGATCAGCACCGCCCGGCCGGTCAGGTAGGTGGTGGGCAGGTCGAAGCCGCGCCCCGAATCCCACCACAGGTGCCGCAGCCCCGCCAGCGTGTGGTACCAGGCTGCCGCCGTCAGCCCCATGAGCCCCAGCACGCCGAGGAAGGAGCCGAAGAACCACTGCGCCTTGCCGAACGGCGCTTCGCCGGCCGCGGCGGCAACCAGCCACCAGACCAGGAAGGCCAGCCCGAGCGACCAGACAACGCCGGTGATGCGGTGGGCGATGGACAGCGCGCTCGTCAACTGCAGCATGTCGTAGGCCTGCAGGTGCGGCGAGAGAGGGCGGCGCACGAGGCTGCCGTCCGAACGGCGGCCGACCATCACGGCCTCCCGCGCGTCGGTGATCTTGGACATGGGTCCGGTACTCCAGACGGCCGCTTTCCCCGTCCCCGATCCGGGGGTGGCCTGTTCGGGCGCCTTTGTATGGTGCGGCGCGGGAGAGCGTCAAATCGACGTGGGTGCTCGCTCGGGCTTCGCCCGGGCGGGCGGAACCGCAGGGCGAATCCGCGTGTGGGACCCTAGGCGCCCCGGATTAAGAATTCCTGGATCGGCACGGCGGATGGGATGTCCGGGACGCTGCGCAGCCGGATCATCGCCGGCGGCGCCCCGCGCGCCCGGGGCTCAGTCGAACAGATGCGGGACGAAGCGACTCGTGTCGCGCGTCACCGGCGTCGAATCCTCCCGGATGCCGATGCCCGCCGGCGCGCCGTCGATGATCCAGGATCCGATGACGGGGTAGCGCCCGCCGAACCGTGGAAGTTCGGCATAGGCCTGCCAGACGCGCGGCTGGTCGGCATAGGGCCCGTCGGTCTCGATCCCCGGGGCGGAGATGTTCGACCCTTCCCGCCCCCAGATCGGCTTGGCGATCTCCGGCCCGCCGGTCAGGCCGGGTTCCAGATGCGCGGCGAGCAGGTTCGGATGGTCAGGGAACAGGTGCCAGATCAGCGAGAGGAACGCCTTGCTCGCGGGTATCAGCCGCCAGGCCGGCTCGATCCAGCGCGTGCGCGCCTTGGCGATATTGGCGCCGAAGGCCTCCCGCAGCAGCCAGTCCCAGGGATAGAGCTTGAACATCGCCTCGATCGGCCGGTCCTCGAGGTCGGTGAAGACCACGCCGTTCCAGCCGATTTCCTCCATCGTCAGGAAGGGCGCCTCGTGGCCGGCCTGGATCGCCGTGTCGCGCAGGTAGTCGACCGTGCCGCGATCCTCGACGCTCGATCCGTCGCAGCAGAAATGCACCGTGGGCGGCAGGCCGATCCGGCCCCAGGCGGCGATCAGCGCCTCATGCAGCCCGTTGAACTGGTCGTGCAGTTCGGGGCCGCGCCCGTCATCGAGGCATTGCAGCCATTCCCACTGCACCACCGCGGCCTCGAACAGCGCGGTCGGCGTGTCGGCGTTGTATTCCAGCAGCTTCGGCTCGCCTGTCCCGTCCCAGCGCAGGTCGAGCCGGCCGTAGAGCGACGGCTCCGCCCGCTCCCAGGATCGCTTGACGATCGGCCAGGCGCCGTCGGGGATGCCGAGCGGGCCGTTGAGGTCGTTCGCGACGGCATGCGCCACGGCGGCGCGGCTGATGCGCTCGATTTCCGCGGTCGCGGCTTCCAGCGCGTCGATCTCGCCTTCGGTGAAGCGGTAATAGGCGCTCTCGTCCCAGTAGGGCTCACCGGCGACATCGGCGAAGGCGAAGCCCATGCGCCGCGCCCTTTCGCGCCGATCCGGCCGCGGCTCGAGCGTGCGGCGCTCCATGGCTCAGCCGCCCGAGGAGGAGAAGGCGCGCCCCACGCCGCCGAACCCGCCGCGGGAGGATGCGGAAGGGTCGCCGCGGAAGCCCGTCGCGCCGGCCAGCGCCGGGCCGCGCGTGCCGCCGCCGCCGGCGAAGAACAGGCCGCCGCCCGTGCGGGTGGAGGAGGATCGGGCCGAGGCGCAGATCTGGTCCGCATCCGGCCGTGCCTGGGCGCGCGCCTCCTGGCATTCCCGCTGCCGCGCCGCGCCGGTCGAGGGCATCATCATCGCCGCGCCGCCGAGCATGACGCCGCCGCCGAGCAGGACCAGGGTGATGGTGTGCGCCATACGCATGGGGCGATGCTAGACGCCGCTGTCGCCGCGAGGGAAGCACTCCGCGCCGGATGCTGTGACGCGCTTCACACCCCGCGCCGCGATCGCAGCCGCACGGCGCGGGCCGGGCCGCATCGGCGCAGCGCGCGCACGCCCGCGTCCCGCGCGCCGCGTCAGGCGGAATGCGCCTTCAGCGTCTTCCTGTCCGGGAAGGGTGCCGTCACGCGGAGCACGACGCGGGGGGATTTCGCGTTCCATCCCTCCTGCTGGTCCGGCACGCCACCGACCGTTTCCCAGATGACCTCGAGCGCGATGTCGGCGCGCTTCAGTTCGAAGGCGCTGCCGGCGCGGGTGAGGAAGCCGACCCCGATGCAGCCCTCGAAATGGGCGGGCAGCGAGCCCTTGTGCACGAAGATGTTCTCCTGCTGCTGGCTCGGCGCCTTGCCCGCCCAGGGATGGATGATCCGCTTCTTCGCCGAGTGCCAGTACATGACGGCGCGCGCGAATTCGCCCGCGGGCAGGTGCACGAAGTCCGGCACCGCGGTCAGGTCGAAGCGTTCGATCGTGTCGAAGGCCAGGCCTCCGACCGTGAGCGTGCCGACAAGTCCGCAGCAGGTCTTTCCCCCGCTGACATGCGAGATGTAGGTCGAGCCACGCTCGTAGGTGACCACGGGACGCGCCATGTTCCGCTCCTTCGCTGCAACCGCATGGATCCGGCAGGCTGGCGCGCCCGTCACGCCAGTGTTAGCGGCTGGACACTAGGCCCAGGGCGGTTGACGCAGAAGCCCCCGGCGCGCTGCAATGTGAGGAACTTCACAGGTTTGCCGCCATGACCGCCGATCCCCCGCCGCCCGAGGGCACCGGCCGCGACGCCCGGATCATCGCGCTGATCGGCACCGGGCATTTCCTCTCGCATTTCTACATGCTGTGCCTGCCGCCGCTCTTCCTGATCTGGCGTGAGGAATTCGGCGCCTCCTATGCCGAACTCGGCCTGGCGGTCGCGCTGATGGCGGGCACCACCGCGCTGCTGCAGACGCCGGTCGGATTCTGGGTGGACCGCTACGGCGCGCGACCCTTCCTGGTGGGCGGGACGCTGTTGATGGCGCTCTCCGTCTCCGCCATGGCGGCCGCACCGGGGATCTGGGCGATCTGGCTGCTCGCCGTGCTCTCGGGCATCGGCAATTCGGTGATCCATCCGGCGGACTACGCGATCCTGGCGGGGTCGATCGACAAGTCGCGCATGGGCCGTGCCTTCGCGCTGCACACCTTCACCGGCAATCTCGGCTTCGCGCTGGCGCCGCCGGTGATCGCGGTGCTCGCCGCCGCGATGGGCTGGCGCGGCGCGCTGCTGCTGGTGGGCCTGCTCGGCGTCCCCGTCGTGCTCGCCATCCTGGTGCAGAGCCGCATCCTGCGCGACCAGGCGAAGCCCAGGAAAACGGGGGAGGAGCCCTCGGGGCGGGAGGTGCTGCTCTCGCGCCCCATCCTGCTGTTCTTCGCCTTCTTCCTGCTGTCGTCCATGGCGGGGTCCGGCATCCAGGCCTTCGTCATCACCGTGCTTGGCAAGCTGTGGGGCACGCCCGTTGCCGTCGCCTCGATGGTGCTGACCGGCTACATGGTGGGTGCCACCGCCGGCACGCTGGTGGGCGGCTGGGTGGCGGATGCGACCAAGCGCAACCTGATCGGCTTCGTCGTGGTGCTGACCGGCTTTGCCATCGCGATGATCCTCGTACTCGGCCTGCTGCCGCTGCCCGAATTCCTGCTGCCGGTCGTGGGGCTGCTGGGCGGGCTCGCACTCGGCGCGTCCCGCACGCCGCGCGACGTGATGCTGAAGGACGCAGCCCCGCCGGGGCAGATCGGCAAGGTCTTCGGCTTCGTCTCGGCCGGGCTGCCGCTGGGCGGGGCTATCACGCCGGTGCCGCTCGGCTTCCTGATCGACATGGGATATCCGGGCCTGGTTTTGCCCGTCGTCGCGGCGCTGCTCGCGCTGTCGCTGCTCTGCGCGGGTTCGGCGCAGGCCGATGCGCGCAGCCGCCGGGCGGCGGCGGTCCCGGCGGAGTGAGCGCATCGGATCCCGTCCGATGAGCGCCTTCGACGACCTGCTGCTGGCGCTCACCTGGGCGGCCGTCGCGGTGCTCGCGGTGGCCGGCGCGCTCAGCGCGTCACGCAAGCAGCTCGACCCGGTCGGCTTCATGCTCGTCGCCTGCCTCTGCGCCTTCGGCGGCGGCACGGTGCGGGACGTGATCCTCGACCAGCCGGTGTTCTGGCTGGCGGCGCCGGAGATGGTCGCGCTCGCGGCCGGCCTCGCGGTGGTCGTCTTCTTCACCGCGCACCTGCTGGAACGTCGCTTCGTCGTGCTGTTGTGGGCGGATGCCGTCGGGCTCGGGCTGTTCGCCGTGCTGGGTGCGGAAGCGGCGCAGCGCGCCGGCGCGGCGGCCTGGGTCGCGGTGCTGATGGGCACCATCACGGCGACCTTCGGCGGCGTGCTGCGGGACATCGTCTGCGCCGAGGTGCCGCTGATCCTGCGGCGCGAGATCTACGCGACCGCCGCCGCGCTCGGCGCCGTGGCCTTCGTCCTGCTCGGGGCGCTGGGCGCGGAGCGGACCATCGCCATCTCCGCCGGCGGGCTGATCGCCTTCGGCGTGCGCGCGGCGGCGATCCTGGCCGGCTGGTCGCTGCCGGCCTATCGCGCGCGGCCCGGCCGCGACTATCCGGACGCGCGATGACCCAGCCCGTCCTCGCCGTCCTGCTGACGCTGGCGGCCGGGCTGCTCTACACGCTGGGCTACGCGATCGCGAAGATCCTGTCCGGCACGCTCGACCCGGTGCAGATCACCTTCCTCCGCTCCGCGGTCGTGCTGGTCGCGGCCATCGCCTGGCTGCCGCGTCTGGCCGACCCCGCGGGCGCGGTGCGGCGGCTGGTGGCACCACCCCGGGCGATGGACCAGCGGCTGGCGGCCGCCATGCTGATCCTGTCCACCACGCTCGCCGTCATCGGCTATGCGTTGGTGCCGGTCACGGAAGCCTCGGCGCTGGGGTTCACCGCGCCGATCATCCTCGTGCTGCTCGGCGCGCTCGTGCTGAAGGAGAAGGTGACGCCGCGCCGCTGGGTGGCGGTGGCCCTCGGCTTCGCCGGCATGGTCGCGGTGGTGCGCCCGGGCGGCGAGTTGTTCACCTGGGCCGCCATCATGCCGGTCTCGGCCGCGCTGACCTACGCGGTCTACCAGGTGATGACGCGCCGCATCCGTGGCGTCGCGGATGAATGGGACGTGACGCTGCAGGGTGCGCTCGCGGGCGTGGTGCTGCTCGCCCCCGCCATGCCCTTCCTGTGGCGGGCGCCGGACATGGACGCGATCCTGCTCACGCTGGTCTATGCCGGGGTGCAGACGGCGGCGCTGCTGTGCCTCGCGGGCGGGGTGCGGCGGGCGGAGGTCTCGGGCCTCGCGCCCTGGCACTATTCGCGCATCGTCTTCGCGCTGGCGCTCGATGCGCTGCTGTTCGCGCGCATCCCCGGCGCCTGGGCGCTGGCCGGCTGCGGGCTGATCGCGGCGGGCGGGCTGGTGCTCGCCTGGCCGCGGCGGCGGGGTCCTAACGGCGGCACGAGCCCTTGACCTCGTGCCGAGGCCGCGAACGCGGCAAGACACCAGTCTGAGCGCGCGCAAAAGCCGATGCCCGCGGTCGAAGCATTCGACCGCTGGTGTCAGGCGGCGTCCAGCACGCCGTTGCGGTGCAGTTCCTCGGCGATCTGCACCGCGTTCAGCGCGGCGCCCTTGCGCAGGTTGTCCGCCACGCACCAGAAGGCCAGGCCGTTCGGCACCGTCGGGTCCCGCCGCAGGCGGGAGACGAAGACCGCATCCTCCCCCGCGATCTCGAGCGGCGTGGCGTAGCCGCCATCGTCGCGCGTATCGAGTAGCGTGAGCCCCGGCGCGTCGCGCAGTGCCTCGCGCGCCTGGCGCTCGGTGATCGGGGTCTCGAATTCCGCGTGCACCGCCTCGGCATGGCCGATCATCACCGGCACGCGCACGCAGGTCGCCATCACCTGGATGTCGGGGTCGAGGATCTTGCGCGTCTCGACCGCCATCTTCCATTCCTCCTTCGTCGCGCCGTCGTCCATGAAGCGGTCGATATGCGGGATGACGTTGAAGGCGATGGGCTTGGTGAACTGCTCGGGCGTCGGCGGGTCGTTGACGAAGATGCCGCGGGTCTGGCTCCAGAGCTCGTCCATCGCCTCCTTCCCCGCGCCGGAGACCGACTGGTAGGTGGCGACGACGATGCGTCGCACCTTCGCGATGTCGTGCAGCGGCTTCAGCGCGACGACCATCTGGATCGTCGAGCAGTTCGGATTGGCGATGATGCCGCGCTTCGGCCGGCGCGCGAGATGCTGCGGGTTCACCTCCGGCACCACCAGCGGCACGCCCGGTTCCATGCGGAACTGGGAGGTGTTGTCGATGACGAGGCAACCCGCCGCCGCCGCGCGCGGCGCATGCACGGCCGAGACGGCGGCACCTGGCGAGAACAGCCCGAGATGCGTACCCGCGAAGTCGAAGCGCTCGAGGTCGCGGACCTTGAGGACGCGATCCTCCCCGTAGGAGACCTCCGCGCCCGCGGAGCGGCCGGAGGCCAGGGCCACCACCTCATCGGCCGGGAAGCCCCGCTCGGCCAGCGTCTTCAGGATCTCCCGCCCGACCGCGCCGGTGGCGCCGACGACCGCGACACGATAGCCCATGCGACTTCTCCCTCGACGCGCGCTGCTCTACAGCAGCGCGCCCTCCGGGGGAACCGGCGCGGGCCGTTACGCCGCGCGTACGGCCCTGAGGAAGCCTGTGCTGCGCTCCTTGAGGGTCTCGGCGTCGCCGGCGAGCGCGCCGGAGGCGTCGAGGACGGCGGAGGCGGATGCGCCTGTCGCGTCGGCGGCGTTGCGGA
>NZ_JACADQ010000089.1 GCF_016106015.1 Neoroseomonas rubea
TGCTCGGCGTCGCGGCGGCGGCGCTGGCGGGCGGGCTGTCGCGCGGCTTCTCGGGCTTCGGCGCCGCGCTGGTCTTCGTGCCGCTGGCCGCCGCCGCCGTCGGGCCGCGGGCTGCGATCCCGGTGCTGGCGCTGCTCGAATGTGTCTCCTGCCTGGTGTTCCTGCCAAACGCCTGGCGGCTCGCCGCGCGGCGGCAGGTGGCCGTGATGAGCGGCGGGGCGATCTGCGCGGTGCCGCTCGGGGCCATGATCCTCGCCGCGACCGATCCCGTGGCGCTGCGCTGGGGGCTGACGGCGCTCGTGCTGGCGGCCGTTGCGGTGCTGGCCTCGGGCTGGCGCTACCGCGGGCCGGATTCGGCGCCGCTGCTGTTCGGCGTGGGCGCGCTGGGCGGGGCGATGAGCGGCACGGCCATGCTGGGCGGCGTGCCGCCGGCCGCCTGGTGGCTCGGCCGCGACATGCCGGCGGCGACGGTGCGCGCCAACATGAACCTGTATTTCGCGATCCTGACGGTGGCGGTGACGGCGGCCTTCGCCTGGCGCGGACTGTTCGGCTGGCAGACGGCCTGGCTCGCGCTCGCCGCCGGCCCCTCCTACGCTGCCGGCCTGTGGGGCGGGACGGCGCTGTTCGGGCTGGCGAGCGAGCGCGTCTTCCGCGGCGCCGGCTACGCGCTGATCCTGGTGGCGGCGGTGCTGGGGATGCCGCTGTGGGATTCGCTCACGGGCCGATGATGCGCGCGTTGGTGACGAAGTGGCGGATGCGGTCGTTGCCGGTCGCGCCCCCTTCGACATTCGCCACCGCCTTGGCTTCGGCAGCCCGCACGGCGGCGAGGCGTTCCAGCACCGCCGCCGCGCGGTCCTGCGGCACCACCACCACGCCATCGGCGTCGCCGACGATGATGTCGCCCGACCGGACATGCTGCCCGCCGATCGTGATCGGCGCGCCCACCACGCCCGGGCCGTTCCCGGCCGGGGAGGCCGGCATGATCCCGGCAGCGAACAGCGGCAGGCCGGCGGCGACGATGCCCGCCCGGTCGCGCGCCAGCCCGTCCGTGACGAAGGCGGCCACGCCCTTGTTCTTCATCATCCCCGCGACGAGGTCGCCGATCACGGCCGTGCCCGTATAGGCGTCGTTCGCGACGACGATGACGTCGCCGGGCTCGGCCTCGGACAGCGCGCCATAGACCGCGACGATGTCGGCCGGATAGGCGAATGCGGTGATCGCCGTGCCGACGAAGGCGGCGTTCGCCTCATCCATCGGCTTGATGCGCCAGTCGAGCGCGCCCCGCCCATCCATCGCATCGGCCAGATGGGAGGTCTGCGCGCCGCGGAAGGCCTCGATGAGCGCCTTGTCCGGCCGGCGATGGCCGCGATGGATGGTCAGCAGTGGCGGATTGTCGAGCATGTGCGTTTCTTCCCCTGGGCGGTCGCGCGGATGCTCGCCCGCGGCGGGCGGGGCGGCAAGCGCGTCAGCGGCGGCGCAGGACGATGGCGGCGGCGAGCAGCTGCAGCAGCAGCGCGGCGGGCGCGACCGGCATGTCGCCGGCGGCTTCCCGCAGCAGGCCGAACAGGGCGGGCGCGAAGGCGTAGCAGGCCTGGGTCACGGCGCTGAGCGCGGCGACCACCGCGCCCACCTGCGCCGCCGGCCATTCCGCCTGCACGATGAGCGGCGGCAGGGACAGGAGATTGCCCAGGCCGAGGCCGAACAGCGCGCAGGCCAGCAAGGCCAGCGCCGCCCCATCCCCGCCCGCGGCCATCAGGCACAGGCTGCCCGCCGCCTGGACGGCGAAGTTCAGCACCGCCGCGCGCCGCCGGTCCGCCCCGGGCGGCAGCAGCCAGCCGACCGCTGTGCGCCCGACCACGGCGCAGATGGTCGCGAGGCTGAGCGCGAGCCCCGCCCCCCGCACCCCGAGCGCGGGGGCGAGCAGCGAGGCGAGCTGCGACAGCAGCCCCATCTGCGCCACCATGCCGAGCGCGAAGGCCAGCGTCAGGCTGCGGAAGCCGGGCTGGGACCGCAGCGCGCCGGCCGGCGCGGCCACCGGGCGCGGCGCGGGCGGGGCGGGGGCTCCATCCTGGTGCTGGCCCATGGCGGCGGGATCCGGGCCGAAATAGCGCCCGGCGAGCGGCCAGAGCAGCAGGACGCCGCCCCCGCCGATCAGCAGCGCCGCGACAGGGAAGCCCGCCCCCGCGATCAGCGCCGTCCACAGCGGGGCGAACAGGATCCCGCCCATCGAGGCGCCGTTATAGGCCATGGCGAGCGCGGCAGGGCGGGCGCGGTCGAACCAGCGCGAGATCAGGGCATTGATCGCCGCCCCGCCCGTGACGGCCCAGCCGGCGGCGGTCAGCAGCGCGGCCGGCACCAATTGCCAGGGCGCGGCGGCGAAGGCCCAGGCCGCCGCGCCGGCCGCGGCGAGTACGATTCCCGCGCGGGTGACGGCGACCGTACCGAAGCGGTCATGCAGCCGGGGCAGGCGGGAGACGATCGCGGCACTGGCCAGGAAATGCAGCGTGATGGCGGCCGAGACCGTGCCCACCGACCAGCCGCGGCCTTCGGTCAGCGCCAGCAGCCACAGCCCCGGCCCGTAGAAGCCGATTCCCCACGCATAGGCGGCGAGCGCGAAGGCCGCCGCCACCACACGCCAGCCGAAGAAGCCCCCCGTCATGGTCACCATGCTGGCACAAAGGGGGCGAAGGCGCGTCACCGCGCGCTTTTCGTGGCGCGGTCGGTTGCGGTGCGGCAAACGCCATGTTAAGCGCCCGCCGCCGCCGGGGGCAGCCTCGCGTGGGCATGTCCTTACGTGCAGCCAAGCAGAACAGGACCCGGATCGCCCGTGGCCGCCGCCGAGACCATCCAGACGAGAATGTCCGCCCCCCACAACCCCGTGGGCGCGCCCGCCCGCTATGCCCAGGCGCTGATCGGCCTTGCCGACGACCTGCGCCAGGCGGAGCCCGGCGCGATCGACCGCATCGCCGCTGACCTCGAGGGGTTGCTCTCCCTCTGGCAGGGCGACGAGGGCTTCCGCCGCTTCATCGCCGATCCGCGCCTCGACGGCGCGAAGCAGCGTGCGGGGGTCTTCGCGATCCTTGACCGCGTCGGCACCGGCACCGAGGTGCGCAACCTGCTCGGCGTGCTGATCACCAACCGGCGCCTGTCGGCGCTGCCTTCCGTTGCCGCCGCCTTCGGCATGCTGCTCGCCGAACGGCGCGGGCAGCAGACAGCCGAGGTGACGACCGCCCATCCGCTGACCGACACGCAGCGCGCGCAGATCGTCGCGCGGCTGACCGAGGCGGGCTTCTCCGGCGTGCGCCTGTCCGAGACCGTCGACCCCGCCATCCTGGGCGGGCTCGTCGTGCGGATCGGCTCCCGCCTTTACGACAACAGCATCAAGTCCAAGCTGCAGCGCCTGCAGTACGCGATGAAAGGGGCCGCCTGACCATGGATATTCGTCCCGCCGAAATCTCGGAGATTCTCAAGAAGCAGATCGCCGGGTTCGACGCCGACGCCAACGTGGCCGAGGTGGGCACCGTGCTGACCGTGGGCGACGGCGTCGCCCGCGTGTACGGCCTGGCGAACGTGATGTCGGGCGAACTGGTGGAGTTCCCCTCCGCCGGCATCCGCGGCATGGCGCTGAACCTCGAGGCCGACAATGTCGGCGTCGTGATCTTCGGCGACGACAAGAACATCCGCGAGGGCGACACCGTCTCCCGCACCGGGTCGATCGTAGACGTGCCGGTCGGCAAGGGCCTGCTCGGCCGCGTCGTGGACGCGCTCGGCAACCCGATCGACGGCAAGGGCCCGCTGACCGACGTGACGCGCACGCGCGTCGAGGTGAAGGCGCCCGGCATCATCCCCCGCAAGTCGGTGCATGAGCCGATGCAGACGGGCATCAAGGCGATCGACGCCCTGATCCCGATCGGGCGCGGCCAGCGCGAGCTGATCATCGGCGACCGCCAGACCGGCAAGACGGCGGTGATCGTTGACACGATCATCAACCAGAAGACGGTCAACGCCTCCGGCGACGAGTCGAAGAAGCTCTACTGCATCTATGTCGCGATCGGGCAGAAGCGCTCGACCGTCGCCCAGCTCGTGAAGCAGCTGGAGGAGCAGGGCGCGCTCGAGTACTCGATCATCGTGGCCGCCACGGCGTCGGACCCGGCGCCGATGCAGTTCCTCGCGCCCTATTCGGGCTGCGCGATGGGCGAGTTCTTCCGTGACAACGGGATGCACGCGGTCATCTTCTACGACGACCTTTCCAAGCAGGCCGTCGCCTACCGCCAGATGTCGCTGCTGCTGCGCCGTCCGCCGGGCCGCGAGGCTTATCCGGGCGACGTCTTCTACCTGCATTCGCGCCTGCTTGAGCGCGCCGCCAAGATGAACGACGACTTCAAGGCGGGCTCGCTGACGGCGCTGCCGGTGATCGAGACGCAGGCGGGCGACGTGTCCGCCTACATCCCGACGAACGTCATCTCGATCACGGACGGCCAGATCTTCCTGGAGACCGAACTGTTCTACAAGGGCATCCGCCCCGCGGTGAACGTCGGCCTCTCGGTCTCCCGCGTCGGTTCGGCCGCGCAGATCAAGGCGATGAAGCAGGTCGCGGGCAAGATCAAGCTCGAGCTCGCGCAGTACCGCGAGATGGCGGCCTTCGCGCAGTTCGCCTCGGACCTCGACGCGACGACGCAGGCGCTGCTCGCCCGCGGCGCCCGGCTGACGGAGCTTCTGAAGCAGCCGCAGTACAAGCCGGTGCCGGTCGAGGAGCAGGTGATCTCGATCTTCGCTGGAACGCGCGGCTATCTCGACCGCATCCCGGTGAACCAGGTGGGCGAGTTCGAGCGCCGGCTGCTGGCCGACCTCAAGACGCGCGAGCCCGGCATCCCCGAGGCAATCCGCAACGACCGCGAGATCAAGAAGGAGACCGAGGCGAAGCTGGTTGCCTTCCTCGACTCCTTCGCCAAGACCTTCGGCTGAGCGGGCAGGGCGCGGAGAGCCACACATGGCGAGCCTGAAGGCCCTGCGCATGCGGATCAACAGCGTGAAGTCCACGCGGAAGATCACGCAGGCGATGAAGATGGTGGCGGCGGCGAAGCTGCGCCGGGCGCAGTCGCGCGCCGAGGCGGCTCGCCCCTATGCCGAGCGGATGGAGCGCATGCTCGCCTCCCTCGGCGCCGGCGTGGCGGGCCAGCCCGACGCGCCGGCCCTGCTGGTGGGCACCGGCGGGGACAGCGTGCACCTGCTGGTCGTGGTCAGCGGCGACCGCGGCCTGGCGGGCGCCTTCAACACCAATGTGGGCCGCTTCGCGCGCGCCCGCATCCGGGAGCTCGAAGGCCAGGGCAAGACGGTGAAGATCCTCGCCGTTGGCCGGAAGGCCGCGGTCTTTCTCAAGCGCGAATTCGCGTCGCGCTTCGTGGGCGAGATCTCATTCGCGGGCAAGAAGGTCGTGGGCTTCGAGGACGCGGCCGACGTCGCGGCGCAGCTCACCGCCATGCTGGACAAGGGCGAGTTCGACGTCTGCACCCTGGTCTACAACCGCTTCAAGAACGTGATCACGCAGACGCCGTCCGAGCAGAAGCTGATCCCGACCGCACTGCCCGAGAGCGAGGAGGACACCCTCGCCGGCCCGCAGGCGCTGTACGAATACGAGCCGGCCGAGGACGAGATCCTCGCCGCGCTGCTGCCGCAGAACCTTGCCGTGCAGATCTACCGCGCGCTGCTGGAGACCACCGCCGGCTTCTACGGAAGCCAGATGACGGCGATGGACAACGCGACGCGCAACGCGGGTGAGATGATCAACAAGCTCACCCTCAACTACAACCGCACGCGCCAGGCGAACATCACCAAGGAGCTGATCGAGATCATCTCCGGAGCGGAGGCTGTGTGATGGCGCGTGCACCGAAGAAGAAGTCCGATGCCGCCGAGGCGGCGCCGATCGAGCAGGGGATTGCCATCGTGAAGAACAATGTCGGCAAGGTCACGCAGGTGCTGGGCGCCGTCGTGGACGTGCAGTTCCCGCAGGACCTGCCCAACATCCTCAACGCGCTGCACACCAAGGTCGAGGACCGCACGCTGGTGCTCGAGGTGGCGCAGCATCTGGGCGAGCGCACCGTGCGCTGCATCGCCATGGACACGACCGACGGTCTGGTGCGCGGCACCGAAGTGATCGACACCGGCGCGGGCATCTCGGTGCCGGTGGGCACGGCGACGCTCGGGCGCATCCTCAACGTCATCGGCGAGCCGATCGACGAGCGCGGCCCGGTCAACGCCGAGAAGTCCTACACCATCCACCGCGAGGCGCCGTCCTTCGACGAGCAGGCCACCTCGGCCGAGATCCTCGTGACGGGCATCAAGGTCATCGACCTGCTCGCCCCCTACCTGAAGGGCGGCAAGATCGGCCTGTTCGGCGGCGCCGGCGTGGGCAAGACCGTGACCATCCAGGAGCTGATCAACAACGTCGCCAAGGCGCATGGCGGCGTGTCTGTCTTCGCCGGCGTGGGCGAGCGGACGCGCGAGGGCAACGACCTCTACCATGAGATGGTCGATGCCGGCGTCATCAAGCTCGGCGAGGGCACGACCGAGGGCTCCAAGGTGGCCCTCGTGTATGGCCAGATGAACGAGCCGCCGGGCGCGCGTGCGCGCGTGGCCCTGTCCGGCCTGTCGATCGCGGAGTTCTTCCGCGACGAGCAGGGCCAGGACGTGCTGTTCTTCATCGACAACATCTTCCGCTTCACCCAGGCGGGCGCCGAGGTGTCGGCGCTGCTCGGCCGCATCCCCTCCGCGGTGGGCTACCAGCCGACGCTGGCCACCGACATGGGCGCGCTGCAGGAGCGGATCACGTCGACGAAGAAGGGCTCGATCACCTCGGTGCAGGCGATCTACGTCCCCGCGGACGACCTGACCGACCCGGCGCCGGCGACGTCCTTCGCGCACCTCGACGCCACGACGGTGCTGAACCGCTCGATCGCGGAGCTCGGCATCTTCCCGGCGGTCGACCCGCTCGACTCCACTTCGCGCGCGCTCGACCCGCGCGTTGTGGGCGACGAGCACTACAAGACGGCGCGCGAGGTGCAGCGCATCCTGCAGACCTACAAGTCGCTGCAGGACATCATCGCGATCCTGGGCATGGACGAGCTGTCGGAAGAGGACAAGCTGGTCGTGGCGCGCGCGCGCAAGATCCAGCGCTTCCTCTCCCAGCCCTTCCACGTCGCGGAAGTCTTCACCGGCACGCCGGGCGTCTTCGTGAAGCTGGAGGACACGATCCGGTCCTTCGCGGCGATCTGCGCCGGCGAATACGACCACCTGCCGGAAGCCGCCTTCTACATGGTCGGTACGATTGAAGAGGCCGTGAAGAAGGCCGAAGGGTTGAAGGCGGCCGCCTAGTTTATCGCCCCTCAGACGCCGGGCGGGCGGCATCCGCCGCCCCTGGCTTTGCCGCGACGCGGTGGCGCCTGAGGGACACGTCGAGTGGGCGGCGCCGGCCGCTGTGCGGCCGGATCCTGCCAAGGCGGTGCGCCATCCCTGGTGGCGCACCAGATAAGATGTCTTAGGGGATGCCCCGGATGGCCACCTTCCAGCTCGAACTCGTCTCCCCGGAGAAGCTGCTGCTCTCCCGCCCCGTGGAGATGGCGATCCTGCCTGCCGCGGAAGGCGAGATGGGCGTGCTGCCCGGCCATGCGCCGATGATCGTCGCGCTGCGCGGCGGCGTCATCACCGTGCGCGAGGGCGGGCAGGAGACCGAGAAGCTCTTCGTCGCCGGCGGCTTCGCCGAGGTCTCGCCCGAGCGCGTCACCATCCTCGCCGATGAGGCGACGCCCGTCGCGAACCTCTCCCGCGCCGCGGCGGAGGAACGCATCGCTGCCTGCCGCAAGGTGCTGGAAGGCGCGGGCGAGATGACGCCCGAGAAGCGCGAGGCCGCCATGGGGCGGCTGCTCGCCGCCGAGGCGATGCTCGCGGCCGCCCAGGCGGCCTGATCCGCGCGCCACGCCGGCGCGCCGAATCGTCACATCGCCTTGAAACCGCCACGTCGGGACCGAAAATGCCGTGGCATCGAACGGGGCGCCCGACCGGGCCCCCGCGCGCCGCGTCCGGACCCGCGAGGTAGGCATGAAGCACTGGCATATCGATGAGGTCGGCTGGGACCGGTTCGACCCTTCGAAGGTCGATCCGGCGATCGTCCCGCTGGTCAAGGCCGCCGCCATGGTCGAGCGCAACGCGGCGGACTACGTCACCTACCTCACCCGCGTCTTCCACGACGACCCGGATTTCCAGGCCGCGGCCGAGCATTGGGGCGTGGAGGAGACGCAGCACGGCGACGCGCTTGGACGCTGGGGCATGCTCGCCGACCCGGGCTGGGACTTCCCGGCGGCCTTCGCGCGCTACCGGGAAGGCTACAAGATCCAGCTCGACGCAGACGCCTCGATCCGCGGGTCGCGCACCGGCGAGCTGATCGCGCGCTGCATGGTCGAGACCGGCACCTCCTCCTACTACACCGCGCTGGGGGAGGCGACGGAGGAGCCGGCGCTGAAGCAGGTCTGCCGCCTGATCGCAGCGGACGAGTACCGGCACTTCAAGCTGTTCTACGACCACATGCGGCGGTATCTCGCGCGGGAGAACCTGTCCTTCCCCCGCCGGCTGCGCGTCGCCCTGGGGCGGATCGGCGAGAGCGAGGACGACGAGCTCGCCTACGCCTTCCACTGCGGCAACGACCCCGAGGGCACGCCCTACGATCATGACCGCTGCATCGCGGGCTACATGGGCCGGGCAATGCAGTTCTATCGCTTCCGCCACATCGAGCGGGGCATGGGGATGATCTTCAAGTCGATCGGGCTGGAGCCCCGCGGCCGCATGGCGGACATCGCGGCCAAGGGCGCCTGGCGGCTGCTGTGCTGGCGGCGGGAGAAATTCCTGCAGGCACTGCGCCGCGCCGCGAACGAGAATGCCGGGGTGGACGCCAAGGCCGCCTGACGGACAGGTAACCTTCCTGCGAATCGCGGGGATGGCGGGACGAAACGCCCGGAGCCCCACAAGGCCTCGGGCCCCTTTCCTGACCTTTCGCTGGGTTTGAGAAAAAAATTCGGGGTGGGGCGAAGATTTCGCTTTGCACCCCCCGCAGCGCGGCGTATAGGCCGCGACAGACGCAGTACGCACGTGCCTCTGGCCCCCGGCCGTCCCGGCCAAAGGGTTTACGCAACGACGTCAAGCGTTCTGGCAACCCCGTCCGGCGCCAGCCGGGCGGCTCATTTTGGTCGCTGGTTCGTTCGACCGTTTCGTCAACCTTGGGCCGTCGCCTGGACAGGCGGCCCACCGGAGCCTGGAGAGGTGCGGCGATGACCCCGAAGATCGCCCAGTTTCTGCGCGACCACGCGCCCGCGACGCCCTGTCTTGTCCTCGACGTGGACAGGGTGGAGGCGAATTATCGGCGACTGAAGGCGGCGCTGCCGCTGGCGCGCGTCTACTATGCCGTGAAGGCCAATCCAGCCGCGCCGATCCTGTCGCGGCTGACCGCGCTGGGCTCGTCCTTCGACGCTGCGTCGTGGGAGGAGATCGAGGCGTGCCTCGCCGCCGGCGCGCGGCCGGACGCGATCTCCTACGGCAACACCATCAAGAAGGTGTCCGCCATCCAGGCCGCGCATGCGGCAGGCGTGACGATGTTCGCCTTCGACAGCGAGGCGGAGCTCGACAAGCTTGCGCGCCACGCGCCGGGCGCGCGCGTCTATTGCCGCATCCTGGTCGAGAACAAGGGCGCGGAATGGCCGCTCAGCCGCAAGTTCGGCTGCGAGCTCGAGATGGCGCGCGACCTGATGGTCCGCGCGCGCGACCTCGGCCTCGACCCCTATGGCATCTCCTTCCATGTCGGCAGCCAGCAGACGAGCACGGCCGCCTATGAAGGGGCGATCGCCCGCGTCGCGATGCTGTTCACCGACCTTAAGGATGCCGGCGTGAAGCTGCGCATGGTGAACCTCGGCGGCGGCTACCCGGTGCGCTACCGCGCCGAGGTGCCCGGCATCGACGATTTCGGCATGGCGATCATGGGCGCGATGACCCAGCATTTCGGCAACGACCTGCCGGAGATGCTGATCGAGCCCGGCCGTTTCCTGGTGGGCGACGCGGGCGTCGTCAGCAGCGAGGTCGTGCTCGTCTCCCGCAAGGGCAAGGACGATCCGGTGCGCTGGGTCTATCTCGACATCGGCCGCTTCGGCGGGCTCGCCGAGACCGAGGGCGAGGCGATCAAGTACAGCTTCCGCACGCCGCATGACGGCGGCGCGGACGGCCCCGTGACGATCGCCGGCCCGACCTGCGACAGCACGGACACGCTGTACGAGAAGTCGAACTACCGGCTGCCCATGGCGCTTTCCAGCGGCGACCGGGTGGAGCTGCTCTCGACCGGCGCCTATGTGACCACCTATGCGTCTCAGGCCTTCAACGGCTTCCGGCCGCTGGCCGAGCACTACGTCTGACGTGTCTCGCGCGGGCAGGGCAGCCCGCGCGATTTCTTCCTTTCCAGATCGGGCCGCGCCGGATAGGGTGCGGCAATGGACAGCATAGACCGGAACATCCTGGTCGCGCTGCAGCATGACGGCGCCGCGGGGCTTGCCGAACTGGCGAAGGTCGCCGGCCTCTCGGTGTCCGCCACGGCCGAGCGCGTGAAGCGGCTGGAGGAGCGCGGAACGATCCGCGGCTGGCGGGCGGATCTCGACCCCGCCGCCGTCGGCTGCCCGCTGCTTGCCTTCGTTTTCGTGGCACTCCGCGCCGGGGCGCAGGAGGCGAAGTTCCGAGACGGGCTGCTGGCGCTCGAACAGGTCCTGGAATGCCATGCCGTGAGCGGTCCCTGGACCTTCCTGCTCAAGCTGCGCGTGGCCGGGCTCGCGGAACTCGACGCCTTCGTCGCCGAGGAGATCCGGCGCCGCGCCGGCGTCGAGCGGATCGAGACGGTGCTCGCGCTGGCGACGGCGAAGGAGACGGCGATGCTCCCCGTCGCGCCGCCGGAGGACGAGGAAGAGTGACCCGCCCCGGCCCATGGCGCGGACCCAGCCCATGAGCCGCCGCCAGGCCGAGGTGACGCCCGATCTCGTGTTGCGCGCCTATGCCGCGGGCGTCTTCCCGATGGCCGAGAGCCGCGCGTCGGACCGCGTCTACTGGCTCGACCCGGCGCTGCGCGGCGTGCTGCCGATCCATGCCGGGTTCCACCTGCCGCGACGGCTGATGCGGACGGCGCTGTCCGCCCGCTTCGAGGTGACGGCGGACCGCGACTTCGGCGGCGTGATCCGCGGCTGCGCGGAGCCCGCGCCGGGCCGAACGGATACCTGGATCAACGACGACATCGAGCGGCTGTTCCTCGACCTGCACGGCCGTGGTGCGGCGCATTCGGTCGAGACCTGGCAGGAGGGGCGGCTGGTCGGCGGCCTCTACGGCGTGTCGCTGGGCGGTGCCTTCTTCGGGGAGAGCATGTTCTCCCGTGTCACGGATGCCTCGAAGGTCGCGCTCGTGCATCTGGTGGCGCGCCTTCGGCTGGGTGGCTTCGTCCTGTGCGACACGCAGTTTCTGACCTCGCACCTGGCGCGCTTCGGCGCGATGGAGATTCCGAAGGCCGAGTACAAGCGGCGCCTGGCCGCGGCGCTGGCGGTGCCGGCGGTCTGGCGGGCGGACCTGTCGCCGGCGGATGTCGAGGCCGAGATCCGGGCGATGAGGGCGCGGGAGGCGGACGTCTACCCTGACCCAAACGACAAAGAAGGTTGAGGGGGGTGCGGGGGAAGAAGTTCCCTTCTCCCCCCGTCCTTCACCGAATGAGCCCAGCCATCGGGCTGGACGGATCCGCGCTGTAGTTCCGCGGCATGCGCCCCGCGAGGAAAGCGTCCCGCCCCGCCTCGACCGCCGCCTTCATCGCGCGGGCCATGCGTACCGGGTCGCGCGCGTGGGCGATGGCGGAATTCAGCAGCACCGCGTCGCAGCCCAGTTCCATGGCGAGCGCCGCGTCGGAGGCCGTGCCGATGCCGGCGTCCACCAGCACGGGCACCTTCGCCTCCCGCTTGATGGCGCCGATCATATAGGGATTGACCACCCCCATCCCCGAGCCGATCGGCGCGCCGAGCGGCATGACGGCGACGCAGCCCATCTCCTCCAGCCGCTTGGCGGCCAGCGGGTCGTCGGCGCAGTAGACCATCACCTGGAAGCCGTCCTTGATGAGGGCTTCCGCGGCTTCGAAGGTCGCGCGCATGTCGGGGTACAGGAAGGGCGGCGGGCCCAGCACCTCGAGCTTCACCAGGTTCCACCCGCCGGCCTCGCGGGCAAGTCGCAGCGTGCGCACGGCGTCGCTTGCTGTGTGGCAGCCGGCGGTGTTGGGCAGGTAGGTGTAGCGCGAGGGCGGGACGAAATCCTGCAGCATCGGCGCGTTGGGGTCGGAGAGGTTCACGCGGCGGACCGCGACGGTCACGATCTCCGCACCCGAGGCCTCGATCGCCGCGGCGGTTTCCTCGAGCGACTTGTAGCGGCCGGTGCCGACGATGAGGCGGGAGCGGAAGCGGCGCCCCGCGACTTCCCACATGTCGTCGATGGTGGCGGGATGCCCGTCCATGCTCAGCCTCCGCCGATGAAGTGCACGATCTCGAGCCGGTCGCCGGGGGTCAGCGCCACGGCGGTGTAGGTGGAGCGCGGCACGATCTCCTCGTTCCGCTCGACCGCGACCTTGCGGGTGTCGAGGCCGATCTCGGCGAGCAGCGCCGCGACCGTCGCGCCGGCGGCGATGTCGCGGGTTTCCCCGTTCACGGTGATGGCGATGCGTGCGTCCATGCTGGCGCGGAATGTGGCGAAGCCGGGGGGGCGCCGCAAGGCAGGGGGGCGCATGGCAGCCCCGGGCGCCGCTTGCCCCCCGGAAACCCCCCGTGCTAGCCCCATCCGCCCCAGACAGCGGGATACGTCCGTGAATCCGCCCCTGATCGCCGTGCTGAACGGCCCCAACCTCAACATGCTTGGCGTGCGTGAGCCGGAGAAGTACGGCACCGCGACGCTCGACGACGTGGAGGCGCTGTGCGCCGAGACGGCGGAGGAATTCGGCCTGGCCATCGATTTCCGGCAGACCAATTCGGAAGGCGAGCTGGTGACCTGGATCCAGGAATGCCGTGGCCGCGCCGCGGGCATCATCATCAACCCGGCGGGCTACACCACGACCTCGATCGCGGCGATGGACGCGCTGCTGGCGGTCGGCCTGCCGGTGATCGAGGTGCACATCACGAACATCCACCGCCGGGAGGAATTTCGGCACCACAGCTTCATCTCGAAGGCAGCGACCGGGGTGATCTGCGGGCTCGGCGTGGCGGGCTACGCGATGGCGATGCGCGCCATGGCGGAGCTCGTGCAGCAGGACGAGGAATAATGGGCAACTTCATCCAATTCGACGCCGCCGCGATTCGCGAACTGGCGCAGATCCTGCGCGAGACGGACCTCACCGAGATCGAGCTGGTGGACGGGGAATCGCGGCTGCGCGTGGTCCGCCAGTCGATCGTCGCGGCCCCCGCCGCGGTGACGGTCGCCGCCCCTGTCGCCGCCGTCGCCGCGCCGGCGGCGATCGCCGCGGCCGCGATGCCGGAGGCGCTCGACGCCGACCATCCGGGCCCGGTGAC
>NZ_JACADQ010000009.1 GCF_016106015.1 Neoroseomonas rubea
CGGGCAGCGGGCGCCTCCCCCGGTTCGAGTGCGGCTGGGGTTCAGGCGTGCGCTCTCCCGGTCGCGCATGTGACGCTGCTCTCCCGCACCGCGCGGGAGATCGAGGCGGCGGCCGAGGCGATCCGCGCCCGCGGCGGGGCGGCCGATACGCTGGTGCTCGACGTGCTGGACGCCGACGCCGCCGCGCGCGCCATCGCCGCGCGGGAACCCTACGAGGTGCTGGTGAACAATGCCGGCACCAACCGGCCGAAGCCCTTCGTCGACGTCACGCAGGACGATTTCGACGCGGTGATGGACCTGAACCTCCGTGCCGCCTTCTTCCTCGCCCAGTCGGTCGCGCGGCGGCTGCTCGCGGCGGGGCGCGGCGGGTCGATCATCAACGTCTCGTCCCAGATGGGCCATGTCGGCGCGGCGAACCGGACCATCTACTGCGCGTCCAAATGGGCGATCGAGGGGCTGACCAAGGCGATGGCGGTGGAACTCGCCCCGCACGGCATCCGCGTGAACACGCTCGGCCCCACCTTCATCGAGACGCCGCTGACCAAGCCCTTCTTCGAGGACGCCGCCTTCAAGGCGAGCGTGCTGACAAAGATCAAGCTCGGCCGCATCGGCCAGGTCGAGGACCTGATGGGCGCGGTCCTGTTCCTCGCCTCCGACGCCTCGGCGTTGATGACCGGCTCGGCGCTGGTGGTGGACGGCGGCTGGACGGCGGATTGACGCCGGTCAGGACGGGCGCAGCCCGGCGAGTTGCGCCGCGCGGCGGGCATTCTCCAGTTCCTGCGCGAGGAAGGCGGCGAAGCCGTCCGGCGTGCGCTGCGCGGGCGCGCTCGGCACGGCGCCGACCTCGGCGATGCGGGAGATCACGGCCGCGTCCTGCAGCGTCGCGAGCAGGGCGCGGCTGAGCGCCGTCGTCACCTCCGCCGGCACGCCGGAAGGGGCGAGCAGCCCGCCGTAGCTGCCGGCGGTGAAGCCGGGCAGCCCGGCCTCGATGAAAGTCTGCACGCCGGGCAGGACGGGCGAGCGTTCCTTCGCCGCGATCGCCACGATCGGCGCGGAGCCGTCGCGGTGCTGCGGCAGGGCGGAGGGCAGTTCCACCATGCCGGCATCGACCGTGCCGTTGATCAGGTCCGGGATCATGGCGCTGCCGCCGCGATAGGGGACATGCGTCGCGCGCACATTCGCCCCGGCCATGACGAGTTCCAGGGCGAGATGCGCGGCGCTGCCGCTGCCCGGCGTCGCCACCGTCACCTGCCCCGGCCGGGCGCGCATCAGCGCCAGCAACTCGGTGAGCGAGCGCGCCGGCGTGCGCGCGCTGACCTGGCAGATCATGGGCAGGATGCCGACCAGGCCGATGGGACGGAAGTCGCGCAGCACGTCATAGGGGATGTTGGCCTGCAGCACCGGGTTCGCGGTGAGCGGCCCGCCCGCGCCGAACAGCAGCGTGTAGCCATCGGCGGTCGTCTTCGCGACGAAATCCGCGCCGACGCTGCCGCCCGCGCCCGTGCGGTTTTCCACGACCATCGGTCGGCCCAGGCGCTCGGCCATCGACGTGGTCAGGATGCGCGCGAGGATGTCGGTGTTTCCGCCCGCGGCGAAGGGCACGATCACGCGGATGGGCCGGTCGGGATAGGCCGCAAGGGCGGGGCGGTGCAGCGCGACGAGCGCAGGGGACGCAAGCAGCAGGCGGCGTGACAGCATGGATCTTCCTCCGTCCGGCATCTGCGGCCGTTGGCTTCAGCCTTGCATCGCGGCGGCCGCGCGGCAATGGCGCGCGCTTGCGGCACCTGCGCGCGCGGCGCAGCATCGCGGCCGGTCGAAGGGACGGGAACTGATGGAACAGCGGCGACTGGGACGGACCGGGATCATGGTCTCGGTGCTCGGCTACGGATGCGGGGCGATTGGCGGGCTGATGGTGAAGGGCACGGCGGCCGAGCAGGACCGCGCCATCGGCCGCGCCATCGACCAGGGCGTCACCTATTTCGACACCGCCGCGGCCTATGGGGATGGCGTGTCGGAGACGAATCTCGGCCGCGCCCTGAAGGGTCTGAACGCGAAGGTCACGGTCGGCACAAAGGTGCGCATCCGCGGCGAGCAGCGCGGCGACATCGGCGGCGCGATCGTCGCGTCCGTGGAGGCGAGCCTCGCGCGGCTGGGGCGCGACAGCGTCGACATCCTGCACCTGCACGAGCCCATCACGCGCGATGGCGCGCCGCCGACCTTCACGGCCGACGCCATCCTGCACGACGCGGTGCCGGTGCTGCAGCGGCTGCGCGATGGGGGGAAGTTCCGCCACTACGGCATCACCGGCCTGGGCGAGGCGAGCGAGATCCGCCGCGTGCTGGAGCAGGGCGGCTTCGCGACGGCGCAGATGCCCTACAACATCCTCAACCCGAGCGGCCTCGTGCCACTGCCGGCGGGATCGGCCATGCCGGACCTCGGCGGCTGCATCCGGCACGCGGCGTCGATCGATGTCGGCGTCATGGCGATCCGCATCCTCGCCGGCGGCGCGCTGAGCGGGAGCGAGGCGCGCAGCGCGCTCGGCGTGCCCTCGGTCGCGCCGATCGCCTCCGGCGCATCCTACGCCGCCGATGTCGCCGCGGCGCGGCGGCTGCTGCCGGTGATCGAGGCCGGCCACGCGACGGACCTGGTGGAACTCGCGCTGCGCTACGCCGCGATGCCGCGGGAGATCCCGACGGTGCTGGTCGGCACCTCGAGCAGCGCCGAACTCGACCACGCCGTGGCCGCGATCACCAAGGGGCCGCTGCCGGCGGAGGCGCTTGGGATGATCGCGGCGATCCAGGCGGGCTGACGGTCGAACCTGCGCCTTGGTTGCAATGGAGCTGACGGGCGCCGTTGCTGCCAGGGCGTGCCGTCACGATCCGTGCAACGCTGCGCCGCACGCGTGGAATGATTTGGGAAGGCTTGGCGTCCCGTATGCGACGAACCTGCGAACTGGTGCGAATGCGTAGCAATGGGTGCGTAGGCGGTCAGCCACGTACCAAAGATTCGAATGGCGCTTGGTCCGCCAGTTCCCATGGCCAACCCGCTCTCTCCTTGGCAGACCGTCGCGCTGAGACGCAGGTTTTCTGCGGTTTCCAGGCTGGACTTGTTGACCGGCTTGAAGCCGAGGCGGCCGAAAATCGCTCTCCGGCGGCGAATTCTCTCCCGGGCTCGTGACTTGGCCGATTTGGTACGTGACTCAAGCACCTAGGTCCAAGGCCGGTTTCAACCCGGTGGGCACTTGCCGTGTTTCGCATTCCACTTGCCAGGTTCCGCACCTTGAAAGTGACCTGACCCCCTCAGCGCCGCAGCCCCGGCGCCTCGACCGGTTGCCCGTTCGCCCGGGCGGCCAGCAACAGCTCCAGCGCCAGGTATTCGGGCGAGCCCAGCGGGAACTGCTCCGCCCGCACGCCCAGCGAACACGCCCGCAGCCGGCGATGCAGCGAGCCCAGCGTGTTCCATTCCAGCCGATAGGCCGGATAGCCGGTGGGCAGGCCGTTCGAGATCACGTCGCCGCGCAGCCGGCGACCGGCATTATCGTCGTGGCATTGCCCGCAGGACAGGTTGAGCTGCCCCTGCCGCATGCCAAACAGGCGCCGCCCTTCCTCGAGGAACGCGGCGGCGGGCCCGTCGGTCGCGACGCTGACCGGCAGGCCGCGCGACCGCTGCGCGATGGCGGCGGTGAGGGAGAGCAGCGGCTCGCTCTCGTAGCCGAAGGCGGCCTCGCCCTGGTGTTCGGTTCGGCAGCGCTCGATCCGGCCTTCGAGATTCAGCAAAGCCCCGTCTGCCGCAACCGTCGGGTAACGCGCCGAGACACCCCGCATCCCCGCGATGTCGCCGTGGCAGGAGGCGCAGCTGCGCGCGCCGCGCCGCCACAGCGCCTCCCCTTCCTCGACCCACAGCCATCCCGGATGGCGCGACGGATCGTCCTGCTGCGCGCGGAGTTCCGGGGAAAGATAATCGCGCGAGGGCCTGATCTCGGCCGCCCCGGCGAGCGTGGCGCAGGCCAGCAGGGCGAAGCCGGCGGCGGCGCGGATCACGTCACGACGAGGCGCGCCTCGCGCCGGTAGACGGCGCCGCCATCCTCCTGCCACTCGAACACCAGGTCGCCCGTCTCGGTCGCGACCGTGGTGAACTCGACATAGGGATTGGCCGCGATCCCGGAGGATAGCGCCATGCGGAACACCTCCTCCCCCGCATAGGTCACGCGCAGGGTGTGCAGGATGTGGCGCGGCAGGGGCGTCAGGCCGGGCCCGTCGAAGCCGCGTTCCATCGGGTGGCGCACCAGGACGCGCACGCTCACAACCTCCCCCCGCCGCGCGGTCTCGGGCAGGGTGATGCGGGCGGGGATGCTGGCAGCCATCTCAGCCCCCGTCCACGCAGGCGCCGAGGATCACGATCACCTCCCGCGAGGCGCGGTGGACTGCGCCGGCGCTGGTCTCGGCCAGCACCGTGACGGTCTGGGTGGTCGCGAGGCGGATGCGCGTCGCGACCTCGGCGCGCCCCGCGCGCGGCGAGAGGGCGAAGGTCGCGACGCGCGGAACCGGGTTCTTCTCCGACAGGATGTGGATGGCCGTGACGTGGTCGGCCGCCGTCATAGGGCTCGCGACCTTCACCGCGATGTCGACCGAATTGCCGTTCTCCGACAGCTGCGGCACCTCCAGGGCGATGCCGTCGGCGCGCGGCGCGCGGCCGGCGAGGATGGTGCGCTCGGCCGCCGCGAAATCCTCGGCCGGGGGGCGCTGGGCTATGGCCGCGCGCGGCCCGGCGGCGGCCAGCGGCATGGCGAGCAGCGTGCGTCGCGGCATACGTCTCATCGTCCTAGTCCCCCAGCGTGGCCAGGTAGGCCACGACGTCCTCGATCTCCTGCGCCGACAGGACGGGCCGCCCGCGCCAGCGCGGATCCACATTCGCGAGCCCGTCCACCCGGTGGTAGGCTGGCATCGCGGCAGCCGGGTTCAGCAGCGTCGGGTCCACCAGGCGCAGGCGGATCTGTCCTGGCGTCAACCGCGCGCCGACGCCGGCGAGCGGCGGGCCGACCTCCCCCATGAAGCGCTCGGTCGCGTCCGGGATGGAATGGCAGATCAGGCAATTGGCCGTCTCCCGGTTCCTCACCACCGCCGCGCCGCGCGCCGCATTCCCGACGCGCCCTTCGAGCGGCGCCGCGATGGCGTCGCCCGTGACCGCGAAGGACGCCACCTGGCCCGCCGCCGGCGCGGCGGCAAGCAGCAGCGCGAGCAGGACGACGCCGCGCGCCGTCAAGCGCGCCGCAGGTCCTGGTCCTTCAGCGGCACCGAGCGGATGCGCTTGCCGGTCGCCGCGAAGATCGCGTTCAGCACGGCCGGCGCGGCGACCATTATGGTCGGCTCCCCCACGCCGCCCCAGAAGCCGCCGGAGGGCATGACGATCGTCTCGACCTTCGGCATCTCCGCCAGGCGCAGCACGTTGTAGGTGTCGAAGTTGGTCTGCTCGATCGCGCCGTCCTTCACGGTGCACTCGCCATAGAGCAGCGCCGAGAGGCCATAGACGAAGGACCCCTCGACCTGCATCTCGATCTGCTTCGGGTTCACCGCGACGCCGCAGTCGGTCGCGGCGACGATGCGGTGGATCGTGAGCTCGCCGCGCGGGCTGACCGAAACCTCCGCCGCGGCGGCTACGTAGGAGCCGAAGCCCATCTGCTGCGCGATGCCGCGGCCCTGTACGCCGGCGGGCAGCGGCCCGCCCCAGCCGATGCGCTCGGCCACCGCGTCGAGCACCGCGCGGTGCTTCGGGTGGTTCGCCATCAGCTTGCGCCGCAGCGCGAGCGGGTCCTGGTTCGTCGCGTGCGCGACCTCGTCCAGGAAGCATTCCAGGTAGATGGCGTTCTGGTTGTGGTTCACGCCGCGCCAGAAATGCGGCGGCACATGCGTGTTCCGCATGGCGTGGTCGATCAGCAGGTTGGGGAAGGTATAGCCGATCGCGCTTTCCGCCCCGCTCGCGTTCAGCCCCTGGAACTGCACCGGGTCACGGCCGTTCTGCAGCGCGTTCGGAAAGACGAAGGACAGGATCGACTGCCCCGAGATGCGCATGTGCAGGCCGGTGACCTCGCCATTCGCGTCGAGGCCGGCGGTGAGCTTGCACTTGGTGACGGGGTGGTAGCGGCCCTGCACCATGTCCTCCTCGCGCGTCCACATCGTCTTGATGGGAACGCCCGGGACCTGCCTGGCGATCAGCACCGCATCGGCCAGCCAGTCATGCGTCGTACGCCGACCGAAGCCGCCGCCGAGGTCCATGCGGTGGATGTCGCATTGCTGCTGCGGCAGGCCGGCGGCCTGGGAGGCCGCGACAAGCGCCGCCTCCCCGTTCTGGGTCGGGCACCAGACGTCGCAGCGCTGGGGCGTCCAGACCACGGTCGCGTTCATCGGCTCCATGGGCGCGTGGTTCTGGAAGGGGTAGGAATAGACCGCCTCCACCTTCCGCGCCGCGCCGGCGATGGCCGCGCGGGCATCGCCCTGGCTGTTGCCGACGAAGGCCTCGGCGGCGTCCAGCCCCTCGGTCAGCCGGGCATCGATGGTGGCGGAGGAGACGCGCGCGTTCTCGCCCCCGTCCCATTCCACCGGCAGCGCGTCGAGCGCGGTCTTGGCCTGCCAGAAGGTGTCCGCGACCACGGCGACCGCATTCTCGCCCACCGCCAGCACGTGCCGCACGCCGGGGCGGTTGCGCACCGCCGCCGCGTCGAAGGACTTCACCCGCCCGCCGAAGACCGGGCAGCGCCGGGGCACGGCGACAAGCATCCCCGGCATCTTCAGGTCGGCGCCATACACCAGCGCGCCCGTCGTCTTGGCCGCGGTGTCGAGCCGCGGCTTCGACTGGCCGATCACGGTCCATTCCCGCGGGTCCTTGAGCGGCACGGGATTGGGCGGCGTCAGGCGCGCGGCGGCGGCGGCCAGCTGGCCGTAGCGCAGCGTCCGCCCGGTCGGCGCGTGGGTGACGACGCTGTCCCGCGCCGAGCATTCCGCCGCCGGCACGCCCCATTGGCTGGCCGCGGCCTCGATCAGCATGATCCGGGCGGCGGCGCCGCCGCGGCGGACATAGTCCTGGCTCTGCCGGATGCCCTGGCTGCCGGCGGTCAGGAAGTTCCCCCAGGCGCGGTTGCGCGCCAGGCTCTGGCCGGGCGTGACGTATTCCGTCTCGATCCGCGACCAGTCGCAGTGCAGTTCCTCCGCGATCATCTGGCACAGGCCGGTGCGCGTCCCCTGGCCCATCTCGGAACGCGCCATGCGCAGCACGATGCGGTCGTCCGGATGGACCACGACCCAGGCGTTGATCTCGGGCGTCTGCGCCGGCGTGGCGGCGGCCTGCGCCAGCGCGCCCTTCGGCGCCAGGTGGAAGCCGACGACGAGCGCGCCCGCGCCCTTCAGCAGCGAACGGCGCGACGGGCGGATGCGGTCGATCTTGTTCATGGCGGCGGCGCTCCTCAGCCCGAGGTCCGGCCGCGCACGGCCGCATGGATGCCGGCCCGTACCCGATTGTAGGTGCCGCAGCGGCAGATGTTGGTCATCGCCTCGTCGATGTCGGCATCGGTCGGCTGCGGCTTCTCGGCAAGCAGCGCGGCCGCGGCCATGATCATGCCGGACTGACAGAAGCCGCATTGCGGCACGTCGAGTTCCCGCCAAGCGCGCTGGATCGGATGGTTGCCGTCCGGCGACAGCCCCTCGATCGTCACGATCTTCTGGGTCTCGGACACCGCGGAGAGCAGCGTGGCGCAGGAGCGGATCGGCTGCCCGTCGATGTGCACGGTGCAGGCGCCGCACGCGGCGATGCCGCAGCCATACTTCGTGCCGGTCAGGCCGACATGGTCCCGGATTGCCCAGAGAAGGGGCGTGTCGGGGTCGGCGTTCACCTCGACAAGGCGTCCGTTGACGTTGAGGCGGGTCATGGCGATGGCGTGCTCCCTGCCCGAGACGCGCTGCTCGCCTCGGCTCGGGGGGACCATAGCCTCCCTCGCGGCGTTTTCGCTACCGGTCCGCGCGCGGGTGGTCCGGCCCGCTGCCGGGGCGCACGAGCATCTGCCCCACCGCGGTCATCGCCTGCTGGATGCCGGAGACGACCACGACCTGCCCGGGCTCCACCGACATGCCGCGCGTCGCGCCGAGGAAGCGGCACAGCGCAGCACGCAGTTCCGGTGCGCCCTGGGGGTCGCCGGCGCGGGTGAGGTTCAAGCGCGCGCTCTGCATCCGCCGGATCATCAGGCGGCGCCACGCCACGCTTGGCAACAGGTCGGGGTCGATCCCCTCCAGCTCGAAATCGCAGACGATAGGCGGCGGTGTTGGTATCGGCGCGGGCGTCGCCGCGTGCGGGGCGGTCGTCGTCGCGGGCGTGGTGAACTTCGGTGGCTCGGGCGATGCTGGACTGACAAAGGTGCCGGCCCCTTCGCGCGTCTCCACGAAGCCCTCGGCGGCAAGTCCGGCATAGGCCAGCAGGACCGTGTTGCGCGACACGCCGAGCTGCTCGCTGAGCGCGCGCGTGCCCGGCAGTCGTGTGCCGACCTTCAGGCGCCCGGTCGTGATCGACGTGCTGATCTGCCCGACCAGCTGGTTCTGCAGCGAGATCGGCGCCGACGGGTCGACTTCGAAGGAAAGCTGCATGTCGGTCTCCGCCCTGATGGGAAGGTGCTTCCGGTCAGACCCGCTGGACGCGCCGTCGCCCCGGCGACGATTGGTTCATCGTGCGCGACGTCGCATGGGATACATCGGCGGATGCCCGCCGATCTCGATCGTCGTGAGAAGCTCGAAGCCAAAGCGTTCATAGAACGGGACGTTGTCCGGATGCGATGAATCGAGGTGGGCCGCCCTGCCGTCGCGATCGCAGGCCTGGAGCCCGTAGGTCATCAGGGCCATGCCGTGGCCCTGGCCCTGCTGGCGCGGATCGATGCCGATCAGCGGCAGGAACCAGTGCGGCTCCTCCGGGTGGTACGACGCCATCGCCGCGAGGACCGCAAGCACTTCGGGCTTGGCGGCAGGTGCGACGCCGCGTTCGATCAGGTGATCGAGCGCCTCATCGTCCGGATGCACATCCGGCGGCAGCCACAGCGCTGCCCCGCCGTGCCCCGCGATGACGTGGGCACCACCATGGTCGAACGCGCGACCGCCGTAGAGCCGCACGAATTCCGGGAAGAACGTCAGGTACTGGATCTGGGAACAGGAACCGGCAGGCCGGATCATTCGCGAAGGCCAGGGTCATCACGCCGAAGACACCGGGCTCGTCGGATCTGTCGGCGACGCGGATTCCGGCCATGGGCTGGCCTCCCCTGGTGCTGCCCGGACGTCCGGTCGGCTGGGCAATCCGGGTACGCGACCAGGAGCCGATCGGCGTTGCTGCACCGGTTGCAACGCTGACTGTGCCTGGTCAGGGCGTCAGGCGGCGTGGTGGTGGAAGACCTTCTGCATGATCTTCCAGTGCTCATCGACCTTCAGCAGCGCGAGAAAGTCGGTGTAGCGCTGACCGGTCCAGTTGTCCGCCTCGACGCGCACCACGGCGACCGTCTCGACCACCTGCAGGATGGTCACGTTCACGACCACGTCCTCGCCGCGCCGTTCCTGTCGTTCCAGTCGAACAGCCCCTGGATCGGGCCGGCGAAGAGATCCGGCCCGACATAGCCGAAGATGGTCGCGTCGGCGTGGAAGGCCGGCTTCATCAGCTCGCCCCTGCCGGTCCTTCCGCCGTCCACGTAGTGCTGAACGGTCTCGCTGATTGCCTCCTGCTCGCCATCCGATCCAGAACCCCCGCCCCGGCGTACACGCGCTACATGTGCCGGGCGAAATCGCTGCCGGCGCGACATCGGGGCGCGGTCGAAACTATGCTCGGCCTGACCACGGCCGCAGACGCGACCCGTGCTGCGACCATGCCATCAGAATGATGCCGAGCCCGGCGGCGACGACCGACGCGACCGTCGGGCCTGTCGGCACCTCTCCGAGCAGCGCGAAGCCGCCGGCACATGCCGCGCCTGGGCTGAGACTGCCGAACGCCGCCGCCTGCGATGCGCCAAGCCGCCTCACGGCCGCGGCGAAGGCAACCGGTGCGAGGATGCCGGACGCCAGGCCCTGGAACGCTGCCTGCACGCCGATGTCATGCCAGGCCGCGCACATCACACCCGGCTCCATGGCCATGAGATAGAAGGGCCCAAGGCCGAGCACCGACCCCGCACTGACGAAGGCCGCCGCCTCCCAAGGACCAAGCCCGCTGCGCCGCAGCGCGATCGTATAGCCTGCCGACAGCATCGCGGCGACGAGCAGCAACAGGTAGCCCTGCCATTGTGCCTCGCCACCAGTACCGAGGGATGGCGCGACGACGGTTGCGACGGCACTGCCGATCATCACCAGCCCAGCGACACGAAGCGCGCCAAACCGTTCCCCGAGCAGCGCGGAGACAAGCGCGACGCAGAGCGGAGCCGCCCCGGGCAGCAGCGCCCCCGCCTCCGCCGCGCCCGTCATAGTGAGCCCGTTGCCCGCGACGAGCACGAAGGGTGCCCCGCCGCCGAGCAACATCAGCGCCAGCAGCCCCGCCGGGACCTGGCGTATCCTCGGCCAGGCGCGGTGCAGCACCGGCAGCAGCAGCAACGCCGGGCCTGCGAAACGGAGCATGGCGATGTCGGCGGGCGAGAGCGGCGTCTCGCCCGAGACCCCGAAACGCGTCACGGCCAGTGCGCCGCCCCAGATGGCGGCGGCGGAGAGCCCGGCGGCAATGCCAGGCACGTATGGCGAGGTGGACATGGGTGCAGCCTCCGGATGGGGCGGCGACGGGGAGACGCTCTCGCGTCAGTCCCGCCACCAGGGCTTCGCGGCCTCCGCCTCGGCACCGACCCGGTCGAGGCCGATGTCCTTCAGCAGGCGGGCATCCATCTCCAGCAGCAGGCGCCGGCCCCGCGCGCGCTCGTGCATCCGCATCAGGCCGATGATCAGCGATCCGATGGTCGTCATGGCACAATCTCCTGTCCTTGATGGCCCGCGGACCGAGTGCCGCGGCGGGAGACTTGTGCTGGATGACGCGGCGCGGCGCTTGGCGCCGGCCTGACGGATGGCTGGAGATTTCCTCGCGTTTTCTGCGAACCGCGTGACCTGGAGCACAACGGGTGTTGAGTGCCTGCAGGCGGCGGTCGATAGTGTTGCCCGACGTGCTACAAACCGCGCCGCGCGTGGTGGCCCGGACCGCGAAGACCGCGCGCGCCCCTGGATCGGGGAGTTCGGGAATGCGCATCGACTTCGCAGGACACGAAATGGACCTGCGCCGTCAGGAATTGCGGCGCGACGGCATCCGCGTGCATGTCGAACCGCAGGTCTTCGACCTGCTGCTGCACCTCGTACGCAACCGCGACCGCGTCGTGAGCAAGGACGAATTGCTCGACGTCGTCTGGAACGGACGGATCGTGTCCGAGGCCG
This sequence comes from Neoroseomonas rubea, assembly GCF_016106015.1. GTDB lineage: Bacteria > Pseudomonadota > Alphaproteobacteria > Acetobacterales > Acetobacteraceae > Neoroseomonas > Neoroseomonas rubea. The sequence goes on from NZ_JACADQ010000009.1 coordinate 11,418, forward strand.
CGCTCAGCAGCCGCATCAATGCCGCCCGCAAGGCGATCGGCGACGATGGCGAGCGCCAGGCTCTGATCAAGACCGTGCACAAGCGCGGCTTCCGTTTCGTGGGCGAAGTCGCGGAAGCCGTCGCGGAGGAGCCCGCCGAAGCCCCTGCCGCGCCGATGGAGGCGCCATCGCGCAGCGAGGCCGCGACCCGGCCATCGGTCGTCGTGCTGCCCTTCGACAATCTCAGCGCCGAGCCGGACACCGACTACTTCAGCTACGGCCTGACGGAGGACGTGATCCGCCTGCTCGCGCGGCATCGTTGGATGGATGTACTGAGCCGCCACACCGCGGCCGCCTTCCGCGGGAGGGAGGTGGATGCGCGCGAGATCGGCGCGGCCTTCGGCGTCCGCTACATGGTGCATGGCAGCGTCGCCAAGCATGGCGATCGCGTGCGGCTCGGTGCCGACCTCGTCTCCTGCGAGAGCGGGCGGCAGCTCTGGTCCGAGACCTACGACCTGCCGCTCGCTGATGTGCTCGAGGCCCAGCGCGCGATGTCGGAGCAGATCGCCGCGGCGATCGAGCCGGAGCTCGCGCGGCTGGAACGTGAGGCCGCGGTGCGCCGCCCGCCGGTGAGCCTGGGGGCCTGGGACTGTTACCAGCGCGGCCTGTTCCACCTGTGGGGCTTCACCCAGCCGGGCCTCGCGGAGGCCGAGGCGATGTTCCGCCGCGCCATCGCGCTCGACCCCGGCTTCGCCCGGGCGCATGGCGGCCTCGCCTACGTTCTGCTGCAGGAAACCGTGGTGGGCGACAGGCAGGCGCGGGAGGCCCGGCTCGAGGAAGCGCTGCAGGCGAGCCGCAATGCCGTCGGGCTCGATGGACAGGACTGCATGAACCTCTGCGTCCTCGGGCGCGTGCACGCGTTCCGCCACGACTACGAGGAGGCGATCGCGCTGCTGGAGGAGGCCGTGGCGCTCAATCCGAGCTTCGCCCAGGCGCATTTTGCCCTCGGCTGCACCAAGGTCTGGAGCGGCCGGGCACGCGAAGGCATCGCGCATGTCGAGCGCGCCGCGCAGCTCAGCCCGCGAGATCCGCATCTGTCGAGCTTCCACGCCACCCGGGCGCTGGCCCATATCGACCTGGATGAACTGGCGGAGGCCGTGGACAGCGCGCGGCGCGCGACGCGCGTGCCGAATGCCAAGGCCTGGCCGCACATGATGCTGGTCGCCGCCCTCGGGCTGATGGGGCGCGAGGACGAGGCGCGACGCGCCCTCGAGGGGCTGCTCGCGAAGGAGCCGGGCTATACGCTGGAGAGGGCGCGCGAGGATTTCTTCTTTTGCGCAGACCAGAACCTTGTCGGGCGCTGCCTGGACGGGCTGCGGCAGGCGGGCCTCGGGTAAGGCCCGCCCGCCTCGCCGGACGTTCAGCAGGGCGGATAGAGAACGGCCAGTTCGTCCAGCCATGTCAGCGGTGCACGCTTCGCGTCGCGCTCGGCCATCGCCTTGCCGGCGATGTGGCGGGACCATTCGGCGCCGGCCCAGCGGGTGGGTCCGATCTTCACGGCGGTGATGCTGGTCATGCTCGGTCTCCTCTCGATCGCGCTCCGGCCTGGATCGGCGGTGCCAGGTGAAGTCTCGCGATCCCCGCACCGCGGCGCTTGCAGAAGGCCTTGCGGCGGCGTCGAGATATCCTGGAGATCACGCCGGGCCACGCAGCGGCGCTGTCCAGGTCACGGCGGTGCCGGTCAGGCAGTCCTCACCCGCCGCATTGCGCACGGTGGTGGCAAGCGTGCAGATCGGCTTGTCGTCGCGTACCGCGACGATCTCGACGCGCGCGACGATCTCGTCGCCGACACGCACCGCCTTCACGAAGCGCCATTCGACGCCGAGGAAGACGGTGCCCGGGCCAGGCAGGTCCTCGGCCACCACGGCGTTGAGCAGGCCGGAGGTTACGCCGCCTTGTACGATCAGCCCGCCGAAGGGCGAGGCCGCGGCGAGCGCCGCGTCGTAATGCAGGGGGTTGCGATCGCCGGTGATGGCGGTGAAGGCCTCCACATCGGCCATGGATGTGCTGCGCCTGCGTTCGGCCGCCTGGCCGGGCCGCGGCTTGCCGGCGAGAGTGCCGCTCCAGGGATCGCTCACGACACGACCTCGGCAGCCAGCGCGGCGACCTCACGCTTCATCGCCCTGTTCAGATCGAGGTGCAGCGCCTTCGCCTGCTCGAGCGTCCAGGCGTATCCGGCGATCTCGTCCGTGACGCGCAACAGCGGCAGGGAGAGATCGTCGCGTACCGCGGCGAAGCGGGCAAAGGCGGCGGCGCTGCCCGCCACGGCGGCCTCGGCGAGCAGCGCGGCGTCGCGCAGCGCATCGGTGATGCCATGCGCGGTGATCGGGTCCTTGAAGTAGCCGGCATCGCCGATCAACACCCATCCGGGACCGGCGGCCTGGCGCAGGAACCCCTTGCGGCCGGCGAAGGCCATGAGGTCCCCATCCGGCAGCGCGCTGCCAAGGTCCGCGGCAAGCGCCGGGAAATCCATTCGCAGCACGCGACGCAGGGCATCGATCCGGTCCCCGCGCAGCTCTGCCCTGAAGCGATCCTGCGGCACCGAGACGAAGACGACATGCCGCCCCGCATTTGTCGGGATGCGTCCGGCACCTGCGCCAGGCGCATAGTGCCAGTGCGTGCCGGTGTCGGGCAGGTCGGGGAAGTAGCCATAGAGGCAGGTTGCGGCGTGGCGCGCTTCCTCCTGCACCGTGGCCCCGGTCAGCCGCGCGACCGCCGAACCGATACCGTCTGCACCAACCACCAGGCTGGCGGCGATGACATGCTCATGCCCCGCCCCGTCCGCTGCGACCACGCCGGCGACGCGGCCAGCAGCATCATGGCGCAGGGCGGTGACTGTGTGGTGGTGGCGGATCTCGGCACCGGCCTCCCAGGCCGCATCGACCAGCGCGCTGTCGAGCAGCGTCCGGCGCGGGGCATAGAGCGCCGCCACGCCGTCGCCGGGGCGCAGATCCACGGCGATCGCTTCCGCCCCATAGTGGAAGGTGGTGCGTCGGATCGGCGGCGTTCCGGCTTCGGCCAGGCGCGGCAGCACGCCCCATCGGGAGAGCAGCATCACCGCCCCGCGCATCAGCGCGTGCGTGGAGAGCGTGTCGGTGCCGTAGCCCCCGCGGTCGAGTGCCAGCACGCGCATCCCCTTGCGCGCCATCAGCATGGCGGCGGCCGCGCCGGCGCAGCGGGCGCCGACGACGACGGCATCGAAGCGTTCGGTGGGGTGCATGGCGGGTCTCCGCTTGCTCAGGCCGCGGCACGGCCCTTGGTGGCGAGATGGGCGAGCACCTCCCCGGCGAGCGCCTCGGCATCGGCGCCGACGCCGTCGAGGAAGTTGGAGTTGCGCCGGCGCAGGAAGCGCAGACCGATGACGAACAGGCCGGGCGCAGGCGTCACGCCGCCGGCGTGGCGGATCTCGCCCGACGCATCGAGCACGGGCACGCGCAGCCAGGCGTAGTCGCGCCTGAAGCCGGTGGCCCAGACGACGGTGCGGATGCCTTCGGCAGCGAGGTCGATCGCGGATGGCGTGCGGGCGAAGGGCGCGAGTGTCGGGGGCGGGGCCTCGTCCGGCGCGCCCTCGGCATCGGCCAGGGCGCCGATCCGGTCCAGCAGCCGGTCGAGCGTGCGCTGCGCGCCAGCGGTGGTCTCGGCCAGGTCGTCGCGCAGCAGCGCGCGCCCCCCCGCGATCCCGGCGAGGCGCCCCGCGATGCGCACCCCGATGGCGCGCAGCGTGCCGAGGTCGAGGCTCGCATGATGAGGCCGGCCGACCAGCTGCAGCGAGGGCTGGGTACGCGCTGCGGACAGGTCACGCACCTGCTCGGCCGGTTCGGTGAGCACGCCGGCGCGGTCCATCCAGTCGAGGATGTCGCGCCCGCGCCAGCGCCGCGGCAGGCGCGTATGGCGCCCGACGGCAAGCGTGACCGGACGGCCGGACCAATGGATCTCCTCGGCGATCTGCACGCCGGAGGCGGAGGCTCCGACGACCAGCACGCCACCATCCGGCAGCAGGAATGGGTTGCGGTAGCCGGAGGGCGTGACCTGATGGATCGCCCGCGGCAACTCGGCCGCCATGGCCGGAATGTGGGGCACGTCGCACTGGCCGGTGGCGATGACCACGGCGGGGGCGGCGAAGGTTCCGGCGCTCGTCTCCAGCCGATAGCCAGCGGGCGCGCGATGCAGTGCATGCACCGCGACGCCGGTGACCACCGGCGCGCGGGCGGCGTAGCCTTCGAGGTAGGCGACCACCTCGGACATGGTCATGAACCCGTCGTGGTCGTCGCCGCGATAGGACCAGCCGGGCAGGCGGCTCATCCAGTTCGGGGTCAGCAGGCGGAGGCTGTCCCAGCGTTCGGAGCGCCAGCGTTCGGCAACGCGACCGCGCTCGAGCACCAGGTGGTCGATGCCGCGCGCCGCCAGGCAATGGCTCATGGCAAGCCCCGCCTGGCCGGCACCGATGACGATGGCGTCGGTGGTCCGCATGGGATCCTCCGCTGGGAACGAGGGGTCGGCGGCGCTGGGGCGCGCCGCCGGCCTTTGGCGTCAGGCCTCCACGGCGATGGAGACCGGCACGCCGTTCGTCATGACGTCGAAGACGGCGGAGCGGGCCTTGGCCTGCGCGACGATGGCCTTCAGCGTCTCGGCCGGCGCGTCGCCCTTCACCTTGAAGGTCACGCGCACGTCGCTGAAGCCGTTGCGGACATCCTCCGACAGGCCGAGGATTCCGCGCAGGTCGACATCGCCTTCCACGAAGGATTCGACCGAATGCAGCGTCACGCCGCGCACCGCGGCGATATTGGCGATGCCCGCGGTGAGGCAGCCGGCGAGGCCATGCAGGATCCATTCGACGGGCGTCGGACCCTGGTCCTCACCGCAAAGGACGGCGGGGTGGTCGCTGTCGGCCATGGTGGCGGCCTTGTGCGCATGCTCCCCGCCGGCGCCGAAGAAACCGAGCATGGTGCCCTGCATGTGCGTGCCGGACTTCCACTGCCCATGGGCGCGGAATTGGAACTTCGCGAGCGCCGGCTGGTCGGCGACGACGCCGATGGTGGCGAGCAGCGCGGGCGTGTTTACTCCGTTGAGAGGCGACTTCTCCTTCTTCGTGGCGGGGGCAGCGGCTTCGGCGGTGGTGGTGACAGCGTTCATCTTGCTTCTCCCGTGGTCTCGTCGGCGGCGGTGCCGCCTGTTGGTGGGCGACAGTCGGTCTGCTCGTCCTTCGGGCGTCAGGCGGATGGCCTGATGGGTGCCGCTCCGTTGGACGTGGTTGAACCCTAGGCAGCCGATAACGTCGGCGCTTGGAGAAGCCCTTGCGGAAGTCTTGAGATGTCGTTGGCTCGTTGAACGGGCCAGTTCGCGAGGTCGCTGGCTTGGCCCGCAGGTTCCGAGCCCTGGTAGCCGCTAGTCGCGGCCTGCGGTGGTCTACGCCGGCGCGAGATTACCAGGCTCACGCGGCCGCCCGGAAATCGCTCTCCGGAGGCCATTTCTCCCGGGACCTCATGACGTGGGTGTTTCAGTACGGAAGGCAAAAGCCGCTGATGATGCGGCCGGCCTCAGGACGGCGAGCCTGGCAGGCACCAGCGGGTTCGCCGCCATCCCCACCACCGCCCTCGATCCGCCCCAACGTGCGGCGTCTCCAGCGATCCCCGCGCTTTCGGGGCTTCCGTTGCGGAATGTGCGCATCGGCGGCCGTCATCTCTCGGAACCTCAGGTTTTTCTGGCGCAGCCCAATCCTTGGATCTTGCAGGGCCTTGGGTCATGTTCGGCAGCGATACCGAATTCACAACGTAGCGGCCGCCCGCGAGGTGCCGTGGCGCAGACCCAGGAGACACGGCGTATGGCCCACCTGAACATCGGCAGCGTGATCTTTCCCGACATCGATCAGGTGGATCTGAGCGGCCCCCATGAAGTGCTCTCGCGGCTGCCCGACTCCACCTGGCGCCTCTATGCGCGCACGGTGGAGCCGGTGACCGACATGAAGGGGCTTCGCTTCCTGCCGGACGCGACGCTTGAGGAGGCACCGCAGCTCGATGTCCTGCACATCCCAGGTGGCTTCGGGGTAGACGCCGCGATGCAGGATCCAATTCTCGTGGCGTGGCTGCGCCGGCAAGCCGAGGGCGCGCAGCTCGTCTTCACCGTCTGCACGGGCGCCATCCTTCTCGGAGCAACCGGCCTCCTTCGCGGTCGTCGCGCCACGACGCATTGGGCCAGCCATCACCTGCTGCCGTTGATCGGCGCAATCCCCGTGGATGAGCGCGTCGTCGAGGATGGCCCTTTCGTCACAGCGGCGGGCGTCACATCGGGCTTCGACGGGGCCCTGCGCGTGGCGGCGCGCCTGCGGGGGGAAGATGTCGCCCAGGGTATCCAGCTCTACATGCAGTACGATCCGGAACCGCCTTTTTCCGCTGGCTCGCCCGCAAAAGCGCCGCAGCGCGTGGTCGACACGGCGCGCAACGCCTTCGCGCCGGTGGTGGCGCGGCGGGAAGCGGCGCTGCGCACCATTGCGGCGAAGTTTCCTTCTTGACGCTCGGTGCCACCCACTTTTGGCGCCAGACAGCGTTGTCCTTTACGAGGCGGGATCTCGCGCCCGCGCCGAACCAGACAACGAGTTTTCGCGCCGAGGCATCAAGCACGCCCCGGCTTTCATGTCGGGTTTCCCCTTTGATCGAAAGCAGCCGACCGCGCACGAGCCCGCGACCGCGCTCGCGCGGATGATGGACGCGATGGCAGCAGATCGGGCGTTCAACCGGACGATATGCCGCTGACCCGCATCGCGTCGGCCTTGCTCGCGGCCCGGCTGACCGGCCGGGCGTGGCTTTCGCGCAGATCGGCATAGGAGAAACCGACCATGTGAGACGAAGTTGCGAGCGACGCAGTCACAGCGGGTGACGATCTAAGAGCGCTGCGCTGCGGCGCTTCCGGGCGTAGTGGCTTACTTCGCGTCGAGCCAAGATCTGCTCACGGCCGCCACATGATCCCGCCATGGCCCCAGATCGGCGCCTGCCGGATATGATCAGCGGAGAGACCGACATCGCGCAGGTCGGTCGCGGAAAGCCGCCCCGATTGGGTCATCGGCGGGATCATGCCACGCGGCCGCAGCCGCAGGGCCAGGGCGAACAGGCGCATGGCGCCGCGGAGCATGGTCGGCGTGCGGGTGTTCTCGGTGCGCGTCGGCAGGAAGTCGTTGGCGAGGTGCAGACTCATCGGAAGCTCCTGGGTCATGGGCCCGGGCGGCGGGCTGCCGTCCGTGGGCCCACCATCGCCCTCAGCCCCCGTCCGCGTCCTGAACGCACGCTGATCTCGCGCCGATGCCTGACGTATGCTTTCCTGGTGACGCATTGATCGGCCCGGAGCGCCATGGACGAGGCGAAGGGAGGACCGGCCCTGCGTATTGGCGGGGTGACGCTGGACACCGCGCGCGGCTGCCTGCGTGGTGCCGACGGCGCCGAGATCGCGCTGGCCCCCAAGCCCTTCGACCTGCTCGTGCTACTCGCCCGCAACCCCGGCCGGACGCTGAGCAAGGACGCGCTGCTCGATGCTGTCTGGCCGGGCGTGCATGTCACCGAGGACAGCCTCGTCCAGGCAGTGCGCACGGCGCGGCGCGCCATCGGCGACGAGGAAGGGCGGGTGCTGCGCTCGGTCCCCCGCCGCGGCTACCTGCTGGAAACTACGGCCGAGCCGGCCCCGCCGCCGCCGGCCGCGGCGCCGGCCATAACGCCGCTCGATCGCCCGGCGCTCGCGGTGCTGCCCTTCGCCAATCTCAGCAGCGATGCCGAACAGGAGTATTTCTCCGACGGCATCACCGACGAGCTGATCACTCAGCTCTCCCGTGCGCGCTGGTTCTACGTGATCGCTCGCAATTCGAGCTTCACCTACAAGGGCCGCGCCGTGGACCCGCGCCAAGTCGGGCGCGACCTCGGCGTGCGCTACGTGCTGGAAGGCAGCGTGCGCCGCGCGGCGGGCCGGGTGCGCATCGCCTGTCAGCTGATCGACGCCGAGACCGGTCACCAGCTCTGGGCCGAGCGGTTCGACAGCACGCTGGACGACATCTTCGAGCTGCAGGACCGGGTCGCCGAGGCCGTCGCGGGCGCCATCGAGCCGAGCCTGCAGCACGCGGAGATCCGGCGCGCGCAGACCAAGCCGACCGGCAGCCTGACCGCCTACGACCTGCTGCTCCAGGCGATGTATTGGCAGCGCACCCAGATGAGGGAGGGCAACGAGAAGGCGCTGTGTCTGCTCCGCGAGGCCGTCCAACTCGATCCCGAGTTCGCCCTGGGCAAAGCGCAGTTGGCGAACATGACGGCCTTCATGACGGTGAACACCTGGGCCGACGAGGCGATCCAGGAGGAAGGCGCCCGATGTGCGCGCGCGGCGGTTGCGAGCACCTGGGACGATCCCCTCGCCCTTGCCCTGGCGGCCCACGCTCTCGCCTTCTATGGCGCCGATCATTCCACCGCGCGGGCAGCAGCAGCGCGGGCTCAGGTGCTGAACCCGAACTCGGCCGTCATCGCCGCCTGTGCCGGATGGGTCTACAATTTCAATAGCGAGCCGCGGGTCGCGCTGGAGGCGTTCCAGCACGCTCTCCGGCTCAGCCCGCTAGATCCCACGATCGAAAGAACGTACGCGGGCCTCTCATCTGTCCATGTCGCATTCGGCGACTACGCGAGCGCGCTCGAATGGGCGGAGCGCTCGGTGCAGGTCGCGCCGTATCATTCGCCGGGCCACCGCTACGTCATCATTGCGAATTGGCTGTTGGGCCGCGAGGACGCTGGCCGTGCGGCAGCGGCACGGATGCTGGCCTTGTTCCCCACTGCCCGCGCGCATATCCGTCAGTATCGCGACACGGCGTTCCGCGAGAAGCTCATCGGTGCGCTGGTTGCTGCGGGAATTCCTGAATAGTGCGTCGTGCCCCGCAAAGCTCGACCGGTGAGTGAGGCGGGTGAATATCCATCTACAAGGAGGGGCGGACTGTCGAGACGCGCCTGACATGCATGTTGCAAGGCGCCTGACGTTTAGACTGGCGTTATTTCGTGGGGCACGTTGTCCTGATCGGAGTCGCCGAGTTACGATGGTCCGAATCCGGGTGCGTTCCCTCCGCCAGTTCCCATACGAGCCGCGCTCTCCGCCTGACTGAGTGCCGCGCTGAGTGGGAGCTTTCCTGGGGTTTTCGGGGCAGACCTGTTGACTGGCCCGGCGCGGAGAGGGCCGAAATTCGCTCTCTCCAGGCCAAATCTCTCCGGACCTCCTGACTTGGCCGATTTAGTACGGAACGCAAAAACCCAGGTAAAAGGTCGGTTTAAGGGTAGCAGGCTTTGGCTCTGGTTCGCGTACTACTTGCCTGGAGATTCTCACCTTGGAGGCGGGCCGCATGGTGCATACCAGGCACTCGCGGCCGCTACGGCAATGCCCGCTGTCACATCCGGGACAGCACGGCTAACGCCGTCTGTGCGCGCGTCACCGATTCCTTGGTAAGGTGGAATCGCCCAGCGTTACCACCAACCGTTCCAGGCGCCCGCCAAAGGCGAAAGGCGTCCGATAGTCCCGGTCGTCGACCGACGATCCGGTGTCCCGTCCGACATCGAAGGTCTCGTCGCTCTGCACGGCGAAGGGCAGCGTCCGCGCCATCGCCTGCCGCGATACCACCTGGCCGTTGACGGACAGGATGCCCATTCCACCACGCCCCACCGGCGCGCCGGATGCCTCAGGCTGGAAGTCGAAGGCGATGGTGTGGCGCCCCGGCGGGAGCGCGGCCGGCGCCTCCCACCGCACCCGCTCCATGTCGAGCAGGTTCCAGGTGAAGACCGGCCGGCTGCCGAGCAGATAGAGGCCCCAGCCCGCGAAGCGCCCGCCATGCGTCGCGATCACGCCATCGGCGCCGCCCGCCGGCACCTCGATCTCGGCCACCAGGCGATAAGCGCGGTTCAGCAGCGACGGCGCCACGCTCGCCAGGAGACTGATCCCACTCCCGCGGTAGATGAATTCGTCCCGCCCGGCCGAGGGGCCGGGCCGCTGCGCGATCAGCCGCGGCAGGCTCGAATTATCGAGCGGCAGGACGCGGTAGCGCGCCGCCTCGACCAGGAAGAGCTGCTGCAGGTCGCGCAGCCGGTCCGGGAATTGCGCCGCGAGATTCCGGGTCTGCGTCGGATCCTCGGCAAGGTTGTAGAGCTCCCAGGCATAGCCATTGACGACATCCTCCGGCGCGTGGCCCGAGGTCTGCCAGGGCAGCGTGGGCGGCGTCGTATTGGCGTACCAGCCATCATGATAGATGCCGCGATGGCCAAGCATCTCGAAGTGCTGCGTGCGCCGGCGCGAGGCCGCCTGTGCGTTCGCGGCGTCGAAGGTGTAGCCCATGCTGATGCCTTCGATCGGGCGCTGCGCCACGCCGTTGACCATGCGCGGCTCGGGGATGCCAATCGCCTCAAGGATGGTCGGCGCGATGTCGATCACGTGGTGGAACTGATGGCGAATGCCGCCTCGATCCGTGATGCGCCGCGGCCAGGAGATCGCCATGCCGTTACGCGTGCCGCCGAAATGCGACGCGACCTGCTTGGTCCACTGGTAGGGCGTGCCGAAGGCCCAGGTCCAGCCGACCGCGAGGTTCGGATAGGTGGCGGGCCCGCCCCATTCGTCGATGACGGGCAATTGCTGCTCGACCGGGATCGCGACGCCGTTGAAGAAGGCGAACTCGTTCGGCGTGCCGTGCACCTGGCCTTCAGCGCTGCCGCCATTGTCGCCGCTTATGTAGATGATCAGCGTGTTGTCGATCTGCCCGGCATCGCGCACCGCCTGGATGACGCGGCCGATCTCGTGGTCGGTATAGGCGAGGTAGGCGGCGAAGACCTCCGCCTGCCGTGCGTAGAGCCGCCGCTGATCGGCCGACAGGCTCGACCAGCGCGGCAGCGTGTCCGGCCAGGGCGGCAGCACGGCATTGGGCGGCAGCACGCCGCGCCGCTGCTGGTTCGCGAAGATGCGCTCGCGGATCACCTCCCAGCCCTCGTCGAACTGGCCGCGGAAGCGGGCGATCCATTCGGGTGTGGGATGGTGGGGCGCATGCGCGCCGCCTGGCGCGTAGTGGATGAACCACGGGCGGCCTGGCGCGACCTCGTGCAGTTCGCGGATGCGCTCGATGGCTTCGTCGGCCATGGCGGTGGTGAGGTTCCAGCCGTGCCGTACCTCGTGCGGCAGGATGCGCGTGGTGTTGTGGAACAGGTTGCCCGGCTCCCACTGGTTCGTCTCGCCGCCCATGAAGCCGTAGAAGACATCGAAGCCGAGGCCCGTGGGCCAGCGGTCGAACGGCCCGGCGGGGCTGATCTCCCAGGGCGGCGTATTGTGGTTCTTGCCGTACCAGGCGGTCGAATAGCCGTTCTGGCGCAGTGTCTGCGCGATCGTCGCGGTGTCGGCGCCGATGATCGCGTTGTAGCCGGGAAATCCGGTCGAGAGTTCCGCGACAGCGCCGAAGCCGACCGAATGCGGGTTGCGTCCGGTCAGCAGCGAAGCCCGCGTCGGTGAACACAGCGCCGTGGTGTGGAACTGCGTGTAGCGCAGCCCTGACGCCGCCACGCCATCGAGCGTCGGTGTCGGGATGACGCCGCCGAAGGTCGAGGGCGCGCCGAAGCCGACATCGTCGGTGATGATCAGCAGGACATTGGGGGCGCCCTCGGGCGCGCCGAGCGTCGGTGGCCAGGCCGGCGTGCTGTCGCGCGCCGCGGGGCTGATGGTCCCGGCGAAGGGCGCGGGCGGCTGCGGCAGGATGCGCGCATTGGGGAATTCGACCGCGGTGGCGGAGCCCGGCGTGCCGCGCAGCTCCTGCGCGACCGCGGGCTGCATCGACCACAGCCCGAGCATGAGCGCGAGCGCGCCCGCGAGGCGCGTCGCGGATGCGCGCGGCAGCCTCACGCACAGGGTCGTGGCGGCGCTCCGCGCCCGCATCCCCTCGTCGCATGCCGCGTGGTGAATCGCCCCGGGCTGCGAACGAGGTTTCCCCGAAGATCCGAGCGTCATGACCTGTTTCCTCAGTCTGCGCAGATCGTTCCCGCCACGGCGCGAATCATCAGCTTATTCAGGATTTTGCGGCCCGTGACCGGGCGCGGCATTGACGTGGATCAACGCGTGCGGCCGGCGCATGAACCATATTCGATCTGTATGATGGACGGGTTCCCTTGGCGACGGCACGATTCGGCCTGGCATCCCGGCGCAGGCGCCCGCGCCTGCGCATGGCCGGCCTTCGCGGCGTATCGGCGCGCAAGGAGCAGTTCCGACGGCTCGCTTGATCCGGGCCGCGCGACGACAACGGTAAAGGGTGCAAAATGACGACGAAGATTCGCATCGGGACGAAGGGCGCCATGGCCGGCGCGCTCGCGGGCCTCGCGCTGATGGCGAACCCCGCCGCGGCGCAGGGCACCCCGCCGCCCAGTGATGCGTGGACCTTCACGCTCTCCCCCTATGTGTGGTTCTCGGGCCTGGGCGGTGAGGTGACCGGGCCGCATGGCGGCGAGAGCTTCACGGCCGATTTTGGCGACATCTTCGGGACGATGAAGTTCTCCTACATGGGCCTCGCGGAAGCGCGGCGCGGCAATTTCAGCATCGTCACCGACATCATGTACCTCAACCTCCAGCAGGGCGTGCCCGTGCCGGGCCTGGGTGCCTACAGCGGCGGCAGCGCGCGCACGCAATCCGTCGAGGTCTCCGCCATCGGCCTCTACACCGTGGCGGATGGATCGGCCGGGCGGGTCGAGCTCGGCGGCGGCATACGCGGCTGGTGGTTCGACACCGAGCTCACGCTCGACGCCGGCCGCCTGCCGGGGCGCACCCAGAACGCATCGACCAGCTGGGTGGACCCGGTTATCAGCGCGCGCGGCGTGCTGCGCCTCAGCGATCGCTTCTCGGTGACCGCCTATGGCGACATCGGCGGCTTCGGCGTCGGGTCTGAATTCACTTGGCAGGCCTTCGGGACCGTCGACTACCAGGTGACCGAGAGCATCAGCGTCTCGGCCGGCTTCCGCTGGATCCACATCGACTACGACAAGGGCAGCAACAACGTCGCGCTCGACATGGGTGGCCCGATCATCGGCGCGAGCTGGCGTTTCTGACGCCGTCGGGCCGGGGCTGCCTTTCGGGTCCCCGGTCGAAGCAGCACTGGCAAGGCACGATACTTCGCCCGCTCCGCCACAAGCGCGACCGTCGTGGCGGTGTGTTGGCAGCGCGCACTGCGCAGCCTGCGGACGCAGGCACTTCGTCAGCGCAAGCCTACAGGCCCGCGTGGGGGCGCCGTCCTGCGAGTGCCGCGGAGTCCGAACGGCGGTGTTGGCAACCGCAGCTGCCTAGCGCAGCCCAGGCATGCGCTGGCGCAGCGAGCGGAGCTGCGCGAGCAGGGCGGCTGCCTCGCGATCGGTGGGGTTGATCGCGGCGGCCTCGGCAGCCAGGCATTCGGCCTCGACGAAGTTCGACCGGTCCCGCTCGATGGTCGCCAAAGCCATCAGGCTGTCACGGCGCTCTTGACGGCTGGCCGCGCATTGGTCGGTGCCGACGTAACGCTGCCTCGCTGCATCCGAGCGCGGATCCAGGGGTATGATCAGCGCGCGCGCCGTGAAGTCTCGTGGTGGTTGGGCGAAGTCCCGCCCGAACCGCCCATCCCGGCGGCGGCCCCGGGTGCACCGCCGACACCGGCGGCCAAGCCGAGCGGGCGCCGGTCGTGGTTCCGCTGACGCGCTTGCGCGAGATTAACGGCGCGGGAAAAGTCCAGACACGGAAAACGTTCTCGGCGCGTCGGCTAAAGGACGCGACGCGCACGAGCGGCTAGCGCCGGGGGGTCGGGGTGGGGTGGTGGGCCGCGCCCGCTGGCGCCGGGTCGCCCGCCTGCACCCCCTGCCGCCCGCGCCGCATCGCCCCTGCCTCGCGGCTAGAGCACTCCCGTCCGAAGGGTGCGCCCCTGCCAAGTATCGCCTGGCCGGCGCTATGCCGCGCAGCAGCCATCCGCAGCACCCGCCACACCGGCGCCCCGACCGTGGCGCGAGCGAGGGCGCGCTACGCTAGGACGAGGCGCCCACCGTCCTCGACCACGCCGACCCCGAGCGCGTCGCGGCGAGCGAGCGCGCCAATCTCAATGGGCGACCAGCCGGCGGCGAGCATCGCTCCCGCGTCGATTCGCCGCACCGCCTCCGCGCCCGGCACGCCGGCCTGATCCAGCGCCGCCGCCACCGCGTCCAGCCGCGCCCGGGCGTCCCGTTCCGCCCGTGACGCCCCGAAGTCCGCCGTCACCACCTGCGCCATCGCCATGTCCTCCCGGATCGTCCGCGCCGTCACGCCCCGCCCACCGGGACGCGCGCGACCACGATGGGCAGGGAACCCCGCGTCCTTGAACCAAGCGGGTTGGGAAGGGTGCGGGCCAGCGTAGGACAGGGGACAGGACGAGCGCCGGGACGGCCCCGGACGTGGGCGCCTGGATTGGCTGCGTAGGGAAAGGGCGCCGCCCGACAACACGCAGGACACCTGCGACGGTTCTCACGAAAACGTAAAGCGCGCTGCAATGGCTCCGCGCTCGACAAGCGCCCGGGGTGGGCGCGGCCCGTCCCCTTCGACCGCCGAAGTAGGCAGCCCAAGTAGGCGATTTCGACCAGAACGTGGAAAAGATTGGCGTCCCATAGGGGATTCGAACCCCTGTTGCCGCCGTGAGAGGGCGGTGTCCTAGGCCTCTAGACGAATGGGACCCTGGCCGGAGGCGCGCTTCTAGCCCCGCCGCCCGGCCGGATCAAGCGCCCTTCTTGCGCGCCGCCCCGCAGGCCGCGCGCGCGGCGTCCCGGCGGCCGTCCCGGCAGGCGTCGGAGCAGAACCGCACCTCCTCCCACACCGGCGCCCATTTCTTCCGCCAGGCGAAGGGCCGGGCGCAGGCAGCGCAGATCTTCTCGGGCAGATGCGGCTTGCGATGCGCCATGGCGCCTCACTCGCTCAGCCGGATCTCGCCGGTACGCCGCCCGCTGCCGGGATCGACCATGATCACGCGATCCCCGCCCTCGGGCCGCACCACCCAGATCGCGAGCGCACGATCGGTCATCGCGATCCCTCCGATCCGCGTCCCCGCGGGCTCCCCCAGGGCAACCGCGGCGACCGCCCCGCCGCGCGCCGGCGCGCCTGCCCGCTGGACGAGGAGGACCACCAGCGTCACGGTGCCCGCGACAATCAGCACCCCCATACCGATAACCAGAGCCTTGAGCGCCGCCACGCCATCTTCTCCCGAACCCGAACGCCTCGACGCCGTCGCGCCGCCCGAGGCCGCCGGCATGCGCGCCGACCGCTTCCTCGCGGACGCCATAGGTTCGCTCTCCCGCTCCCGGGTCAAGGCGCTGATGGAAGCCGGCCACGCCTTCCGCGACGGCGCGCCGCTGACCGATCCGTCCGAGGCGGTGCGCGCCGGCGCGCGCTACACGCTGCAGGTTCCCCCGCCCCTTCCCGCGACGCCGCAGGCCCAGGCCATCCCGCTCACCATCCTGTTCGAGGACCGGGACCTCATCGTTCTCGACAAGCCGGCGGGCCTTGTGGTGCATCCGGCGCCGGGCAATCCGGACGGCACGCTGGTCAATGCCGTGCTGGCCCATGCCGGCGACGAGCTCTCGGGCATCGGCGGGGAGATGCGGCCGGGGATCGTCCACCGCCTCGACAAGGACACCTCCGGCGTCATGGTCGTGGCGAAGACGGAACGCGCCCACCGCGTGCTGTCGGATGCCTTCGCGGCGCGCGACCTCGACCGCGCCTATCTCGCGCTCTGCTGGGGGTTGCCGGAACCGCTGGCCGGCGAGGTCTCGGCCCCGATCGGGCGGCATCCGGCCGACCGCAAGCGCATGGCCGTGGTCGAGCGCGGCGGCAAGCCGGCGACCACGCGCTATGCCGTCAGGCGCGCCTGGGGGGCGGCCGCGGCCCTTGTCGAATGCCGGCTGCTGACCGGCCGGACGCACCAGATCCGCGTCCACATGGCCCATATCGGCCACCCGCTGGTGGGCGACCCGGTCTATCTGCGCCGCACGCCGGCGGCCGCGCGCCTGCTGCCGGCCGAGGCGCGCGACGCGCTGCTGGCCTTCCCCCGCCAGGCGCTGCACGCGGCAAGTCTAGGCTTCAACCATCCCGTAACCGGGCAGGCGCTGAACTTCGAAAGTCCGATGCCGCCGGACATGGAAGGGCTGCTCCTGTTGCTGGACGGTAACAGGCCGTAACCCGACTATTGCGGTCGGTTTTTCTTGCGCCGCAGCGCGGCGGCGGCTAGAAACTGGGTGTCGGATTCCGAAGGGTGCCAGCAAGCGCCCCGTCCGGCCGGCCCCGACGTGACCGGGGCGGACGGCCCGGGTCAGGGCCCTGAGGAAGGCGACAATAACCGAGGCTTTTGGCCGCTCGCGGGCCCCGCCGTCACGGGGAGTCCGCCCGGCCCAGGAGGCAGGTGAACCATGGCTTCCAGCATGGCCATCCCGATGGCGACTGAGGGCAACCTCTCGCGCTATCTGCAGGATATCCGCAAGTTCCCGATGCTTTCGCCGGAGGAGGAGCTCTCCCTCGCTCGCCGCTGGAAGGAAAATGGGGATGAGCGGGCCGCACACAAGCTCGTCACGTCCCATTTGCGCCTCGTCGCCAAGATCGCGATGGGCTACCGCGGCTATGGCCTGCCGGTGGGCGAGCTGATCTCCGAGGGCAATGTCGGGATGATGCAGGCGGTCAAGCGCTTCGACCCGGAGCGCGGCTTCCGCCTTGCCACCTACGCCATGTGGTGGATCCGCGCCGCGATCCAGGAATACATCCTGCACTCCTGGTCGCTCGTGAAGATGGGCACCACGGCGGCGCAGAAGAAGCTGTTCTTCAACCTGCGCAGGCTCAAGGCCCAAATGTCCGCGCTCGAGGAAGGCGACCTCAAGGACGAGCAGGTGGCCAAGATCGCCCATGCCCTGGCGGTGCCGGAGCAGGACGTGATCAACATGAACCGCCGGCTCGCCAGCCCCGACCACAGCCTGAACGCGCCCGTCCGCGCCGACAGCGAGGGCGAGTGGCAGGATTGGCTGGTCGATGACGGCGAGAGCCAGGAATCCGCCCTCGCCGAGCGGGAGGACATGTCCAACCGCCGCGACCTGCTGAACGGCGCGCTCAAGACGCTGAACGAGCGCGAGCGCCACATCCTGATCGAGCGCCGGCTCAAGGAGGAGCCGACGACGCTCGAGGAACTCTCGCAGCAATACGGCATCAGCCGCGAGCGTGTCCGCCAGATCGAGGTGCGCGCCTTCGAGAAGCTGCAGAAGTCCATGAAGCAGCAGGTGACGGAACGGCGCCTCAGCGTCGGCTGAACGGCGCACCGCGGGCCTGATCCCAGGAAGGGCGGCAGGGTGATCCTGCCGCCCTTTTCATTGCCCGCCCCCTGACATGAAGAAGGGGACGTCGCCGTCCCCTTCCCCATCCCACGAAGGATCGCCGCGCGTCAGCGGATCGGCGGCGCGTAGTGCAGCCCGCCATTGTTCCAGAGGTTGTTGACGCCGCGCGGAATACCGATCGGCGTGATGTTGCGCTCATACATCTCGCCGTAGTTGCCGACCTGGCGGATGATCCGCACCGCCCAGTCGTTGTCCAGGCCCATCGACCGCCCGAGGTCACCCGTGCGGCCCAGCAGGCGCTGGATGTCCGGATTGCTGCTGGTCCGCTGCATCTCCTCGACATTCGCGCTGGTCACGCCGAGTTCCTCGGCGGCGATCTGCGCGAACAGGCTCCAGCGCACGATGTCGAAGAAGCGCCAGTCGCCCTTGCGCACCACGGGGCCGAGCGGCTCCTTGGAGATCAACTCGGGCAGCAGCAGGAAGGAATTCGGGTCCTGCTGCGTCGCGCGGAAGGAGGCGAGCGAGGAGGCATCGTTCGTGTAGGCGTCGCAGCGGCCGGAGACGAAGGCCGCGCGGATCTCCTCGACGCTCTCGATGACCACCGGCGTGAAGCGCATCCGGTTGGTGCGGAAGTAGTCGGCGAGGTTCAGTTCCGTCGTGGTGCCGGGCTGCACGCAGACGGTCGCGCCATCAAGCTGGCGGGCGGAGGTGACGCCCGCGCTGCGGC
The DNA here is from genome assembly GCF_016106015.1 of Neoroseomonas rubea. Classification (GTDB taxonomy): domain Bacteria; phylum Pseudomonadota; class Alphaproteobacteria; order Acetobacterales; family Acetobacteraceae; genus Neoroseomonas; species Neoroseomonas rubea. The sequence goes on from NZ_JACADQ010000009.1 coordinate 29,508, forward strand.
GCACCATGAAGCCCTGGCCGTCATAGAAGTTGATGCCCGCGAAGGCGAGGCCGAGCGAGGATTCGCGCCCCAGCGTCCAAGTGGTGTTCCGCACCAGGATGTCGATCTCGCCCGACTGCAGCATGGGGAAGCGCTGGACGGTCGTGTTCGGCGCGAAGCGCACCTTCGTCGCATCGCCCAGGATGGCGGCGGCGACGGCGCGGCAGGTGTCGACGTCGAGGCCCCGGAACTCGCCGCGACTGTCGGGCAGCGCGAAGCCCGCCGAGTTGATCGCCACGCCGCACACCAGCGTGCCACGGGCGCGGATCGCCGCGACCGTGTCCGGCGCCGACTGCGCGACCGCCTGGCCGGCGAAGGCCATGACCGCCGCAGCGGCCACACCCGCGATGCGGGTGCCGAGTTTGCTCATTCGCTGTCTCCCATGTTCCCACGTGCCGCCCCGCACCGGGCGGCAGGGGCGGAAGCATGCCCGTCCGAAACGGCCCCCGCCAGGGGGGTCAGCCGAGGATGGACGCCGCCATCTTCTCGGCCACCATCAGCGTCGGGAAATTGGTGTTGGCGGATGGCACCACGGGGAAGACCGAGGCATCGACCACCCGCAGGCCGGCGACCCCGCGCACCCGGCCCGCCGGGTCCACGACCGTCATCGGATCCCCCTCCGCCCCCATGCGGCAGGAACAGGAGGCGTGCCAGACACCGATCGTCGCCTTGCGGATGAAGGCTTCCAGCGCCTCCTCATCCTCCATCACCTCGCGGAAGCGGAAGCCCTCGATGACGAAGCGGTCGATGAAGGCCGATCGCAGGAAGCCCGGCCCGTCGAGGAACCTCGCGATGATAGAGGTCAGCACGCGGTTCTTCGTGTTGACCACGCCGATGCGGCGCACCCGGTCGGAATAGGCGGCGGGAAAAGGGTCGGCCGTGACGGCGGCGAGCGGCGGGCTCAGGTTCAGCGCCGCGGCCAGCCGGAAGCCGATCATCAGCCGCTCGAGGTCGCGGCGGTCCGACAGGAGGTTGAACTCCACCTCCGGATGCGCCCGCCAATCGGTCGAGGCGAGCCGCACCTGGCCGCGCTGGGAATAGGTCTTGTTCACCCAGGTCAGCATGGAGCCGACCTGCTCCCCCACCGCGTGCCAGGCAGACTTGCTCGCCACCGCCATGAACATGTCGCCCGCCGGGGCACCCTCGATGCCCGAGGAGAAACGCAGCCCGGCCAGGATGTGCCGGCGCAACTTCGTGCGGTTCAGCCGTGCCTCCGGCCGGATGAAGCAGGACAGCGAGATGGCCGGGTGGTCCATCAGCCCCTGCCCCACCCCCGGCAGGTCGGCGCGCACCTCGATGCCGAGGTCCTTGAGCTGCGCCGCCGGCCCGATGCCCGCGCGCATCAGGTGCGCGGGCGAATGGATGGCGCCGGTGCACAGGATGACCTCGCGCGCGCGGAACTCCTGTTCCTGTCCCGCCACCAGCGCGCGCACGCCGACGCAGCGCGCGCCCTCGAAGACCAACGACATCACCTGCGTGTCGGTGGAGATCGTCAGGTTCGGGCGCTTGCGGGTGTCGGCATCGAGGTAGCCGATGGCGGCGGAGACGCGCGTTTCCGTCACGTTCACCGTGATCGGGAAGTACCCGTCCTCGAAGGCGCCGTTCTGGTCCTCGAGCCGCTTGAAGCCCGCCTGGTGGAAGGCTTCCACCGCGGCCCTGGCATGCGCGGGCCATTCGGATTCCGGCACGCGGCGGACGGGAATGCGCCCGTCCCGCCCATGCCATTCATTGTCGAAGTCGAGATCGCGCTCGACCTTCTTGAAATAGGGCAGCACCGCGTCCCAGTTCCACCCGGCCGCGCCGCGCTGTTCCCATTCGTCGTAGTCGTGCGGCGCGCCGCGATTGGCCATCTGCCCGTTGATCGAGGACCCGCCGCCCAGCACGCGCGCCTGCTCGTACTTCCGCAGCGGCGGCTTCTCCGACGGGTTGTTGTGCGAGACGACCTGGGTGCGGACCTTCAGTTCCGTCCAGTGGAAGCGCGGGTCGAAATAGGCCTGCCCCGGATAGGTATCGAGGATCGTCGCCGGTTCCTTGCCGGGCGGCGTGTCGGGCCCGGCCTCGCAGAGCAGCACCTTGTTGGCCGATGGCGTCGACAGGCGATGCGCCAGCACGGAGCCGGCGGACCCACCGCCGACGATGATGAAGTCGTACACGCGTCTTCCCTTCCTCGTTCTTCAGCGCAGCGCGGCGATCGCCTCGTCCGGCGCGGTCAGCGCGGCCCAGAGCAGGGCGGCGGCCGTGATGGTCGCACCCTTCAACTCCTGCGCCGGCACGATGGCGCGGGTGTCGCCCGCCGTCAGCAGGTAGCGCAGCGCGCTGCCAGGTTCGTCGAATCCGGCCACGAGCCGCGCGGCCGGGATGCCGTGCGCGGCGAAATTCGCATGGTCCGAATTGCTCATTAGCGGCAGGTGGACGCCAAGCGGCAGCCCCGCCTGCGCCGCCGCGTCCCGCAGGAAGGGGCCGAGCGCCGCGAAGCCGCTCGTCAGCGCCGTAAGGCGCGGCCCGCCGGCGATGGAATCGAGGTTGATGTTCACCGCCATGCGCACGCGCCGTGCCGCGGGCATTGCGGCGAGCCAGGCGCGCGAGCCCGACAGCGCCCATTCCTCCGCCCCGAAGATGCAGAGCGTCAGGCCGCGCGGGCAGCCCTCGACGAAGCGCGCCGCCGCGCGGGCGAGGCAGAGCGCCGCGGCCAGGCCGGTCGCATTGTCGATCGCGCTCTCCCCCAGCGGATGCCCGTCGAGATGCGCCGAGAGCATCACGCGATCGGGCCCCCGCCCCGGCAGGTCGAGCAGCAGCGTCGGCGTCGTCGCGGCCATGTCCTCGCCGGCCAGCGTAATGCGCACGCGCCGCCCCTCGGCCAGCAGCGCGCCGGCCTCCGCGCTGATGCCGAGCGCGGGAATGCCCGCCCCGCCATTGCGGCCGGAGGAGCCCGAGACCGGCCCGACGCCCGGTTCCGGCTGCACGATGAGGAAGGCGCCCGCCCCCGCTTCCGTCGCCGCCGCCAGCTTCAGCCGGCGATGCACCGTCCAGGCGGCGAAGGGATATTCGTGACGCGCCAGCACGGCACGGCCCGCCGCATCGGCATAGGCGCCGGGCGCGCCACGGCCGCAATCGAGTGCATCCAGCACGATGCCGCCCGGCGGCGTCGTCGCGGCGCCGAGCAGCGGCGCGCAGGCCAAGTCCCGCCCGCTCGCAAGGTCCGTCACGCGTGCCTCATGGCAGCGCCAGCCGGCATAGGGCACGGGCTCATCCGCCACGGGGCCGATCGCCGCCATGCGGTCATGCATCAGCGAAAAACCGCGCGCGGCGCTTTCCGTGCCCTGCAACCGCCCGCCGGTGTCGCAGATCGCGGCGAAGTCCGACGCCAGCGCGGCATCGGCCGCGACGGCGCCCAGGAAGGCCTCGAGCGTCACTGCGCGGTGATGCCGCGGCTCCGCGCGATCTCCCCGTAGCGGCGGATGTCCTGGCGGATGCGCTCCGCGAAGGGGCCGGGCCCGTCGCTGCGCGGGATGACGGCGAGCGCCTCCAGCCGCGGGCCCATCTCCGGCGTGCCGAGCACCCCCGGCATGGCGGCGGCGACGCGCTGGATGATGGGCTCCGGCGTGCGCGCGGGGGCGAGCAGCCCCCACCAATGCTCCGCCACCAGGTCGATGCCCTGTTCGCGGAAGGTCGGTATGTCGGGGTGGCTGCGCATCCGCTGTTCCGCCATCACGCCAAGGCCGCGGATCTGTCCCGAGGCGAGTTGCGGCGCGGCGGAGGCGACGGTGACGAAGACGGTGTTGAGGTTGCCCGCGGCGAGGTCCTGGATCGCCGGCCCGCCGCCGCGATAGGGCACATGGGTCAGCTGCGTGTTGGTGGCGATCTGGAACAGCTCGCCCATCATGTGCGAGGCCGCGCCGACGCCGCCCGAGCCGTAGGTGTAGTGCCCCGGCCGCGCGCGCGCGAGCGCCGCGAATTCCGCCGCGTTGCGCGCGGGCAGCGAGGGATGGCCGAAGATCAGCAGCGGCGCCGCGCCGACCATCACGACCGGCACGAGGTCCTTCTCGACATCATAGGGCATGCGCGCCTGCAGGGCGGGCACGATGGCGTAGGGCAGGTCTGCCAGCAGGAAGGTGTAGCCATCGGGCGCGCTGCGCGCGACCGCTTCCGTCCCCAGCATGGAGCCCGCACCGGAGCGGTTCTCGACGATGACCGACTGGCCGAGCGCGGCGCCAAGCCCCGGCTGGATCAGCCGCGCCAGCACGTCCGAGGACCCGCCCGGCGCGAAGGGCACGATCAGGCGGATCGACCGGCTCGGCCAGTCCGACTGCGCCAGCGCGGGTGCCGCGAGCGCGGCGCCGGCCACGCCCAGCAGCGCGCGCCGCCTCAGGCGCGGGGACGGAGCCCGCACCAGTCGGCGATGAAGGTCGCGATGGTCCTCGTGCATGTGCGGAGATCCTCGATCGAGGTGCGTTCGTCGAAGCCGTGCGCCACTTCCCCCTTCGGACCGTAGCAGAGGCCCGGAAAGCCGAAATAGAGCCCGTAGTAGCGCGTGTCGTTCACCGCCGTGGTGCGGCGTTCCGGCATGGCGCCGCCATGCACGCTGGCATGGGCGGCGGCGAGCACGGCTTCCGCCTCGCTGCCCGGTTCCAGCACATAGGGGTCGGTCTGGAAGCCGGTCCAGACGATGTCGGGCGGGTTGTTCGCCATGAAGGCGTCGCCGCGGGCGGCGGCCTTCACGCAGGCCTCGATGCCGGCCATCGCTTCCTCGGGCGTCGTGCCGGGCACGAGGCCGATGCGGCAATCCACCTCGCACCAGGCCGGCGTGCTCGACGCCCAGTCGCCGCCGCGGATGATGCCGGGGTTGAACTTGATCGGGTCCTTGATGTCCGCATACCAGGGGTTGGACCGCGCCGCCGCGTTCAGCGTGCGGGTGTGCTCGTACAGCGCGTTGATCAGCGCATAGGCCGACATGATGGCGTTGGTGCCGTCCTGCGCCACCGCGACATGCACCGGCACCCCGCGCACGCGCAGGCGGAACCAGATGGTGCCGGTCTGGGTGCGGGTGATGGTGTGGCCGGTCGGTTCCGGCACCAGCGCCGCTTCCGCGCGATAGCCGCGCAGCAGGGCGGCGAGCGCGCCGTTGCCGGTGCTCTCCTCCTCCGTCACGGTCTGGAGATAGACATCGGCGGCGGGCTCGAGGCCGGCCGCGCGGATTGCGTCCATCGCGAAGACCATGCAGGACACGCCCGACTTCATGTCATGCGCGCCGCGGCCGTACATCCAGCCGTCGCGGATCGTCGCCGAGTAGGGCGGGTGGGTCCACATCTCGTGCGGGCCTTCCGGCACCACGTCGATATGGCCCTGCAGGATCAGGCTGCGCCCGGTGGGGTTCGCCGCGCGATGGGTCGCGACCACCTGCACGCTGCCGGCGGGATCGACGTCGACCATCGGCGCCATCTTCGGATGGTCCGGCACATCCGCGATGGTGAAGCGGTCCACCGCGTAGCCGCGCGCGGCCATCTGCCGCGCGAACCAGTCCTGCAGCGGCGCTTCCCGCCCGCGGAGCGAGGGGAAGCGCACAAGGTCCTGCAGGAAGGCGACCTGCTTGTCGAAGCCCGCGTCGATCGCGGCGAAGATACGGCTGCGGGCCTCGGTGTCCGGCATGGGTCGCGTCCCTGGGGTGGCTGGGGGATGCTAGCCCCTTCGCCAGAACGCGCCAGCCTCAGTTCGCGGGGTGCGACAGCAGCGCGTTGGTGTACCAGCGCGGATCGGGCTCGTAGCGCACGCGGGCGCGCTGCGTCGCCCAGGTCAGGCGCAGGAAATGCACCGGGATGACGCCGAGTTCCTCGACCGCGATGCGATGCGCATCCGCCGTGATCGCGTCCCGCTGCGTCCTGTCCATGGTGACCATGGCCTGCGCCAGCAGCGCATCCATGCGCGGGCTTTCCCAGCGCTGGCGGTTGAAGGGGCCGGTGCCGGCCTCCGGGTTCCGGCTCATCACCACCTGGCGCAACATGTTGGCGCCGAAATTGGCGGTGAAGGTCGTCATGAACATCGAGAATTCGCGGTTGGTCGCGCGGCTGAACAGGTTCGCCGGCGGCAGGATCTCGACCCGTGTCTCGATGCCGATGCGCGTCCAGCCCTGGGCGATCGCCTGCATCACCTCCGCATCGCCGGCGAACCAGCCATTCGGCCCGTGGATGGTCAGCCGGAAGCCGTCGGGGTAGCCGGCCTCGGCCAGCAGCCGCCGCGCGCGCTCGGGGTCGTAGGGAAGCGGCGGCAGGCCGGGCGCACGCCCCTCCAGCGCCGGCGCGGCGAACTGGTCGGCCGCCCTGCCCTGCCCCTGCAGCAGGCGCTCGACGATCGCCTGTCGGTTGATGCCGAGGGAGAGCGCGGTGCGCACGCGCTGGTCCGCCAGCGGGTTGCGCGGCAGCGGCCTTCCCTGCTTGTCGGTCGCGAAGGGCGTCGCATCTCGCATCGCGTCGGGGAACAGGTAGGAGGTGGTGTTGGCCTCCACGCCGAAGACCGCGATGCGCGGCTCGCGTTCCAGCCGCGGCACGTCCTGCGAGGGGACGGAATCGATCACGTCCACGTCGCCCGACAGGAGCGCCGCGGAACGCGCACCGGAATTGGAGATGACGCGCGTCACCACGCGCTCCCAGGGCTGGGCCGGGCCCCAGAATTCCGGGTTGCGCACGACCTCCTGCCGCTCCCCGATCTGGTAGGAGACGTGGCGATAGGCGCCGGTGCCGATCATGGCGCGCCCGCCGTTGAAGTCGGCGAGCGTCGCGGTCGCGTGGATGGTGCGGGAGAGGATGAAGACCGCCGCGATGTCGTGCTCGAGGAAGGGGTGCGGGTCGCGCGTGTGGAAGCGCACGGTGCGCGGATCCACCACCTCGACGCGGGAGATCAGGCGGACCGCGGGCGTGAAGGGACCGGGGCTGTTCGGCACGGTGGGGACGCGGGCGTAGGAGAAGGCGACGTCCTCGGCCGTGAAGGGCGTGCCGTCGTGGAAGCGCACGCCCTCCCGCAGCTTGAATTCCCAGGTGCGGTCATCGATCGCGCGCCAGGATTCCGCGAGCCGCGGCACGAAGCGCCCGCTGCTGTCGAGGTCGATCAGCAGGTCGAACACCTGGCGCAGCTGCGCGTTGTTCATGTTGGACGAGTGGTAGTGCGGGTCCATCCCCGTGGGCGCGGAGGAGGCGCCGATGGTCAGCGTTCGCTGCGCGACGGCCGGCAAGGCGGCAAGCGTGAAGGCGGCGGCGAGCAGTGTCGCGCGGAAACCCGGCATCGGAAGCCCCTCTCCCTGTTCTTGGGGGGAAGCCTCGGGCGCGCGGCGCCGGCGCGTCAAGCGCGAAGGGTCAGTCGACCGGTCGGCGGAAGAAGAAATGCGGGATCGCGACCGCGAGCAGCACCGCCCCGCCCATGATGTGCAGGATGTAGGGCGTCCAGGCCGCGACGCGGAAATTCTCGAGGAAGATGCAGAGCGTCACGGCGCTGCCGAGGATGCTCATGCTGATGAGCTGGCCCTTGATGCTGACCGGGTCACGCGTGCGCTCAGCCATGACGATGGTCCTCCTGCGACGCGTGAGCGTTCCGCGCCCGCGCCGCTACGTCAAGCACAGACTGACGGACAAGACCGTCAACCTGGCCGAACGGCGATCGGGGACTCAAGGCTTGCAGGACATACCAACCGGTTGGTATGCTTTCCACGAGCAGACAGCACCATGTCCCGAACCGCCACGCCCCGCCCCGACGCCCGCGCCCGCATCCTCGACGCCGCCATGCGCGTCCTGCGCACCCGCGGCTACGAAGGCAGTTCCGTCGACGACATCTGCGCCGCCGCCGGCGTCACCAAGGGCGCCTTCTTCCACCACTTTCGCAGCAAGGAAGACCTCGCCGTCACCGCCGCGGCGCATTTCTCGACATGGCTCGAGGCGCTGTTCGACCGTCTCGGCTGGCGCGACCACGCGGACCCACGCGACCGCCTGCTCGCCTATGTTGATGCGCGGATCGCCATCCTGCGCGGCGACATCGCCCACTTTACCTGCCTGCTCGGCGCGCTGGTGCAGGACAGCTTCGCGACGCGGCCGGCCATCCGCGCCGCCTGCGAGGACGGCATCCGCCACCACGCCGCGCGGCTTGAAACCGACATCGCCGCGGCGATGGATGCGCGCGGCGTCACCGGCTTCACGCCCGAAGGCCTCGCGCTGCACATCGTCGCCGTCATCCAGGGCGCCTTCGTCATGGCCAAGGCGACCGGCGGGCCGGACCTGGCCGTCGACACGCTCCGGCATCTGCGGCGCTACCTCGAATTCCTGTTCCCAACCCTCGGAGACGCGGCGCCATGAGCATGATCGCCACCTGCCTGTGGTTCGAGAAGGAGGCCGAGGAGGCAGCGCATTTCTACGCCGACGCCATTCCCGGCAGCCGCGTGCTCGACATCGTCCGCGCGCCGCCGGACGGACCGCTGCCCGAAGGCGCCGTGCTGCTCCTGCGGATGGAGATCGCCGGCGCGCCCTTCCTGCTGATGAACGGCAATCCGGGCGAGGCCTTCAGCGCGGCCACCTCCGTCGTCCTGACCTGTGCGACGCAGGCCGAGCTCGACGGCGCCTGGGACGCGCTGCTGGCCGGCGGCGGCACGCCGCAGGCCTGTGGCTGGCTGAAGGACCGCCACGGCGTCGCCTGGCAGGTCGTGCCCGAATGCCTGCCCCGCCTGATGACAAGCGGCACGCCGGACCAGCGCGCGCGCACCATGCAGGCGCTGATGGGCATGGTGAAGATCGACGCGGCCGCGCTCGAAGCCGCGCACGCAAGCGCCTGATCCCGGGAAGGAGGAAACCCCCATGTCCTACATCGACGGCTTCGTGCTCGCCGTGCCGACCGTGCGGAAGGAAGAATATCGCCGCCACGCGGAGGAGATGGCGCCGATGCTCAAGGAGCATGGCATGACCGCCATGGTCGAGTGCTGGGGGGACGACGTGCCGGAAGGCAAGCTCACCTCCTTCCGCATGGCCGTGCAGCAGGCGGAGGACGAGACCGTCGTCTTCTCCTGGATGACCTGGCCGACGAAGGAGGCGCGCGACGCCGGCTGGAAGGCGATCATGGAGGATCCGCGCATGAAGATGGACCCCGCGACCATGCCCTTCGACGGCAAGCGCATGATCTTCGGCGGCTTCGCCGTGCTGCTGGAGGTCTGAGCCATGGCCATCCTCCCCTACCTGTTCTTCGAGGGACGCTGCGAGGAGGCGCTCGCCTTCTACGGCAAGGCGCTCGGTGCCAGGACCGGCACGCTGATGCGCTTCCGCGACGCGCCCGACCCGCCACCGCCCGGCATGCTGCCGCCGGGCAGCGAGGACCGCGTGATGCACGCGGAATTCACCATCGGCGAGGCGAAGATCATGGCCTCGGACGGGCATTGCAGCCAGGCGGTGCGCTTCGCGGGCTTCGGCCTCTCGCTTCCCGCCCGTGACGCGGTGGAAGCCGGGCACTACTTCGCCGCGCTTGCCGAAGGCGGCGAGGTCCGCATGCCGCTCGGCGCCACCTTCTGGAGCCCCTGCTTCGGCATGGTGCAGGACCGCTTCGGTGTCCTTTGGATGATCGGCGTCGAGGGCGCGCCATGAACCCCGCGCTCGACCTCGAGCTCCGCCGCGACATCGACGTCGCGGCGGAGACGCTCTGGGCGTGCTGGACGGAGCCGGCGCTGATCGAGCGCTGGTTCTGCCCCGTGCCCTGGCGCGCGACCGATGTGGAGATCGACCTGCGTCCGGGCGGGCGCTTCAACTCGGTCATCCGCGGGCCGGAGGGGGAGGAGATGCCGGGCCGAGGCTGCTACCTGGAGGTGGTGCCGCAGCGCCGCCTCGTCTGGACGGACGCGCTGACGGAAGGCTTCCGCCCGGCGGCGTCGCCCTTCATGACGGGCATCATCTCCTTCACGCCCATCGCGGGCGGCACGCGCTACCACGCCCTCGTGCTGCACGCGGACGAGGCGGCGCGTGACCGGCACCTCGCCATGGGGTTCGACGAAGGCTGGAAGGCAGCGACGGACCAGCTCGTGGCGCTGGCGCGGACGCTCTGACGCATGAGGGGGGCGCCGCCCCCCTCACCCCCGCCAGGGGCCGAAGGGCCCCTGGGTCCCCATCACTTCAGCGTCGCGGACCAGCGGGCAGGGTCGAAGCCGACGAGCAGCGCTTCGCCGGCGACCGCGACAGGGCGCTTGATCATCGAAGGCTGCGCCAGCATCAGCGCGACCGCCTTCCCGGCGTCGAGCCCCGCCTTCTCCGCATCGGGCAATTTGCGGAAGGTCGTGCCGGCGCGGTTCAGCAGCGCCTCCCAGCCCAGCTTCGCGACCCAGCCTTCCAGCCGCGCGCGGTCGATCCCCTCCTTCTTGTAGTCGTGCAGCCGCCAGTCGAGGCCCTGCCCGTCCAGCCATGCGAAGGCCTTCTTCATCGTGTCGCAGTTGCGGATGCCATGCAGGACGATGGTCACGACTCTCTCCGATGTTCAGGCCACGATGGGCGCGACGATCGCGCCGAGCAACGCCACCGCGTCGCGCGGCGCAAGCCGCACCTGCAACCCACGCTGGCCGCCATTCATGTAGACCAGCGCGTGCGCCAGCGCCGCCTGCTCGATCGCGGTGCGCACCGGGCGCGTCTGGCCGAACGGGCTGATGCCGCCGACCTTGTAGCCGGCGATGCGCTCGGCCTCCGCCGGCTTCATCATCTGCGCGGCCTTGCCCCCGAAGGCAGCGGCCAGCCGCTTCATCGAGACCTCCCGGTCCGATGGCAGGATCACGCAGGCCGGCTTGCCGTCCACCAGCGCCATCAGCGTCTTGAGCACGCGGGCCGGATCCTCCCCAAGCGCCGCGGCCGCCTGCAGGCCGATGCTGTCCGCCTCCGGATCGTACTCGTAGGTGTGGACGGTGAAGGCGATCCCCGCCTTGGCCAGCGCCACCGTCGCGCGCGTCGCCTTCGACATGGATCAGCGCCGGTCGCGGTGCAGGAAGCAGCCCGGCGCATGGTCGTCGACCAGGCCCGTCGCCTGCATCCAGGCATACACGATCGTGGGCCCGACGAACTTGAAGCCCCGACGCTTTAGGTCCTTCGAGATGCTGCGGGAAAGCTCGGTCTCCGTCGCGCGCCCGTCGCCCGGCTGCGGCGCGCCGCCGGTGAAAGACCAGCAATACTCGGCAAAATCCTCGCCCCGCGCCTGCATGGCGTTGAAGATGCGCGCGCCTTCGATGGTCGCGACGATCTTCGCGCGGGACCGCACGATGCCGGGGTCGGCGAGCAGGCAGAGGATGTCCTCCTCCCCGAAGGAAGCGACGGCCTCGGGGTCGAACTCCGCAAAGGCGCGGCGAAAATTCTCCCGTTTGCGCAGGATGACGGTCCAGGACAGGCCCGCCTGGAAGCCTTCCAGCATCAGGCATTCCCACAGCGCGCGCGCATCGCGCACCGGCACGCCCCATTCCGTGTCGTGGTAGTGGCGTTCGAGCGGATCGCGCTCGGCCCAGGGGCAGCGGATGATGTCGTCCATCATGTCCAGTTGCTCGTGACGATTTCGAACCAACTCCTGGTCAACCCGCGGCCCGGCTTCTGCTTTGGCAAGGCGCAGGCAGTTTCGCACCATGTTGCAACGATGGGCAGGGTCTTGCTCAACTCGCCCCGGGAACGGACCAGGGCGGCTGCTGTCGCCTCCGGCCCGGCACGCATGCGCGGCACGGGCGATGCGCGGCGGATCCTCCGCCGCGGGGCGCCCGGACCAAAAGGGGTTGGGGGGCAGGACCTTGAACAGGATCGCGGGCGCGGGGTGGACCGTGCTGGTGGGGATCGTGCGCTTTCCCCTCACGCGTCTCGCGCTGCTCGGCGGAATCCTGTTCGTCATGCTGATCGTCAGCAACAACATCATGCTGCGCTTCGCGACAACGCCGCTGCTGTCGATCGCAGCGGTCGCGGCATGGGCGGGCATGGGCTTCGCCGTCTATGCCGGCTTCGTCCGCGTCATCGAGCGGCGGCGGCTCAGCGAACTCGCCCTGCCGGGCATGGGCCGGGAGTTGGGCATAGGCCTCGCGATCGGCGCGGGGCTCTACACGGCCAGCGTCCTGGTCCTGATCCTGTCCGGGGTCTACCGCATCGAAGGCATGAATCCCGTGGCCTTCATGCTGCCGGCGGTGGCGATGGCGGTGAGTGCCGGCGTCTTCGAGGAACTGCTGTTCCGCGGCGCGGTGCACCGCATCGTCGAGGAATGGCTCGGCAGCTGGATCGCCCTGGTGGTGTCCTCGCTGGTCTTCGGCTTCGTGCACCTGCTCAATCCGGCGGGCACCGTCACGGGCGCGCTCTTCATCAGCATCGAGGCCGGCCTGCTGCTCGGCGCGGCCTACATGCTGACCGGGCGCCTCTGGATGAGCATGGGGTTCCACGCGTCGTGGAACTACACCCAGTCGGCCATCTTCTCCGGCGTCGTGTCCGGTGGCGTCACCGATCCGGGGCTGATCCGCGCCACGATCGAGGGCCCGGACTGGCTGACGGGCGGCAGCTTCGGCCTCGAATCCTCGCTGGTCGCCTTCGTGGTCTGCACGGCGACCGGGCTCGTGCTGCTGGTCATCGCCGTCAGGCGCGGCAACGTCGTTCCCCCGGCCTGGCGGCGGTCCGGCTGAAGCGCGCCGATCGGTTCAGCCAGCGTTCCCAAAGCGCGCCATCCTCGCCCGTCCCTGCGCGTCGGGCTCGGTCCCGGGGCAGCGGGGACGCAGTGCCTTTATTGGATCAGCCATACGAACCCCTAGTCGGGAGCGCGCCCGCTATGGTCGATTGGATTCTCCGCGATTGCAGGGTGCGCAAAGGATTTGGAGATTCGACTTCTCGTCTGATCCGCCCTTCGAAACCGGCACGATGTGGTCGATCTCGAGCGTCACCCCGTCAGATGCACCTTGCCCGCAGACTACACAACGGTTGCCATCCCTCTGAAGGACTTCCCACCGCACACGAACGGAAATCGACGTGCGGCCACCAAAGAGGTTCGCACCCGGATTTTCCTCCGCTCCCGGTTGCGTTCCGAACCGCTGGATCCGGCGGAACCTCCATGCGCCAATCGCCCTGGCTCTTTCGGAAACTGCCCACACACCCGAACTGCGAACGAGCCGAGCACACTCCGCAAACCCCTGGCTATACCCCCGCCTATAGGCCTGCTCGATCGTCGCCGCCTCGGCGTCTTGAGGTCCTGGCGCGGTGTCGGATCGATTGTGCTCGCCCCCAAGTGACGCAGGACGGAAGAACCAACCGTCTTCGAGGATCTCGTCAAAGCCAAACCGTCGACACTGCTCCTCAAGAAGCTCTGCGAAACTGGCTCTGTGTTCGTTTGGCAGCGATTCGTTGATGGAGCAGACTTCGACAAAGGACGTGACCAACTCGTCAGGCGCACCAAGGCGCCGAAGAAGTGCGATCTATCGGTGCATCGACCTCCCCTACTCCTACTCGATCTTCCCGGAGTGACGCCCGCGGGGAAGGTGAACCCGATGGATCATGCCGCCCTGCGCCTCAACGCCGTGGCCCGTCCATCTCCGCCGCGGCATGCGGGGTCAGGCCGGCAAGGCGGCGGTGATGATGATCTCGATCAGGTCGCCTTCGGGCATGCGCGATTCGACGAAGGATCGCACGGGCCCGAAGCCGTCCGGCATCCAGGACGCCCAGACCTCGTCGAAGGCCGGCTTGTTGTCGTGATCGGTCACGACCACCTCCGCCTTCACGATCCGTGTCCGGTCGATGCCCGCATCGGCGAGGTACTTGTCCAGCACGGCGAGCGTGCCCCGTGTCTGCGCGCGAATATCCTGCGTGCGGTCGGGCGAGACCGCGACCGCCCAGAGAAAGCCGCCGCCGCCGGGCAGGCGATAGACGGCAACCGCCGACTTGCTGGGTAGTTTCCTATTCGGAACGCGCTCGATATCGCTTGTCATGACAGCTCACCCGATGCTGGAGGCGTTCAGTTGAGCCTGCGCGGATGCGGGGGGCAAAGGGGGGACCCTTCACTCCCACTCGATCGTCCCCGGCGGCTTGCTCGTGATGTCGTAGGTCACGCGGTTGATGCCGCGCACCTCGTTCACGATGCGGTTCGCGACCCGCGTCAGGAACTCCATCGTGAAGGGATAGACATCGGCCGTCATGCCGTCGGTCGAGGTCACCGCCCGCAGCGCGCACGCCTGGTCGTAGGTGCGCCCATCGCCCATCACGCCCACCGTGCGCACCGGCAGCAGCACCGCGAAGGCCTGCCAGATCGCGTCGTACAGCCCCGCCGCGCGGATCTCCTCCAGGTAGATGCTGTCCACCTTGCGCAGCAGGTCCGCCTTGTCCCGCGTCACCTCGCCCGGGATGCGGATGGCCAGCCCCGGGCCCGGAAAGGGATGCCGCCCGACGATCTCCTCCGGCATGCCGAGTTCCCGCCCGAGCACCCGCACCTCGTCCTTGAAGAGGTCGCGCAGCGGCTCGACCAGCTTCATGCGCATGCCCTCGGGCAGGCCGCCGACATTGTGGTGCGACTTGATCGTGACGGACGGCCCGCCGGTCGCCGACACGCTCTCGATCACGTCCGGATAGAGCGTGCCCTGCGCCAGGAAGTCGGCGCCGCCGATCTTGTTCTGCTCCTCCTCGAACACTTCGATGAACAGGCGCCCGATCGTCTTGCGCTTCACCTCCGGGTCCGTGATGCCGGAGAGCTGGCCGAGGAACAGGTCGGAGGCGTCGCGGTGCACCAGCTTGATGTTGAAGCGGTCGCGGAAGGTGCGCACCACCTGCTCGCTTTCGTTCGCCCGCATCAGCCCGTGGTCGACATAGATGCAGGTGAGCTGGTCGCCGATCGCCTCATGCAGCAGCACCGCGGCCACCGATGAATCGACCCCGCCCGACAGCCCGCACACCACGCGGCCCGAGCCGACCTGGGCGCGGATGCGCTCGATCATCTCGGCGCGGAAGGCGCCCATCGTCCAGTCGCCGCTGCAGCCGCAGACCAGGTGGGTAAAATTCTTCAGCAGCGCCGCGCCATGCGGCGTGTGCACGACCTCGGGGTGGAACATCGTGCCGTAGTAGTGGCGCTTGTCGTCGGCGATCAGCGCGAAGGGCGCGCCTTCGGAGCTGGCGACGACGCGGAAGCCCGGCGGCAGTTCCGTGATGCGGTCGCCATGCGACATCCACACCTGCTCGCGCGCACCCTTCGCCCAGACGCCCTGGGTGATGGCACAGTCCCCGGTCACGTCCACATAGGCGCGGCCGAATTCCGCCGCGTGCCCGCCTTCCACCGTGCCGCCCAGCTGCTGCGCCAGCGTCTGCTGCCCGTAGCAGATGCCGAGGATGGGCAGGCCCATCTCGAACACGCAGTCCGGCGCGCGAGGGCTCGCGCCCTCGGTGACCGAGGCCGGCCCGCCCGAGAAGATGATCCCCCTGGGCGCGAAGGCGCGGATGCGCTCCTCCGGGGCGTGGTGGTACGGCCAGACCTCGCAGTAGACGCCGGCCTCGCGCAGGCGGCGCGCGATCAGCTGCGTCACCTGGCTGCCGAAGTCGAGGATCAGGATCCGGTCGTGGCGGGGGGCGGAATCAGCGGTCTGGTCGGCCATGGCGGCGTGAAGCATGACGGCGCGACGCGGGCAAGACCGGCACGAAGCGGGAGCCCGCCGCCGGGTCAGCCCGCGCGCGGAAAGATAGCCTCGCAGCGCTTTTGCCGCGGACCGCAAAGGCTCATCATGGCCGCGGCATGCCGGCGCCCCGACCAGGCTTTGCCGCAAGCCGCAAGCCGCAAGCCGTGGAGGGCTGCACCAATGGCAGGACCGAGCCGCGGACCGTGTTCGCCTGAATGCCGGCAACATCGGCCTCGGCGCCCGCCGCCGCGCCGGCACAATCAGGCCGTGCGATCGGCGATGCGCATCGCGGGCATCCGCCGTTCCGTCCGCCCTGGCGGGCGGCGCAACCGATGAACCGCGAGAGCGTGACCGCGCCCAAGGGCTTCAAGACCGCGCGCATCGGCGACCCGCGGGACCTTGAGGCCGGCGTCTACTGGCCGCAGTTGCAGCCCTATTTCCTCGCCCCGAAGTTCAGGACCCTGCGGTATCGGATCGAGGAGCGCGCCGGCGGTATCTCGGCGCCGGGCGAAGCCGTCGCGCTGCGGGGCGCGACCGGCGTGGGCGAGTTCGACGTCGCCTATATCGCCGACCGCCTCGCCGCGACGCTGACGATCGCGAATGAAGGCCTTCCGGACTATTGCCTGACCGCGGTGAGTCGGGGCGCGCTGGACTGCACGGGCATTCCGGGCGCGAAGGCGCTGCCCCGGATCGATGAGCGGGTCGGGCTCATGTACCGTGGCGTGCCCGGCACGCGCCTCTCGGCCACCGGCGACCACGAAAGGCTGGCGGTCTGGATTCCGGCCGCGACGCTGGTCCAGCGCTTGTCGGCCTTGATGGGCGGTCCCATCGAGCGGGACCTGGCCTTCGAGCCCGTCTTCGACTGGTCGGCCGGCGCGGCGCAAAGCCTGCGGCGCCTGCTCCGGCTGATGACCGAGGAACTGGCGTCGCCCCTGCCCTTCGCCGGCAACGCGATCGCCAGCCAGTCCTTCTCGGACCTCGTCGTCTACACGCTGCTGCACGCCATCCCGCACAGCCATTCGCAGCGCCTGCTCCAGCCGACGAGCCCCGCCATCCCCGGCGTCGTGAAGCGGGCCGAAGCCTTCATCAGGGCCAATGTCGAGGCGCCGCTCGCGCTGCACGACGTCGCCGAGGCGGCCGGATGCAGCGTGCGCAGCCTGCAGCTCGGCTTCCGGCGGTTCCGCGACATGACGCCGCTGGAGGCCATCCGCCAGGCGCGCCTCGCGGCGGCGCGGCAGGCCCTCCAGTCCGGCGACGCCACCGGCACCGTGACGGACCTCGCCCTGCGCTTCGGCTTCAGCAATCCCGGCCGCTTCGCGCGCATGTACCAGGCCGCCTTCGGCGAAAGCCCCGCCGCGGCGCTGCGCCGCAAGCCATCGCGGTCCCGCCGGCCGGGCTGATCCCCGCCCGGCCAGGGCGGCCGGACCTCGCGGCGCGCCGCCGCGTCCCGCGCCG
>NZ_JACADQ010000090.1 GCF_016106015.1 Neoroseomonas rubea
GGGGAGGGGCAACCGGCGCGCCGCGGGGAGGGCAACCGGCGCGCCGCGGCGAGAACCAACCCGCCCGCCGCGGGCGGGGCAGGCGCCGTCAGGCGCGGCCGGTCGGCCCGCCAGGACCCGACAGGGGCGCGATCTCGTCGCGCCAGCCCTCGGCATCCTCCTCCGGATAGCGCAGGGAGAGATGCGCACCTAGCAGGCTCACCGCGCGCACGGTCATGGCAAAGCGACGCACGCCAAGACGCGGCAAGGTCAGGTCCAGCACATCCCCGGCCATCAGCCCCGGCACGCCGCGCAGCATGGCCCCGCCAACCGACACGTCGCGCAGCTCGGCATGGTGGATCTGCGTCCCGACGACGACGGTGCAGGGCTCGTCCACCGGAACGCGGGCCGACCCGCGCCGGTCCCCAAGACCGGCCGCGATCTTGGCCTCGGCGGTGGGGTCGAGATCGAGATCCTCGGGGCCGTGCATCCCATGGCCCGCCGGCATGATGAACTGGGGCATCTAGCCCTCCGCGATTTTGACGACCAAAGGCCTACCAGAAGTTGTGTCCGGGATGCCAGCCTCGCGCGAAACCTATGGCGACAGAAATCAATTTTCGCTTAATTGGTGAGGGAGGGACGGCCGAGCCGTGCCGGCGCCCCTCCCCCGCCCGCCGTCACTGCGCCAGCGCCGCGCTCCACGGGCTCATCGCATCCGTGATGCCCTGCCGCGTGCCGTCCGGCGCGATGCGGATCAGGTTCGGGCAGGCGAAGTTCACCGGCATCACCGCGTGCTCCACCTCGGTCACCGCCGAATCCTTCGCCAGCGCGGCGATGGTCTCGGCACCCAGGCGCCGGTCGGCCGTGACGCCTTCCGCCGCCGAGACGTCGAGCCGCGGATGATGCGCGGCCGCCTCCGGTGCCATGCCGAAATCGGCGACGTAGGAGAGCATCTGGAACACCGCCGCCATGATCCGCCGCCCGCCCGAGGCGCCCGCGGCGATACTGGGCACCCCCGCCTCGGCCGCGATCACCGGGCACATGTTGGTCAGCGGCCGCTTGCCGGGTGCGAGCGCGTTCTTCGCCTCCGGCCGCGGGTCGAACCACATGATGCCGTTGTTCATCAGCACGCCCGATCGCGGCAGCACGACGCGGCTGCCCATCGACGACAGCAGCGTCGTCGTCATCGCCACCATCATCCCGTCCTTGTCGCAGACGGTCAGGTGGGTGGTGCAGGATTCGGCCGCTTTGGGCTCGGCATCGCCCAGCCCGGCGAGCCGCTCCGCATAGGCCGCGCGCATCACCCGGGCGAGTTGCGCATACCAGGCGGCCGAGGGCGCGCCGCCGGAGAAATCCGCATCCCGCATGCCGTCGAGGACGCGCAGCAGCGTCGGCGCCGCGGTCAGCCCGTTCGCCAGGAACAGGCGCTTGCCGCGCCATTCGGCCTCGAGCGCCGGCTTGGCCACCGCCTTGCAGCCCATCAGGTCGGCGGCGTTGATCGGCGAGCCCATCTCCCGGAAGTCGGCAAGCAGTTCGCCCGCCACCTCCCCTTCATAGAAGTCGGCCAGCCCCGCCTGGGCGAGCCGCTCGATCGTCTCGGCAAGCCGGCCCTGGCGGAAGAATCCGGGCGAGCCCTGGTAGGGCGGCACGGGCGGCAGGCCGTTGGGAAGGTAGATGCGCGCGCTTTCGGCATACAGCCGCAGCACCGAGGCGCTGTTGGCGACCTTCAGCGTCGTGAACCAGTCCTGCGACAGGCCGCGCTTCGCGAGCGCGACCGCCGGGGCCAGCACGACCGACAGCGGGAGCTTCCCATGCCGGCGGTGCAGTTCCGCATAGCCCGCGACGGCCGAGGGGATGGCGAAGGAGAGCGGGCCATGGACGTTGCGGTCCTCGAACACCTCGGGCCAGGTGAACAGGTCGTCCTTCATCTTCCCCGTCATCGGGAAGGCGGCGGGGTCGAGCGCATGGGGGGAGACCGGGCCGAAATCGAGCGTGGTCGGCGCCACACCCCCGCCCGCGATCTGCGCGAAGCCGATGCCGCCGAGGCCCGAGTTCCAGGGCTCGACCACGGCCAGCGCGAAGGCGGTCGCGACCGCGGCGTCGGCCGCGCTGCCGCCTTCCTCGAGAATCGCGATCCCCGCTTCCGCCGCGTCCCGGGCCTGGGAGGCGACCATGCCCCGCCGGCCGGTGGCACCTGGCTTCGTCACCTGCCAGTGCTGCGTGACATGCGGGGGCGGCGTCCAGGCCATGGGGGCGTTCCTTCCTTGCGTATGCTGGGGAGGGTCGCGCCGTGGCCGGCGCGCGGCAAGACCCTGGCCGCCGCGTTTGCCCCGGGGCGGCTTTGCGCCTAGGAAGCGGCCCCGATTTGCGCCCCGGGAAGGGCGCCAGCGTCCAGGAGACAGGAATCATGGCCGGAACGAAGGGGCTCGCCGTCGCGCCCGTGCTCAAGGCCTTCATCGAGGCCGAGGCCCTGCCCGGCACCGGCGTGGAGCCCGCCCGCTTCTGGGAGGCGATGGAGCGCATCCTGCGCGAGCTCGCCCCCGCCAATGCGGCGCTGCTGGCCAGGCGCGACGCGCTGCAGGCAAAGATCGACGCCTGGCACCGGGCCCATCCGGCGAAGCCCGTGGACCTCGCAGCGTACACCGCCTTCCTGGCGGAGATCGGCTACCTCCTGCCCGAGCCGGCCGAGGTGAAGGTCGGCACGACGGATGTGGATGCCGAGATCGCCTCCATGGCCGGCCCGCAGCTCGTCGTGCCCGTCTCCAACGCCCGCTACGCGCTGAACGCGGCGAACGCCCGCTGGGGCTCGCTGTATGACGCGCTGTACGGCACGGACGCGATCCCGCAGGACGGCCGGAAGGTGAAGGGCTACGACCCGACCCGCGGCGCGCAGGTGATCGCGCGCGCCCGCGCCGTGCTCGACCGCGCCGTGCCTTTGGCCACCGGAAGCCATGCGGATGCGACCGGCTACCAGCTCGAAGCCGGCGCGCTGGAAGTGACGATGAAGGACGGCGCGAAGGTCGGGCTCGCCCGGCCCGGCCAGTGCGTGGGCTTCCTGGGCGACGCCCATGCGCCGACCTCGCTGCTGTTCGTCAACAACGGCCTGCACCTGGAAGTGAAGTTCGACCGCGCCCATCCGATCGGCAAGACCGACGCGGCCGGCATCTGCGACGTGGCGCTGGAAGCGGCCCTGACGACCATCCAGGATTGCGAGGATTCCGTCGCCGCGGTGGATGCCGAGGACAAGGTCGGCGTCTATCGCAACTGGCTCGGCCTGATGAAGGGCGACCTGACGGCCGAGTTCGAGAAGGACGGCAAGGTCCTGGTCCGGCAGCTCGCCGCGGACCGCATCTTCCAGAAACCCTCTGGCGGCGCCATGACGCTGCACGGGCGGTCCGTGATGCTGGTGCGCAACGTCGGCCACCACATGATGACCGATGCGGTGACGCTCGACGGCGCCGAGGTGCCGGAGACGATCCTGGACGCGCTCTGCACCTCGGCCATCGCGCTGCACGACATCCGCGGCAAGCGGCTGAACTCGCGCGCCGGCAGCGTCTACATCGTGAAGCCCAAGATGCACGGGCCGGAGGAAGTGGCCTGGGCGGACACGCTGTTCTCCCGCGTGGAGGACGCGCTCGGCCTCAAGCGCGCCACGCTCAAGATGGGCATCATGGACGAGGAGCGGCGCACCACCGTCAACCTCAAGGCCTGCATCGCGGCGGCGAAGGACCGGGTGGTGTTCATCAACACCGGCTTCCTCGACCGCACGGGGGATGAGATCCATACCTCGATGGAAGCCGGCGCCGTCGTGCGCAAGAACGACATGAAGGCGCTGGCCTGGATCAAGGCCTATGAGGACTGGAACGTCGATGTCGGCCTGATGTGCGGCCTGCGCGGCCGCGCGCAGATCGGCAAGGGCATGTGGGCGATGCCCGACATGATGGCCGCGATGCTGGAGCAGAAGGTGGGCCACCCGAAGGCGGGTGCCAACACGGCCTGGGTGCCGTCGCCGACCGCGGCGACGCTGCACGCGCTGCACTATCACGAGGTCGACGTCGCGGCGCGGCAGGACGAACTCGCCAAGGGCGGGCGCCGCGCGAAGCTCGACGACATCCTGACCGTGCCGCTGGCGCGGGAGACCAACTGGTCGCCCGCCGACGTGCAGGCGGAGCTCGACAACAACGCGCAGGGCATCCTCGGCTACGTGGTGCGCTGGGTGGACCAGGGCGTCGGCTGCTCCAAGGTGCCGGACATCAACGATGTCGGGCTGATGGAGGATCGCGCCACGCTGCGCATCTCCTCCCAGCACATCGCCAACTGGCTGCGCCACGGCATCGTGACGCGGGACCAGGTGATGGAGACGATGAAGCGCATGGCCGCCGTCGTGGACCGGCAGAATGCCGGCGACGCGGCCTACCGCCCGATGGCGCCGGGCTTCGACGGGCCGGCCTTCCAGGCGGCCTGCGACCTGGTGTTCGAAGGCGCGGCGCAGCCGAACGGGTACACCGAGTTCGTGCTGACGCGGCGGCGGCGGGAAGCCAAGGCGGCGTGACCGGAGGGGCGCCGCCCCTCCGGACCTCCCCGCCGAGGGCCGAAAGGCCCTCGGAACCCAATTCTCAAGGGAGCATTGAACGATGACGGATGCGCTGCCCGACCGGCTCTCGATCGATCCCGCCAGCCCCTACTTCAACGAGGAACTGCTCGCGCGCGGGATCGGCATCCGCTTCAAGGGGCAGGAAAAGACCAACGTCGAGGAATACTGCGTCTCGGAAGGCTGGATCCGCGTCACCGTCGGCAAGACGCTCGACCGCCGCGGACGGCCGCTGACGATGAAGCTGACCGGCCAGGTCGAACCCTACCTGCGCGACGAACCGCCTCAGGCCTGATCGAGCCAGCGCGCGATCCGCGCCCGCGCGTCATACGGCGCGGACGGGCCGATGAAGGCGCTGAAGTCGGGGATGGTGGCGATCTCGGCGTCACTCACCGTCATCGCGACCAGGAAGGTCTTGGGCGTGGTCAACGTCCATTGCAGGCCGCCACCACCCATCGGGTACTGCGCGCTCGGCGCCGCATCGGAATCGTGGTCCTGGACCGGGACCACCTTCACGATCCGGTCCGGCCCCTTCTCGGTGACGGAGGCAAGGGCCAGCTGCTGCATCCGCTCGACATGCGTCGCCCCGTATTCCGCGCGCATCACATCCGCCACATGCGGGCGCGCCGCGTCATCGGCGGCCGTATCCGCCGGCAGGCCGAGCCGCCCGCCCGAACGCAGCGTCGTGCCGCTGAACTTGAAGTCCGCCGGCGTCAGACGGTCCTTCAGCACCAGCACCGCCCAGCCCTGCGCCAGGCGCCCGGCGCCGAAGCCCAGGCTGCGCTCCACGTCGCGCGCGCAGCGCGCGCCGACGAAGCGGTTCTTCGTGATGTCGCCGCGGCGCGTCACCATCGCGCCGAGCGTCATGTGCGTCAGGCCCGGCATCGCCGCGCGCCCGCTCAGCCCACGGCCGCGCGCTTCGCCCCGCCGCGCGCGGCGAGCCAGCGCTCCATCCGCGCCAGCGCCTCGTCCAGCAGCGCGTCGCCCTTGCAGAAGGCGAAGCGGGCGTAGTGGTTCGGCGCGTCCTCGCTGGCGTAGAAGGCCGTCACCGGGATCGCGGTGACCTTCGCCTCCTCGGTCAGCGTGCGGCAGAAGGACACGTCGTCCCCGTTCCAGCCGAGCGGCCGGACATCGGTGGTGATGAAGTAGGTCCCCTTCGTCTCCAGCACGCCGAAGCCGAGCCGCGCGAGCCCCGCGCCGAGCCTGTCCCGCTTCTGCTGGAGATGCGCCGACAGCCCCTCGAAATACGCGTCGTCCTTCACCAGCCCGACGGCGACGCCGCGCTGCAGGTTGGGCGGCGTGGTGAAGGTCAGGTTCTGGTGCGCCTTGGCGACGTTGGGCGCGAGCGAGCGGTCGCAGCTGATGTAGCCCACCTTCCAGCCGGTGAGGCTGAAGGTCTTGCCCGCGCTGCCCACGCGCATGCAGCGCTCGCGCATCCCCGGCAGGGTCATCAGCGGGATATGCCGCGCGCCGTCGAAGGTCAGGTGCTCATACACCTCGTCGCAGATGGCGTAGCAGTCGTGGCGCTGGATCAGCTCCCCGATGAAGGCGAGTTCGTCGGCCGTGAAGACCTTGCCCGTCGGGTTCATCGGCGTGTTGAACAGCACCGCCTTGGTCTTCGGCCCGAAGGCCGCGGCGAGTTCCGCGCGCGGCAATTCCCAGTGCGGCGGCGACAGGCGCACCAGCCTCGGCACGGCGCCGAGCAGCTTCACGACCGGGAGATAGGTGTCGTAGAGCGGCTCGATCAGCACGCATTCGTCGCCGGGGTTCAGCACGGCCATGAGGCAGGCGGTGATCGCCTCCGTGGCGCCGGAGGTGACGACGACCTCGGCGTTCGGGTCGATCGTAAGCCCGTAGAAGCGCGCATTGTGCGCCGCGACGGCCTGGCGCAATTCCGGCACGCCCGTCATCGGCGGGTACTGGTTGCGCCCGTCGAGCAACGCGTCGGCGGCGGCGCGGACCACGTCCTCGGGCCCGTCATAGTCGGGGAAGCCCTGGCCGAGGTTGATCGCCTGGTGCTGGTTCGCCAGCGCCGACATGACGGTGAAGATCGTGGTGCCGGTGGCGGAAAGAAGGGCGTTCTGCGGGCGCATCAGACGGGCGCTTCATCCTGTGGAGGGTCGCGGGTCCCGGGTTATGGGGCTGGTCGCGGGGGGCGGCAACCGGGCGGGCAGGCCAAGCCCTGTTTTTGTGCAACTCGCCCGTGAAATCGGCACGGGCCTGCCTGCGCGCGTGATTTTCCGGGGGCGCCTCGGATTGCTGCGCCGGCATGGCGCGTGCAATACCCCGGGCGCGCCCGGCCTCGCCGGGTCGCGCGCCAGGATCAGGGTCAACAACGAACCGGGCAGCAATACCGGGAGGAAGGCCAAGGCGCCGGATGGTGCCGCGGCCGCTGGACAGGAGCCGATGAAGAAGATCGAGGCCATCATCAAGCCCTTCAAGCTCGACGAGGTGAAGGACGCGCTGCACGAGATCGGGCTTCAGGGCCTGACCGTGGTCGAGGCCAAGGGATTCGGCCGGCAGAAGGGCCATACGGAACTCTATCGCGGCGCCGAATACGTCGTGGACTTCCTGCCGAAGGTGAAGATCGAGGTGATCTGCGGCGACGACATGCTCGACCGCGCGGTCGAGGCGATCCAGGCCGCGGCGCGCACGGGCCGCATCGGGGACGGCAAGATCTTCGTCTCCGACATCCAGGAGGTGATCCGCATCCGCACCGGCGAGCGCGGCGAGGACGCGGTCTAGGTCGGAAGGTTTCGCCGCCCCCTCCCCGGCGGGGGTGCGGCGCGGGGTCCGGACGCGGCGCTTGCGCCTGCCGGGCCCGAAGCGGGGGTTGGGGTCCGAACGGGCCCCGGCCCCGGCGCCGGGGCAGCGCAGCGGAGCACCGAAGCCGCGGCGCGCGCGACAGGGTTCGGGGATTTCGCAGTCAGGGAACAGGACCGCACATCATGGCCAAGAAGCCCGCCGCCGCTGGTGGCAGCTCCGCCGTCTCCAAGGTCATGGAGATGATCAAGGAGCACAGCGTCGAATACGTGGACTTCCGCTTCACCGACCCGCGCGGCAAGTGGCAGCACACCGCCCAGCATGTCTCGACGATCGAGCCTGAGATCTTCGAGGAAGGGATCATGTTCGACGGCTCCTCGATCGCCGGCTGGAAGGCGATCAACGAGTCCGACATGATCCTCATGCCGGATGCCGAGACGGCGACGATGGATCCGTTCTCGGCGAAGCCGCAGCTGATCCTCTTCTGCGACATCTACGAGCCCTCGACCGGCCAGCGCTACAACCGCGACCCGCGCTCGACGGCGAAGAAGGCCGAGGAATACCTGAAGTCGACCGGCATCGGCGACACCGCCTTCTTCGGCCCCGAGGCCGAGTTCTTCATCTTCGACAACGTGAAGTTCGGCACGGGCGGCACCTACGGCATCTACCAGCTCGACAGCATCGAGGGCCCGCAGGCCAGCCTGAAGGACTATCCGGAAGGCAACATGGGCCACCGCCCCGGCGTGAAGGGCGGCTACTTCCCCGTCCCGCCCGTGGACAGCGAGCAGGATCTCCGCGCCGAGATGCTCTCGACCATGGGGGAGATGGGCGTCGTGATCGAGAAGCACCACCATGAGGTGGCGCAGTCGCAGCACGAGCTCGGCATGAAGTTCGGCACGCTCGTGAAGATGGCCGACCACCTGCAGATCTATAAGTACTGCATCCACAACGTGGCGCATTCCTACGGGAAGTCCGCGACGTTCATGCCGAAGCCGGTCTACGGCGACAACGGCTCGGGCATGCATGTGCACCAGTCGATCTGGAAGGGCGGCAAGCCGGTCTTCGCGGGCAACGGCTATGCCGACCTGTCCGAGACGGCGCTGTACTACATCGGCGGCATCATCAAGCACGCGAAGGCGCTCAACGCCTTCACGAACCCGCTGACCAACTCCTACAAGCGCCTGATCCCGGGCTTCGAGGCGCCGGTGCTGCTCGCCTACTCGGCGCGCAACCGCTCGGCCTCCTGCCGCATCCCCTATGCGACGAACCCGAAGGCCAAGCGCGTCGAGGTCCGCTTCCCGGATCCGGGCGCGAACCCCTACCTCGCCTTCTCGGCGATGCTCATGGCCGGCCTCGATGGCATCAAGAACAAGATCCATCCCGGCGACGCCATGGACAAGGACCTCTACGACCTGCCGCCGGAGGAGCTGAAGGGCATCCCGACGGTGTGCGGCTCGCTGCGCGAGGCGCTGCAGGCGCTCGCCGCCGACCACGAGTTCCTGCTCGCCGGCGACGTCTTCTCGAAGGACCAGATCGAGTCCTACATCGAGCTGAAGTGGAGCGAGGTGTACCGCTTCGAGCACACCCCGCACCCGGTCGAGTTCGAGATGTACTACTCGGTCTGATCCCCTTCGGATCGGACGGAAACGGGGGGCCTCGCGCATCGCGCGGGGCCCTTCGCCGTTTCAGGCCGCCCGGCGCGTCACCCGCCGGAAGGCATCGACGAAGCGGTCCACATCCTCCTCGTCGTTGTACACATGCGGGCTGATGCGCAGCCGCCCCAGCCGCGGCGCTGCGTAGGCGCGCAGCGCCGCGAGCCTCTCCGGCAGGTCCGCCGCCATCCCGCCGGGGAAGGCAACGCAGAGGATGTGCGGCGCGCGCAGGTCCCGCCGGGGCAGGATCGCGCCGGCGGCGGCAAGCCCCGCTTCCAGCCGCTCGTTCAGCATGGCGCAGCGCGCCGCGATCGCCGCCTGGCCCCAGCCGGCCATCATCTCCATGCCCACCGCCGCCATCTCCAGCCCGATGAAGTGGTCGCGCTCCCCCATGTCGAAGCGCCGCGCCGTCGGCGCATAGGCGAGGTCGGCGAAATAGGGCGAGCGTTCCGCGGAGACGGCGCGGCGGCCGAAGGGCGTCTGCTCCAGCGGGATGCCGTCCTGCCGCCGCTTCGCGATGTACATGAAGGCGCGCCCGTAGGGCCCGAGCACCCATTTGTAGGTGGGGAAGATCAGGAAGTCCGGGTCGATCGCGGCGACGTCGATCGGCATGACGCCCGCCGCATGGGTGGCATCGACCAGCAGCGCCGCGCCCGCCGCGCGCAGCAGGGGCGCGATGCGCAGGAGATCGACGACGCCGCCATCGGCCCAATGGACCGAGGAGATCGACGCGAGCGAGACCGGCGGCGCGCCCTGCCGGGCGATGGCGGCTTCCACCGCCGCGGTCCAGTCGCCATCCGCCGGCCGCGCGACGGTCTCGACCGTGAAGCCCTGCGCCGGCGCCCGCGCCATCCATTCGAGGACGGGCGATGCGTGGTCCTCCTCGAGCACCAGCACGCGCGATCCGGCGGGGGGCACGAAAATTTTACCCGCCACCGCGACGCCGTAGGAGACGGACGGAATCAGGGCGACATTTTCAGCTGACACTCCGAGCAGTAAACCCGCCGCGCGGCGGGCGCGTTCATGTTGCACGGCCGCGAGCGCGGGATCGACTTCCCAGGGCCTGCCCTTGCGCGCGACGCCGGCATGTCCCGCCGCCTGGACGGCGAGGGGCAGCGGGCTCCAGGCCGCGGCATTCAGCCACGCAACGTCGCGCGGAATGTCGAACAGGGCACGTTGGCAGGGCAGCATGGCGGGCCTCCTCACGGGTGACCGGCACAGCCTAGGCCCGCCGCCGAGGGATCGCGAAGGGCCTCCCGGGTGTCAGCGATCGTTGACACGACCGGGCCGCGGCACGCCGGATCGCCCCGCCGCCGCACGCGTTAACGATCAGATAGGACTTTCGCCTCTCGTTAACCGAAACAGGTGCATCAGTCCGCCATCCGAACGTTCCGGGCCAGACGCGACCAGGTGGTCGCCGGAATCCCGAAACGGCGGGCGACGTAAAGACGTGAAGAAGGAAAACGAAATGCCCAACACCTCCGCGACCTCCGCAGAGACGCGCGCCCAGGCTGCCGCCGCAGCGCAGGAATTCGATGGCCAGGCCGGTGCGGCCATCCACCGGCAGCGCCGGAGCCTCGGGCTCACGGCCACGGAAGTGGCTCGGCGCGTGGGCATCACCCAGCGCCAGATGTCACGGCTCGAGCTGGGCATCGAGCCCCTCAACCTCCGCCTGGCCATTGCGCTGGGCGCCGCGCTCGGCATGGGGCCGGCCTGGTTCCTCGGGCTCGAGGCCGCGCGCATGCCCGAAGCCCTCGGCATCACTCTCGATGACGCGCATGAGAACTGGGCACACAACCTGACCCTGAACCTCGCCCGCGCCGCCGGCACGTCCCGGGAACACTGACAGACCGCCGGCACGCCAAGGCGCGCGCCGGGCTCGGGGACGAACACGCGGGGGTCCTGGGGAAGGGACCACCCGCCGCCCCGCGCGCCGCGGCCGGCATGGCCGCCGCGGCGCACCGACCATCAACCTGCCACGCCGGTTCCGCGCGCACCCATACGCCGCGCGCGGGACGCTCACAGGTCGCTCGACCATCCCGCCGCGACGGCCCCGATGACCGAAGCGCGGCACGACCACCGGTCTCCGTCCGACGATGCCCGACTGTGCGGATGCGCCGATCCCTGAACATCCGACCCTCGCACCGCTTCCGTAACGTCCTGATAGCCCGCCGCGGGGGAACGAGTCTTGATCGGGCGCAAACGGCCGGCACGCGGGAAGCCCCCGGCCATCAGGGGCCGCCGCCGCCCGCCCCGCGCGTCAGGCGTCCAGCGCCTCCGCCTCCAGGCTCGCCGCATTCTCCTGGATGAAGCGGAAGCGCAGTTCCGGCTTGCGGCCCATCAGCGCCTCCACCAGGTCGGAGGTCCGCGCCCGGTCCTCCGCCGGCAGCACGACGCGCAGCAGCGTCCGCCGGCGCGGATCCATGGTGGTTTCCTTCAGCGAGGATGGCGGCATCTCGCCCAGGCCCTTGAAGCGGCTGACCTCGACCTTCTGGTTCGCCTTGAAGCGCGCCTTCAGCACCCGCTCCCGGTCCGCATCGTCCATCGCATAGACCGACACGCCGCCCGCCTGCAGGCGATAGAGCGGCGGCTGGGCGAGGAAGACGCGTTCCTGCCGCACCAGTTCCGGCAGTTCCTTGTAGAAGAAGGTCATCAGCAGCGCGGCGATATGCGCGCCGTCGACATCGGCGTCGGTCATGATCACCACGCGCCCGTAGCGCAGCCGCGCGAGGTCGAAGCGGTCGCCGACGCCGCAGCCCAGCGCCTCGATCAGGTCCTTCAGCTCCTGGTTCTGCCGCAGCTTCTCGGTGCTCGCACTCGCCACGTTCAGGATCTTGCCCCGCAGCGGCAGCACCGCCTGGGTCTCCCGGTCGCGCGCCTGCTTGGCCGAGCCGCCGGCCGAATCGCCTTCCACCAGGAACAGCTCGGTGCCCTCGGCGCTCTCGCGCGCGCAATCGGCGAGCTTGCCTGGCAGGCGCAGCTTGCGCGTCGCCGATTTGCGCGGCGTGTCCTTCTCCGCGCGGCGGCGCATCCGCTCCTCCGCCCGCTCGATCGCGAAGGCGAGGAGGTTGTCCGCCCGCGCCGGATCACCCGCGAGCCAATGGTCGAAATGGTCGCGCAGCGCGCCCTCGACCAGGCGCGCCGCCTCGGGGCTGGTCAGCCGGTCCTTGGTCTGGCCCTGGAATTGCGGTTCCCGCACGAAGACCGAGAGCATGCCGGCGAGCCCGCCGAACAGGTCCTCCGCGGTGACGTTGGCGGCGCGCTTTTCCTTCTTAAGCTCGCCATAGGCGCGCAGGCCCTTCACCAGCGCGGCGCGGAAGCCCGCTTCATGCGTGCCGCCCTGCGGCGTCGGGATGGTGTTGGCGTAGGTGTTGAGGAAGCCGTCCCCGCGCTCCACCCAGGTCGCCGCCCATTCGACGCGGCCCGCGCCCTCGGGGAAGTCGGATTCGCCCGCCCAGGGGGCGGGCACGACGGTCGCCTGGCCCTCGATGGCGGCGGCGAGGAAGTCAGACAGCCCGCCGGGGAAATGCAGCACCGCCTGCGCCGGCGTCTCGTCCTGGATCAGCGACGGGTCGCAGGACCAGCGGATCTCGACGCCGCGGAACAGGTACGCCTTGGAGCGGCACAGCCGGTACAGCCGCGCCGGGCGGAAGGCGAGCGTGCCGAAGATCTCGGGGTCGGGCTTGAAGCGGATCAGCGTGCCGCGCCGGTTCTGCACCGGGCCGGCATTCTTGAGCTTCGTGACCGGCTTGCCGCGCTCATAGGCCTGGGTGTGCAGCACGCGGTCGCGCGCCACCTCCACCTCCAGCCGCTCGGCCAGCGCATTGACGACGGAGGAGCCGACGCCGTGCAGCCCGCCCGAGGTCTCATAGGCCTTGCCCGAGAACTTTCCGCCCGAATGCAGCGTGGTGAGGATGACCTCGAGCGCCGAGAGTTTTGGAAACTTCGGATGCGGGTCGATGGGGATGCCGCGCCCGTTGTCACGGACGGAGATCCAGTTGCCCGGCTCGAGGATCACCTCGATATGGTCGGCATGGCCGGCCACCGCCTCGTCCATGGCGTTGTCGAGGACCTCGGCGGCGAGGTGATGCAGCGCGTTCTCGTCGGTGCCGCCGATATACATGCCGGGGCGCCGGCGGACGGGCTCCAGCCCTTCCAGCACCTCGATGTCCTTGGCGGAATACTCGCCCTGCCCGGCGGCGCCCTTCCGCGCACCGCCCCGGCCGAACAGATCGTTCATGTCTTGTTCCCCTATGGGCGGCGAGAATAGAGGCGCCCGGCCAGGGAAACAACGCGGGGGGCGAGTCGGGGTCCCGGCCAGCCGAAGGCCGGCGCGGCCGGCCGGGGGTTGCGCCCCGCGCGCGGCCGCCCGCCGTCAGGTCGCGAGTTCGAACCCGCTTTCCGCCGCCTGGGTGGCCAGCGTGATGCTCTCGGCGAAATTGTCGCGCCGGGCGATGTTGGTGGCGGCGAGGCGCCGGACCTCGCCATCCCCCGCGCCCGCGGCGCCAGCGCCGCC
>NZ_JACADQ010000091.1 GCF_016106015.1 Neoroseomonas rubea
GAGCGTGTGCCCCTCCGATCCGCGAGGGGCGGCAACAGCCCCCGCCGCGGCGGCCGCATGACAGGGAGGGAGAGACCATGCTGAACCGTCGAGGAGTGCTCGCCGCCGGCGCCGCCGGGGCGATTCTGCCCGGGCCGCTCTCGCGTGCCCGCGCCCAGGCGAACACGATCCGCCTCGGCGTGCTTTCGGACATGTCCGGCCCGTATCGCGACACGACCGGCCCTGGCTGCGTCGTTCTGACGCAGGCCGCCGTCGCGGAGTTCGGCGCGCGGGGCTTCAACGTCGAAGTCGTGCAGGCCGACCACCAGAACCGCCCCGATGTCGGCGCAAACATCGCGCGGCAATGGTACGACCAGGGCGTCGATGTGGTGCTCGACGTGCCGACCTCCTCCGTCGCCCTCGCGGTCAACCAGATCGCGCGGGAGAAGAACAAGGTCTTCCTCAATTCCGGCGCGGCGACCTCGGACCTGACGGGCTCGCAATGCAGCCCGAACACCGTGCACTGGACCTACGACACCTACATGCTCGCCAAGGGCACCGGGGCGGCGATCGTGCGCACGGGCGGGGACAGCTGGTTCTTCGTCACGGCGGACTATGCCTTCGGCCATGCGCTGGAACGCGACACCGCGGCCTTCGTGCGTGCCGCGGGCGGCCGCGTGGTCGGCCAGGTGCGCTATCCCTTCCCGGCGACGACCGACTTCTCCTCCTTCGTCGTGCAGGCGCAGGCGAGCCGGGCGAAGGTGCTCGGCATGGCGAATGCCAGCACCGATACCGTCAACACGATCAAGGCGGCGCGGGAATTCGGCCTGCACCGGTCCATGAAGCTCGCCGCGCTGCTGATGGGCGTGGTCGACATCCACGCGCTCGGGCTTGAGAGCGCGCAGGGCCTGCTGCTGACCGAATCCTTCTACTGGGACCTCAACGACCGCACGCGGGCGCTGACGCAGCGCGTGCGCGGCCAGAACCAGAACCGCCCGCCCGCCATGGTCCAGGCCGGCTGCTATGGCGCGACGCTGCATTATCTGAAGGCCGTCGCCGACATGGGGGTGGCCGCCGCCAAGGCCGATGGCCGCGCCGCGGTTGCGCGCATGAAGGCCATGCCCACCGACGACGACGCCTTCGGCTCCGGCCGCATCCGGGAGGACGGGCGCAAGCTGCACCCGGTCTTCCTGTTCGAGGTGAAGTCCCCCGCGGAATCCCGCGGCCCCTGGGACTACTACAAGGTTGCCGCGACGACCCCGGGGGAGGACGCCTTCCGTCCCCTGGCCGAAGGCGGCTGCGCGCTCATACGCACGTGACAAGGACCTGATCGTCGATGCTCGAATTCATCGAGTCCATTACCGGCGTCCCGACGCCACTCCTGTTCGGCCAGCTCCTGCTCGGGCTGATCAACGGCGCCTTCTACGCGATGCTCTCGCTCGGCCTCGCGGTGATCTTCGGGCTGCTCAACATCATCAACTTCACCCATGGCGCGCAGTTCATGATGGGCGCCTTCGTCGCCTGGATGCTGCTGAACTGGCTGGGACTGGGCTATTGGTGGGCGCTGCTGCTCGCGCCGCTCATCGTCGGGGCGACGGGGGTGATCATCGAGCGAACGATGATCAGCAGGCTGTACAAGCTCGACCACCTGTACGGGCTGCTCCTGACCTTCGGCATCGGGCTGATGATCGAGGGCGTCTTCCGCAACGAGTTCGGCTCCTCCGGCCTGCCCTACCGCATCCCGGCGGAGCTGCAGGGTGCGTGGGACCTCGGCTTCATGTTCATGCCGATCTATCGCGGCTGGGTCGTGCTCTTCGCCCTGATCTGCTGCCTTGCCACCTGGCTCGTCATCGAGAAGACGCGCCTCGGCGCCTATCTTCGCGCCGCGACCGAGAATGCCGCACTGGTGCAGGCCTTCGGCGTGAACGTGCCGCGCATGATCACGCTGACCTATGGCGCGGGGGTCGCGCTCGCGGCGCTGGCCGGCGTGCTCGCCGCGCCGATCTACTCGGTCAATCCGCAGATGGGCACCAACCTGATCATCGTCGTCTTCGCGGTGGTCGTCATCGGCGGCATGGGCTCGATCCTCGGATCGGTCCTGACCGGCTTCGGCCTCGGCATCATCGAGGGCCTGACCAAGGTCTACTGGCCTGAAGCCTCGGCCACCGTCATCTTCGTCATCATGGCGATCGTGTTGCTCACACGTCCCGCCGGCCTGTTCGGGAGGGCCTGAAGCCATGGCATCCGAAACCACCGCCGGCACCATCGCCCCCGCCACAAGCGATGACGGGGTCTTGGGCTTCAGCCGGGCGCAGCTTGCCGCGCTCGGCGTGCTGGTCGCCTTCCTCGCGATCGCCCCCTTCTTCCTCTACCCCGTCTTCTTGATGAAGCTGCTGTGCTTCGCGTTGTTCGCCTGCGCGTTCAACCTGCTGATCGGCTATGTCGGGTTGCTCTCCTTTGGCCATGCCGCCTATTTCGGCATGGGCGGCTACATCGCGGGCTACACGGCCAAGGCCTATGGGCTGACACCCGAGGTGGCGGTCCTCTGCGGCGCGGTGGTCGCTGGGTTGCAGGGCTGGGTCTTCGGCTGGATCGCCATCCGCCGGCAGGGCATCTACTTCGCCATGATCACCCTGGCCATGGCGCAGATGGTCTACTTCTTCTGCGTCCAGGCGCCCTTCACGGGCGGCGAGGACGGCATCCAGGCCATCCCACGCGGCAGCCTCTTCGGTGCTATCAGCCTGTCCTCCGACATGACCATGTACTGGTTCGTCGCGGCGGTCTTCCTCATCGGCTTCCTGCTCGTGCATCGCGTCATCCACTCGCCCTACGGCCAGGTGCTGAAGGCGATCCGGGAGAACGAGCCGCGCGCGACCTCCCTCGGCTACCGGACGGACGACTACAAGCTCGTCGCCTTCATCCTCTCCGCGACGCTCGCCGGCGTTGCGGGCGGGGTGAAGTCGCTTGTCTTCGGCATCGCGACGCTGACCGACGTGCACTGGTCGATGTCGGGCGAGGTGGTGCTCATGACGCTCGTTGGCGGCCTCGGCACGGTCTTCGGGCCGGTGGTGGGCGCGGCCGTCATCGTGACCATGCAGAACTACCTGGCCGAGATGGGCGCCTGGGTCACCGTCATCCAGGGCGCGATCTTCGTCGCCGTGGTGCTCGCCTTCCGGCGCGGCATCGTGGGCGAGATCGCCAACGCGCTGAAGGTGAAGCTCTAGCCGCGGGAGGGACGCCGCCATGCCGAAGGCCTACTGGGTCGCGCAGTATCGCTCGGTCAGCGACCCGGAAAAGCTCGCCGCCTATGCCGCGCTGAGCGGCCCGGCGGTGACCGCGGCGGGCGGCCGCATCCTGGCGCGGGGCATGCCGGCGCTTCTCTACGAAGCAGGCATGCAGCAGCGGACCGTGGTGATCGAGTTCGACAGCGTCGAGCAGGCGCGTGCCGCGCATGACAGCCCGGGCTACCAGGCGGCGCTCGCGGCACTGGGCGACGGGGCAGTGCGGGACATTCGCATCATCGAAGGCGTCTGAGCGCCGCTCGCGCCGGGCACCGGCTTGCCCTCGCTGACGCCTCTTGCCACGCTGCACCGCAGCAGCGTGGCGGGGCGAGCATGGCCGGAAAGAAATTCCACCTCGGATGGTTCCTCCAGGGGTCCTCGGTGCAGGCCTGGGGAGAGCCCTGGACCGGCAATATCGGCACCGAATGGATGGTGCCCAACTTCTTCATCGAGATGACGCGCAACCTCGAACGCGCATGCTTCGACTACGTGCTTCTCGAGGATTCCTCCTACATCGGCGAAAGCTATGGCGGATCGCGGGAAATCTACCTGCACCACGGGCTTTCCGTGCCGCGGCAGGATCCGTCCGTCGTGGCGGCGCTGTTGGCGCAGGCGACGAAACGGATCGGCATCGTCGCCACCTTCGGCACCTTCGCCTATCCGCCCTACCTTCTCGCGCGCCTGGTCGCCACGCTCGACCAGGTCTCCTCCGGCCGCATCGGCTGGAACGCGGTGACGGGCTCGTCGGACTACGCCGCGCGCAACTTCGGCCTGGACGGCATGCCGCCGCACGATACGCGCTACGACATCGCCGACGAATACATGGAGGTGGTGCGCAAGCTCTGGGGATCCTGGGAGCCCGGCGCCATCATCGCGGACCGGGAGAGCGGCATCCTGGTCGACCACACCAAGGTCCACGCCATCGACCACCAGGGCGCGCATTTCAAGGTGCGCGGGCCGCTCAACTCCGGCCCCTGCGTGCAGGGCCAGCCCGTCATCGCCCAGGCCGGCGGATCGCCGCGCGGGCGGCAATTCGCCGCGACGCACGCGGACACCATCGTCGCCATGGTCAAGGGCACGGCGGGGATGAAGGCCTATCGCGACGATGTCCGTGCGCGCATGGCCGCACAGGGCAGGGACCCCGACCGCTGCAAGGTGCTCTTTCTCGTCTCCCCCGTGCTCGGCGACACCGAGGAGGAAGCGCGCGCGAAGCACCGCCGCAAGCTCGCGACAACCGAGGACCAGATCGCCAAGCGCCTCGCGCATCTGTCGAAGATCACGAACCTCGACTTCGGTGCACTGCCGCTCGACAAGCCGCTCGGCAGCCTGACCACCAACGGCCACCAGCAATCGCTCGACGAGTTCCTCAACAAGGCTGGGAACAAGACGCTGCGGGAAGCGGCCGAGATCTACTCCGACGCCGGATCCATCCCGCTCATCGGCACGCCCGCGCAGGTGGCCGAGCAGATGGGCGCGGCGATGGAGGAGATCGGCGGCGACGGCTTCCTGCTCTCGACCAACGACACCTCGCGGCGCGTCATCGCCGAGATCTGCGATGGCCTCGTGCCGGAACTCCAGCGCCGCGGCCTTGCACGCAGCGCGTATGGCCACGCGATGTTCCGCGACAACCTGCTGGAATTCTGACCGCGCACACGAAAAGAGCGGGGCCGCGATGCGGCGCCCGCCCTCACAGTCGCGGCTCGCGGCGGGGCAGGGCGCCCCGCCGCGACCTCGTTCAGTTCGCCTCGTCCATCCGCGCGCTGACGCGCGGCGGCGACATCGGCAGCGCGTAGAAGCGCTTGCCCAGCGCATCGTGCACTGCATTCGCGATCGCCGCGAGCGGCGGGACGATCGGCGCCTCGCCCACGCCGCGCACGCCCTGCGGGTGCTTCGGGTTCGGGATCTCGATCATGATCGGCTCGATCATCGGCACGTCCGAGCAGACCGGCATCCGGTAGTCGAGGAAGGACGCGTTATCGACGCGGCCCTTGGCGTCGTAGAGGTATTCCTCCGACAGCGCCCAGCCGATCCCCTGCACCACGCCGCCCTGGATCTGGCCTTCCACGTAGCCTGGATGCAGCGCGCGCCCGACATCCTGCGCTGCCGTGTAGCGCAGCACGCGGACGATGCCGAGATCGACGTCCACCTCGACATCCACGCAATGCGTGGCGTAGCCGGGGTCGGCGCCGGTCGTGTTGAGCTGGGTCTGGTTGCCGATCGGCCCGCCCATCTCGTTCGCCTTGGCGGCGAGTTCCTTGAGCGACAGCGGCGGGAACTTCCCCGCATTGTCGCCGGCGGGAAGGGCCATGCCGTCCTCCCACTTCACCGCCTCGGCCTCGATCCCCCAGATCTTCGCCGCCCGTTCCTTGAGCTGGCCGATCACCTTTTCGGTCGCGGCGGTCGCCACCATGGCCGAGGCGAAGGTCACGCGGCTGCCGCCCGTGAGGTTCGAGAAGCCGATCGTCTGCGTGTCGCCGATCATGACGTTGACGCGGGCATGATCGACGCCGATCAGCTCCGCCACGACGTTGGCGATGGATGCGCGGCTGCCGCCGACATCCGGGTGCCCGGTCGTCACCACCACGTTGCCGTCCTCGGTGATGTTCACCTGGACGCTGCTCTCGCCGCCGGCATTGTACCAGAAGCCGGAGGCGACGCCGCGGCCGCGCTTCACGCCCGGGCGCGGGGCCTTGTCGAGCGGCGCGCGGTAGTGCGGGTGGTGCTTGATCGCCTCGATCGTCTCCTTGAAGGTCACCGCGCCGAAGGTCGGGCCGTAGATCGCCTTGTCGCCGGCCTTCGCACTGTTCTTCAGCCGCATATCCAGCGGATCGAGGCCGAGCGCCTGCGCGATCTCGTCAATCACGCATTCGGCGGCGAAGGCCCCGTGCGGCGCGCCAGGCGCGCGATAGGCCGCGACCTTGGAACGGTTCGAGACCACGTCATAGCCGACCGACAGCACGTTCGGGATGGCATAGGCCGCGAAGGAGCAGCCCACGGGACCGCGCAGCGGAGAGCCCGGCAGCCCGCCCGCCTGCAGGTAGAAGGTACCCTGCGCGGCCACGATCGTGCCGTCCTTCTTCGCGCCGATCTTGACGGTGGACAGCGAGCCCGGCGCCGGGCCGGTCGCGCGCTGCACTTCCTCCCGCGTCATGACCATCTTCACCGGGCGGCCGGACTTCTTCGACAGCATCACCGCGACGGGCTCGAGGTAGATGATCGTCTTGGCCCCGAAGCCGCCGCCGATCTCGGCCGGGATCGCGCGGATGTTGCTCTGCGGGATGCCCGTGAGCAGCGAGGTCATCGCCCGGACCATGAACTGGCCCTGGGAGGACGACCAGATCGTCACCCGCCCGTCCGCGGCGTAGGAGACGGTGCACGCATGCGGCTCGATATAGCCCTGGTGCACCGGGCGCGTGGTGAAGGTGCGCTCGACGACGATGTCGGCCTCGGCGAAGCCCTTCTCGATGTCGCCGGCCTTCAGCACCATCGTGCCCGCGATGTTCGAAGGCTTGCCCTCGAACTGGTTCCACTCGTGCAGGATCGGCGCGTCAGGTTTGATCGCGTCCTCGATCTCGATGACGTGCGGCAGGACCTCGTAGTCCACCTCGATCAGGGAGCAGGCGTGGGCGGCCACTTCCTCGCTGATCGCGGCGACTGCGGCGATCGGGTGGCCGTGGAACAGCGCCTTTTCCCGCGCCATCACGTTGCGGCACATCCAGCGCATGTCCTGGATGCCGAGCATGACGGACTTGTCGAGTGCGAACTCGACGATGTCCTTTTGCGTCACCACCGCCTTCACGCCGGGCAGGGCCTCGGCCTTGCTCGTGTCGATCGAGCGGATGCGCGCATGGGCGTGGGGGCTGCGCAGCAGCTTGCCCCAGATCATGCCGGGCATGGTGGTGTCGGCGCTGTACTGCGCGCGGCCGGTCACCTTGTCGGCGCCGTCGGGGCGGATCGTGCGGGCGCCGATCCACTTGTTGGTCATGTCGTTCATCGCGCGGCCTCCCTCATCTCAGCGGCCGTCTCCAGGACGGCGCGCACGATCTTGTCGTAGCCGGTGCAGCGGCAGAGGTTGCCGGCCAGGCCGAAGCGCACCTCCTCCTCCGTCGGGTCGGGGTTCTTCTCGAGCAGCGCGCGGGAGGCCATCAGCACCCCCGGCGTGCAGATGCCGCACTGGAGCGCGGCCATCTCGAGGAACTTCCGCTGCAGCGGGTGCAACTCGTCGCCCTGCGCCATGCCCTCGATCGTGCCGATCTCATGGCCCTCGGCTTCGACCGCAAGCATCAGGCAGGCGCAGACGAGCCGCCCGTCGACGGTGATCGAGCAGGCGCCGCAATCGCCGGTGCCGCAGCCTTCCTTGGTGCCGGTCAGGCCGAGCGGCCCGCGCAGCGCATCCAGCATGGAGGCGGAAGGGTCGCAGAGGAACTCGACCGGTTCCCCGTTGATCGTCGTGCTGACGTGAAGTTTCGACATGCCTTCAATTCCCTCCCGCGCGCGCCGCGGCGATCGCCGCCGTGCGCTTCAGCAGCACGCCCGCCACCTTGATGCGGTAGGCGATGGTGCCGCGCTTGTCGTTGATCGGCTTGCAGGCGGCGCGGCAGGCGGCCGCCGCCGCTTCCAAAGCCGCGTCGTCGAGCCGCGACCCGATCAGTGCCTTCGCGGCATCCTCGACCAGCAGCACGGTCGGCGCGACGGCGCCGAGGCCAACGCGCGCCGCCGTCACGACGCCGCCCGCCATGGTCAGGCTCACGCCGCAGCCGACGACCGCGATGTCCATCTCCGTGCGCGGGATCATGCGGAGGTACGCGTCGCCCGACCCCTTAGGCCGCGCCGGCAGGGTGAAGGCCACCACGATCTCGCCCGGGGCGAGGTTGGTGCGACCGGGCCCGGCGGGCACGGCTTCGACCGGCATCTCCCGCCGCCCGCCCGGGCCCTGCACCGTCACCACCGCGCCGGCCGCGATCATGGCTGGCACGCTGTCGCCCGCTGGCGATCCATTGCACAGGTTCCCGCCCGGGGAGGCACGGCCCTGCACCTGCTTCGAGCCGATCAGGTTGATCGCCTCCAGCACGCCGGGCCAGGCCTTGCCGAAGCGCGGATGCTCGGCGAGGACGACGCCCGGCACCGCGGCGCCGATGCGGATACGCCCGTCGGGCAGCTCCTCGATCGCCGTCATTTCGGCGATCTTCTTGATGTCGATGATGGTGCCGGGCTTCACCACGCCGTTGCGCATCTGCACCAGCAGGTCGGTCCCGCCCGCCAGGATCCGCGCCGCGCCGGATGCTGCGGCGAAGGCGCCGACCGCTTCCTCCAGCGTGCTGGGCGCCACGTATCTGATGTCTGTCATGCCTGCTCCCCACCCTTCGGCCTGCGTTCATGCGCGGCCAGCCCCCCGCAAGGGGGAGGCATCCTGATTCTCGACACGGGAACGCTAAGGCGGCCCGGCGCGCGACGATAGTCCCCCCGGGGTCAGACCGGCACGCCGGCGGGGGGCTTGACGGTGCGCAGCACGAAGGCGCTGCGGGTGTCCTTCACGCCGGGCAGGCGGAGCAGCCGCCGCGTGGCGAATTCCCCGTAATCCTCCAGGTCCCGCGCCAGGACCTGGATCAGGTAGTCGGTCTCCCCGCTCATCGCCCAGGCGGCGAGCACCTCCGGTATCCGGCCTAGCGCCGCGTGGAAGGCCTCGACGGTCTCCTCGGCGCGGGAGGAGAGGCTGACCTGCACGAAGGCGGTCAGTCCGAGGCCGAGCCGCGCCGCATCCACCCGCGCGCCGTAGCCAGCGATGATGCCGGCTTCCTCCAGCCGCTTCAGGCGCCGCTGGCAGGGGGTGGGGGACAGGCCCACGCGCTCGGCCAGCGCGACCAGGCTAGCGCGCCCGTCCCGCTGCACCTCGCGCAGCAGCTTCCGGTCGATCGCATCGAGGTCCGTGGTGGAATCGGCCATATCCAGCCCTTCAGGCGCGAGAATCCACCAACAATAGCCGCTTGGGCGCGCCAGATCGCGGAAATCCGCCCCGGTCGCGCCGCGATCCTGCGCTCGACCGTATCAGGAGGCGTCCATGGACATCCCGCCCGACCGCACCCCCGTCGCAGGCACGATCTGCGAGGCCAATCCGATGGGCACGGACGGCTTCGAATTCGTGGAGTTCACCGGCCCCGACACGGCCGCGCTGGAAGCGACGTTCGTATCCATGGGCTTCGCCCCCGTCGCGCGGCACCGGTCGAAGGACGTGACGCTCTGGCGGCAGGGTGAGGTGAACTTCGTCCTGAACGCCGAGCCGACCTCCTTCGCGCAGGGCTTCGCCCGCGTGCACGGACCCTCCTGCTGCGCCATCGCCTTCCGCGTCGCAGACGCCGCCGCGGCCTTCGAGCGCGCGGTCAGCCTCGGCGCCCGGCCCTTCCATGGCCGCGTCGGGCCGATGGAACTGAACATCCCGGCCATCGAGGGGATCGGCGGCAGCCTGATCTACCTGGTGGACCGCTACGGCCCGAAGGGCTCGATCTGGGATGTGGACTTCCGCCCGATCCCGGGTGCCGACCCGAACCCCGCCGGCGCGGGGCTAACGGTCATCGACCACCTGACCCACAACGTCCATCGCGGCCGGATGGATGCCTGGGCCGGCTTCTACGAGCGCCTCTTCAACTTCCGGGAGATCCGCTACTTCGACATCGAGGGGAAGCTCACCGGCCTGAAGTCCAAGGCCATGACGAGCCCCTGCGGCCAGATCCGCATCCCGATCAACGAGAGCGCCGACGACCGCAGCCAGATCGAGGAATACCTCCGCGCCTACAAGGGCGAAGGCATCCAGCACATCGCCATGGGCACCGCCGACATCCATGGCAGCGTCGAGGCGCTGCGCGGGCAAGGCGTGCGCTTCCTCGACACGCCCGACACCTACTATGAACTCCTGCCCCGGCGCCTGCCCGGCACCGGGGAGGACATGGCACGCCTCGCCGCGAACCGGATCCTCATGGACGGATCGCCCTCCGGCGGGCGGCTGCTGCAGATCTTCACCGGCACGGTGATCGGGCCGATCTTCTTCGAACTCATCCAACGCAAGGGCGACCAGGGCTTCGGGGAAGGCAATTTCCGCGCGCTGTTCGAGAGCATCGAGCTCGACCAGGTGCGGCGCGGGGTGCTGGTGCCGCCCGACGCCTGATCTTGCTACGGCGAAACCACCGTTTAACCGGACTTCCCGACAATGTCGGCGAATGTCGTCGGGGATGGCCTGGTGGAACGCTGGCTCGGATCGATCGCCGCGCGCGTCTACGCGCTCGTCGGATTTCTCGCCCTGCTCGCCGTGGGGGGCGGATTGCTCGCGTATTCGGCCCTGCGCGACTACGGCCAGGATGTCGCGAATGTCGGACGACTGCAGGAACGCGCCTACCTTGCGCAACGGATCGATGCGGGCGTCTATGCAGTCGTCATGGAAAGCCGCGGGCTCTACATGGCGAAGAACCGCGCGGAATCTGAGCGCTTCGCCGCCGGGCTCCGCCGGCATCTGGCGGATATCCGGCGCGATGCAGACAGGATCGCGGCGATCGCCCAGGGTGTCGAGACCGTGCCGCCGCTGCTGGCGGCGCTGGCCGACTTCATCCGCTTCCGCGACGAACTGGCGCGCATCGGGGTCGAGCAGGGCGCACCTGCCGCCGACGCGATGGGCAACAACGCGGACAACCGCGCGAATCGCACGCGGGTGAACCAGGCTCTTTCCGCCGCCGCGTCGCGCTTCAGCGCGGAAGCCGAGGCCGCCGCGCATGAGATCATCGCCACGGGCGAGCGGCTGGCCACCCTGCTGCTGGCCGCCATGGTCGGCGGCGCCGTGCTGGCCGCGCTCATCGCGCTCTGGCTGGTGCGCGCCGGGATCGGCCAGCCGATCGGTCGGCTCACCCGGGCGATGCAGGGCCTTGCCGCCGGCGCGACCGACGTGGCGCTGCCCGACATCGCGCGCCGTGACGAGATCGGCGGCATGGCCCGCGCGCTCGACGTGTTCCGCCGCAATGCGGAGGAAAACAAGGCGCTGCGCATCGCTCAGGAGGAAGCGCGCGAAGCCGCGATGGCCGAGCGTGTCGAGGCGCTTCGCAGCATGGCCGACCGGCTTGAGACGGAAACGCGCCGCAGTCTCGAAAAGATCGCCGCGCGCATCGCCGAAATGGCCGCCGAGGCGGATGCCATGGCCGAGGGGGCAGCGACCGCCGCCGCCGGCAGCGACGCGCTCGTCGGCGGCGCCCGGGCGACGCTCGACCATTCGGCGGGCAGCGCCGCGGCCGCCGAACAGATGGCGTCGTCCATCCGCGAGATCACAGGCCGCGTCGAGGAAGCCGCCGCCGCCACCCGCCGCGCGGTCGCGGGCGCCGAGGACGGCAGTCGCGCCATCGCCGGGCTGCAGCACTCCGTCGAGCGGATCGGCGAGGTCGCGAGCCTGATTTCCGACATAGCCTCCCGAACCAATCTCCTCGCGCTCAACGCGACGATCGAGGCCGCGCGTGCGGGCGAGGCGGGGAAGGGCTTCGCCGTCGTCGCAGGGGAAGTGAAGTCGCTCGCGAACCAGACCGCGAGCAGCACGGCCGAGATCGCCCGCCAGATCGAGGCGGTGGTCGGCGCGACCGAGCAGGCCGTGCGCGCCGTGGGCGGTATCGCCACCACCGTGCAGCATGTCGACGGGGCGGCGACCGCAATCGCCCAAGTCATGGCCCAGCAGAGCGGCGCGACGGGCGAGATATCCCGCGCCGCGGCCGGTGCGGCCGACGCGGCGCGCGACATGAGCGGCCGGAGCAGTGCGTTGAGCGGCATGACGCGGGATGTCGAGACGCGCGCGGCCGCGCTGCGCCGGGCGGCGCGCGACGCCGACTCGGCCATGGGCGAGTTGCGCGGCACCCTGATCCGCCTCGTGCGGGAATCGACCGAGGAGGTGGACCGCCGCCGGCATCCGCGCGTCGCCGTCGATGCCGCCGCCATCATCGAAGCGAACGGCACGCGACACGAGGTGCGCCTCATCAACGTGTCCGAGGGCGGCGCCGCCGTCGAGGGCGGTCCGCGCCAAGCGCCGGGCGCACGGCTCGGCCTGGCCATGCCCGACCATCCGACCGTGAGCGTGATCGTTGTCGCAACAGAAGGCGAGATCGTCCGCCTGCGCTTCGAGACCTCGGCGGCAGGGCGCGACTTGGTCGCGGCACTGGCCGGAAAGACGGCAGGACTGCGAGCCGCGTAGGCAGGGCGGCGCGCGCCGACCGCAGGACAACCCCGGCAGCCCCCTTGCGCCGCGGCGCATGGCGCGCTTAGTCGCGGCATGGCTTCGGGACCTGGCACAGGCACGGCGCGGCAGGCAGGGGCGGATGACGCCCCCGCGCTGGACATCGCCGGCCTCACCCTCGATTTCCGCCAGGACGGGCGGCGCGTGCGCGTTCTTGACGGCGTGTCTCTCAAGGTCGCGCCCGGGCGGACGCTCGCGATCGTCGGCGAAAGCGGCTGCGGGAAGTCGGTCACCGCGCTCGCGGTGATGGGGCTGCTGCCGGACACGGCCGAGCTTGGCGGCGCCATCCGCCTTGGCGGGCGCGACCTTGCCGCCATGTCGCCCGAAGACCGCCGGCGGCTGCGCGGTGG
This sequence comes from Neoroseomonas rubea, assembly GCF_016106015.1. Classification (GTDB taxonomy): domain Bacteria; phylum Pseudomonadota; class Alphaproteobacteria; order Acetobacterales; family Acetobacteraceae; genus Neoroseomonas; species Neoroseomonas rubea. The sequence continues at coordinate 12,864 of NZ_JACADQ010000091.1, forward strand.
CGAGATGGCGATGATCTTCCAGGAACCGATGACGAGCCTGAACCCGGCCTTCACCGCCGGGGACCAGGTTGCGGAGGCGTTGCGCATCCACCAGGGCCTCGACAGGGCCGCGGCCTTCGCGGAAGCCGTGCGCATGATCGACCGCGTGCGCATCCCCGATGCGGCGCGCCGCGCGCGGCAGTATCCGCACCAATTGTCGGGCGGTATGCGCCAGCGGGTGATGATCGCCATGGCGCTGGCATGCCGGCCGCGCCTGCTGATCGCGGACGAGCCGACCACCGCGCTGGATGTGACGGTGCAGGCGCAGATCCTGTCGCTGCTCGACGACCTGAAGCGGGAGACGGGCACGGCCGTCGTGCTCGTCACACACGACCTTGGCGTCGTCGCCGACCATGCCGACGAGGTCGCGGTGATGTATGCCGGGCGCGTCGCCGAACAGGCACGGGCAGCGGCGATCTTCGCGCGGCCCGAGCACCCCTACACTGCCGGCCTGCTCGGCGCCGCGCCCGGGGAAGGGGAGCGCGGGGAGCGGCTGGCGAGCATCGAGGGCACCGTGCCCGACCTGCGCGCGCCGCCGCCGGGCTGCCGCTTCGCGCCGCGCTGCCCCTTC
>NZ_JACADQ010000092.1 GCF_016106015.1 Neoroseomonas rubea
ATGTCGGCGGCGGCATGTGCGCCATCGGCTTCGGCGCGGACGGCGCGATGGAGGGCGCGGCCTGCTGGCGCGCCGACGGCACGGCGATCGGCGTCGGCGGCGGGCTGGCGCGCGAAGGGGTGCGCTTCTGGCCGGACGCCGCCGGGCCGCGCTGATCAGAACGTCACGACGGCGCGCAGCCCGGCCACGACGGCATCGGGCAGCGCGCGCCTGGCGTCGCGGCGTTCATCCGGTTCGCCCGCGGCGGGGTTGAACAGCAGCTGCACCAGGGGGCGGAGCGACAGGCGGTCCTCGATCACAACGGCGTCGTAGTTCAGCTCCACCACCGTCTCATGGCTGCGCACCGGGCGCGTGTTGCCGAAGGTGACCAGGTCGCGGTCGAAGTCGCGCGATCGCGCGCCGATCCGCGCCCAGCTGACGCCGAGGGAGATCGTGTCCCCGCCGCGCCCGAAGGGCCCGCGCCAGGCGAGTCCGCCATCGAGCTGGAGATCGACCGCGTTGCGGTCGCCAGGCTGGGCGAAGGCGCGGCCGAAGGCGGAGATCCAGCCCTCCTCGCCGCGCCAGAGCGTCGCTTCCGCCACGGCGTAGCCGCCGTAGTTGTTGCCGAAGCGCCGCGGCGTGCCGCTGCTGGCGGGGTCCGCCAGGGAGACGCCGGCATCGTCGAAGCGGACGGAATCGAAGCCGCCGGTGTGGTACCAGCCGCCGAGCTTCAGCGCCCAGGGGCGTGGCGCGTCCTCGCCGTCCGGCGCTTCGCCGCCGGTCACGGCTTCCGCCATGGTGAAGGCGCCGCCGCGCGTGCTGAACAGCGTGCCGTGGCGATTGTGGCGCTGCGGGTCCGTGGCCTCGCCATAGGCGCCGCCCGGGTCGCCGGAGAAGAGGCCGAGGCGCAGCCCCGTGCCGCCCTCCGGATCGCCGAGCGCAAGGCGGATGCCGGGCGTGGCGAGCGGATAGGCGGGCCCGCCGGAGGGCAGGGCGCCGGCGAGCGCGACCGGCCAGCCGAAGGTGCCGGTCACGAGGTTCGCCGCGCCGGCCGCGGCGGCGAATTCCGCATCCGCCGCCAATTGCCCGAAGCGGAGCGAGCCCCAGTCGCCGAGGGAGCGCTCGGCCCAGACTTCAAACAGGCGGATGGTCGGGAGCGCCTCGATGTTCGAGACCGGGGCGAGGCTGCCGACCCGCGTCGCGCTGGGCTGCCGGCCGTAGATCGCGAAGGCGCTGGCCGCCACGCGCCAGCCATCTAGCCCGGCGAGGGTGCCGAGATCGGCCGTCAGGTCGAGCCGGATCTGGCCGATGGCGGCCGTGCCGCGCCGGATGCCGCCCGAGACATTCGCGATCGCATCGCCGGTGAGCGTGCCAGCGAGGCAGAGGCCGGGGGCGAGCGCCGTGCCGGTCTCGCAGGCGGGCGGGGCTTCCTCGGCCCTTGGCGCGGCGGGCAGCGCCAGCAGGACGATGGCGGCGAGGGCGGGGCGGAGGCGCATGGCACGGGACCTTGTATCGGCCCCGTACCTACGCCCGCATGGTGAAGACTTCGTCGACAGGCCGCGTCAGCCGACCGGCGTGCGCCATTCGGCATGCGCATCCGTTGTGCCGCGCACGACCGATTCATAGGCCTGCTGCAGCCGCATCGTGATCGGCCCCGGCTTGCCGCTGCCGACCGGAAGCCGGTCCACGCTCGTGATCGGCGCCAGCTCCTGGCCGGTGCCGCAGAGAAAGACCTCGTCCGCGACGTAGAGTTCCGTGCGGTCGGCGCGGCGCTCCTGCACCGGCAGCCCGTGCTCGGCTGCGAGAGCGAGCACCGTGTCGCGCGTCACGCTTTCCAGGATGTCGCTGTCGCGCGTGGGGGTGATGACCACGCCGTCGCGGACCAGGAAGAGGCAGGCGGCGGCCGTCTCGCTGACCTTGCCGTCGCGCGTCAGCAGGATCGGCATGTCGTAGCCGTCGGCGCGCGCCTGCAGCGTCGCGATGCGCCCGGCATGGTAGTTTGCCGTCGCCTTGATGCGCGCCGGCATGGTGTTGTCGGCGATGCGGGTCCAGGAGGAGACGCAGGCGGCGATCCCGCTCTCCCGCTTCGTCGAGCGTTCGCGCGGGATGGCGGCGCAGACCCAGCCCACGGGGCCGGTGGTGGACTGGTTGCCGCGCGCCTCGATATGCACCTGCAGGCGGATGTAGCAATCGTCGTCCGGGGCGTTGGCGCGGATGGAGTCGAGTACGCCCTGGCGCATCGTGTCGCGCGAGGGCGGGCTGTCGAAGCGCATGAACTTCATGCCCTGGTCGAGCCGCGCGAGGTGTTCCTCGAGCCGGAAGACGGACAGGCGCTTCGTCGAGGGATTCATGTAGGCGCGGATGCCCTCGAACACCGCGGCGCCATAGGCGAGGCCGACGGAGAGGGCATGCACCTTCGCGTCCTCGAAGGGGATCGCCCTGCCGTTCTGGATGATGGTGTGCGCGGTCCAGGCCATGGTCTTGATCCTTCAGGTCAGTCGGGGTGAGACGGGTTTCGCGGGCTTGGCCGCGAGGTCGGCGGCGAGGCCCATCGGCGCGTCGGCAAACAGCCGCGCATCCATCGGGCGGAGGTCCGGCGCAATGGCCGGACGGAAGCCCATGGCCGCAATGACGTCGCGCTCGGGGTCGAGGCCGGGCGCGATCTCGGCCAGCACGGGGCCTTCGGCTTCCAGGCGGAAGACGGCGCGTTCGGTCACATACAGCACCTTCTGCCCGCGCTGCCGTGCATAGGGGCCGGAGAAGGTGACCTGTTCCACCCGCGCGACCGCCTTGGGCTTGCCGCCCGCCGTCAGCGTGCCGCCGAAGACGAGGTTGCGCGCGCCCTGGCTGATGTTGATGAAGCCGCCAGGCCCAATGAGCTTGTTGCCGAAGCGGGAGACGTTGACGTTCCCCGCCGCGTCGAACTCGGCGAAGGAGAGGAAGGCGAGGTCGAGCCCGCCGCCGTCGTAGAAGTCGAACTGGTAGGGCTGGTCGACCTGCGCGTGAGGGTTCATGGCCGCCCCCGCTTCGCCGCCCGAGGCCGGGGCGCCGCCGATATTGCCCTGTTCGTTCGTCAGGCAGACCTGGTCGAGCACGGCTTCCTCGGCCGCCACATTGGCGATGCCGGTGAAGATGCCGGAGCCGAGGTTGCACACCGCGCCGCGGAACAGCTCGAGCGCGCCGCGCCGTGCCACGATGCGCCGCGGGCCGGGCGGAAGGCGCGGGATGTCGCCGAGCGGGATGCGGAATTCCCCGGAATAGGCCGGCGAGTAGAAGGTCTCGTAGGTCTGCCACTGGCCGGGCTCGACGACGACGACATCCACCAGGATGCCCGGGATCTTGACCATCTTCGGATGGATCGACCCGGCGCGCGCGATGCGTTCCACCTGCACGATGACGATGCCGCCGCAGCGCTTCGTCGCCTGGGCTTCGGACAGCATCTCGAGCGTCACGGCCTCCTTCTCCATGGAGACGTTGCCGTCCTCATCCGCCGTGGTGCCGCGCAGGAAGGCGACATCGACGTGGTAGGGCTTGAAGAAGAGGTAGTCCTCGCCGCGGAAATTCACGAGTTCGACGAGCGGCTCGGTAGCACTCGGCGACTGCGCGCCGCCGCCGAGGCGCGGATCGACGAAGGTGTGCAGCCCCGTCTTGGTCAGCAGGCCGGGGCGGCCGGCCGCCATCTCCCGCATCAGCTGGCTGAGCGCGCCCTGGGGCAGGGACCAGGCCTCGATCTCGTCGCGGAAGGCCATGGCGGCAACGGGCGGGCTGTTGACGTAGGAACCGGCGATGTTGCGCTTCAACAGGCCCTTCTGCGCGAGATGACCGAGGCCGCGATGCTCGCCATCGCCCAGGCCCACCGGGTGCAGCGCGGTGATGGCGCGCGGCGCGCCGCTGTCCCGGAATCGCCTGCCGAGGGCGGCGAGCAGCGCGTCCGGCACGGCATGGCCGCCGCCGGAGCCGCCGATCAGCAGCGTATCCCCGTCGCGGACCAGCGCGGCGGCTTCCTCGGCCGTGGCTCGGCGCATGGCGTTTCCTCATCACCCTTCGCCGCCTAGGCTAGCGGCGCGTGGCGCGGCGGCAAGGGGAGGACGCGATGGACGGCGAGGTTCACCTAGTGAAGGGCGCGGATGGCGTCGCGGAACTCGTCATCGACCGCCCCGCCAAGCACAATGCCGTCACGCCGGCCATGGCGGCGGCGATCGCGGCGCATGCGCGCGCGGTCGATGCGGATGGCGATGTGCGCTGCCTGCTGCTGCGCGGCGCGGGCGATCGCGCCTTCTGCTCGGGCACGGACCTCAATGCGCTTGCGGCCTATCCGGACCTCTGGGCCTTCCGCAACCGCGTCGAGTACAGCACGGCGATCCGCGACATGAAGAAGCCCATCGTCGTGGCGATGAAGGGCTGGGCGCTGGGCGGGGGCTTCGAGATGGCGCTCGCGGCCGATATCCGCGTGGCGGGGCGGAGCCTCAAGGCCGGCTTCCCGGAGGTCACGCGCGGCTGGGTGGGCGGCGGCGGCGCGAGCCAGATGCTGCCGCGCCTGATCGGCTACGGCCAGGCGATGCGCCTGCTGCTGACGGGAGAGAATGTGGGAGCGGAGGAAGCCCACGCGCTCGGCATGGTCGAGATGGTGGCCGAGGACGCGGAGCATGAGGACGTGGCGCGCGGCATCGCGCGGCGCATCGCCTCCTTCAGCCCCGTCGCGACGCAAAGCGTGAAGGCCTCCGTCCGCATGGCGCTGCAGGCGCCGCTGCCGGCGGGGCTCGCCTATGAGAACGAGATGAACGTGCTCTGTTTCGCCGCCGGCGACCACATGGAAGGCATCCGCGCCTTCGCCGAGAAGCGGGACGCCGCCTTCAAGCGCTGACCCGGCCGCGCTAGGATGCGCGGGCAAGGCAGGAGGAGGCGCCGATGAGCGCGGCCAAGGACATGGGGGGCGATGCCCCGCTGCTGCTGCGAGAGGATGGCGCGGACGGCGTGACGGTGCTGACGCTGAACCGCCCCGCGGCGCGAAACAGCCTTTCCCTGGTGATGCTCGAGACTCTGGAGAACGCCTTCGCCGCGATCGGGGAAGACCAGCGCGTCCGCTGCCTGGTGCTGGCGGCGAACGGGCCGGTGTTCAGCGCGGGGCATGACCTCAAGGAGATCACGGCGCACCGGCAGGATCCGGATGGCGGCCGCGCCTTCTACGACCGCGCCATGGGAACCTGCGCGCGGGTGATGCAGGCGATCACCGGGCTGCCGCAGCCCGTCATCGCGGCGGTGCAGGGGGTGGCGACGGCGGCGGGCTGCCAGCTTGTCGCCACATGCGACCTTGCGGTGGCGTCGGACGACGCGCGCTTCGCCACACCCGGCGTCGATATCGGCCTGTTCTGCACCACGCCCTCGGTGCCGCTCGCGCGCGCCGTGCCGCGCAAGGCGGCGATGGAGATGCTGCTGACAGGCGAGATGGTGGATGCGCCGACGGCGCTGCGCATCGGCCTCGTCAACCGCGTCGTGCCGGGACCGCGCGTGATGGAGACGGCGCTTGGCCTCGCACGGCATATCGCGGCGCGCTCGGCGCTCACGGTGCGTACCGGCAAGCGGGCCTTCTACGCGCAGATCGAGCAGCCGCTCGCGGAAGCCTATGCCCAGGCCGCCTGCGTGATGACCGAGAACCTGATGGCGCATGACGCGGCGGAGGGCATCGGCGCCTTCGTGGGCAAGCGCAAGCCCGTCTGGGAAGATCGCTGAGGACTGCATGACCGACTATGAGACCGGGCTGGCGCGCACCGCCGCCAACCACCAGCCGCTGACGCCGCTGCTGTTCATGGAGCGCGCGGCGCGGGTCTTCCCCGACCATCTTGCCGTGGTGCATGGATCGGTGCGGCGGAACTATCGCGAATTGCGCGACCGCTGCGTGCGGCTCGCGCATGCGCTGTCGCAGCACAGCATCGGGCGCGGGGACACGGTCGCGGCGCTGCTGCCGAACATCCCGGAAATGCTCGAATGCCACTACGGCGTGCCGATGGCGGGCGCCGTGCTGAACACGATCAATACGCGGCTGGATGCCGCGACCATCGCCTATATCCTCGACCATGGGGAGGCGAAGGCGATCGTCGTGGACCGGGAATTCATGCCAGTGCTGCGTGTTGCGCTCTCGCAGGCGCGCGCCAAGCCCCTGGTGATCGAGGTGGCGGACCCGCTTGCTCCCGCTGGCGCGCAGGGGGAGACGCTCGGCGGCATCGCCTATGACGCGCTCCTCGCCGAAGGCGACGCCGCCTTCGCTTGGCCGATGCCGGCCGACGAATGGGACGCGATCACGCTGAACTACACCTCGGGCACGACGGGGCGGCCGAAGGGCGTCGTCTATCATCATCGCGGCGCGCAGCTGCTGGCGGTGGGCAACGTGCTGTCCGCCGGCATGGGCAGGCATCCGGTCTATCTCTGGACGCTGCCGATGTTCCATTGCAACGGCTGGTGCTTCCCCTGGACCGTCACGGCGCAGGCCGGGGTGCATGTCTGCCTGCGCGCCGTGCGCGGCCCCGACATGTGGCGGCTGATGGCCGAGGAAGGCGTGACCCACATGTGCGGCGCGCCGATCGTCATGGCGACCATGCTCAACGCCCCCGAAGCAGAGAAGCGTGCCCTCTCGCGCCAGGTGCAGTTCGTCGTCGCCGGCGCGCCGCCGCCCGAGGCGGTGCTCGCCGCCATGCGCGCGGCCGGCTTCGCGGTCTGCCACGTGTACGGGCTGACGGAAGTCTATGGCCCCGCGGTGGTGAACGAGTGGCACGAGGCGTGGAACGCGAAGCCCGGACCGGAGCAGGCTGCGCTGATGGCGCGCCAGGGCGTGCGCTACCTCGCGCTCGAGGGCCTCGACGTGATGTACCCCGCGACGATGCAGCCCGTGCCCGCGGATGGCGCGACGCTCGGGGAGGTGATGATGCGCGGCAATGTCGTGATGAAGGGCTACCTGAAGGACCCGACCGCGACGGCCGCCGCCTTCGCCGGCGGCTGGTTCCACACCGGCGACCTCGCGGTGAAGCATCCGGACGGCTACATCCAGCTCAAGGACCGCTCGAAGGACATCATCATCTCGGGCGGGGAGAACATCAGTTCGATCGAGGTGGAGGACGCGCTCTACAAGCACCCCGCGGTCGGCGTGGTGGCGGTGGTAGCGAAGCCCGACGAGAAATGGGGCGAGACGCCCTGCGCCTTCGTCGAGCTGAAGCCCGGCGCTTCGGCGACGGCGGAGGAACTGATCGCCTTCGCGCGCGAACGCCTCGCGGGGTTCAAGGTGCCGCGGCACGTCGTCTTCGCCGAACTGCCGAAGACCTCGACCGGCAAGATCCAGAAGCACGTCCTGCGCAGCCAGGCGAAGGGGGAATGATGGCCGTGGACAAGGTGCTCGCCGCCGCGGCGGCGGGGCGGGAGGCGTCGCGCGCGCGGTGGTTCGAGCTGCTGCGCATCCCCTCGGTCTCGGCGCAGCCGGCCCATGCCGGGGATTGCCGGCGCGCGGCCGAATGGGTGCGAGGGCAGTTGGCGGGCATAGGCTTCCTCGCCCAGGTGCGGGAGACCGGCGGGCATCCGGTGGTCGTCGCGCAGCATCCCGGGCCGACCGGGACGGGGCCGCATCTTCTGTATTACGGGCATTACGACGTGCAGCCGCCGGAACCGCTGGAACTCTGGTCGAGCCCACCCTTCGAGCCGGTGATGACGGACGGCCCCAACGGCCCGCGCGTGGTCGCGCGCGGCGCGGTGGACGACAAGGGCCAGACGATGACCTGGCTGGAGGCGCTGCGATTCTGGCACGAGACTGCGGGCGGCCCGCCCTGCCGCGTGACCGTGCTCATCGAGGGCGAGGAGGAGGTCGGATCTAAGAACCTCGCCGCCTTCCTCGAAACCCATGCGGAGGAGTTGCGCGCCGACGTCGCCGTGGTCAGCGACACCAACCAGTGGGATGCGGCCACACCCGCGATCAGCACGCGGCTGCGCGGCATGCTCTACACCCAGATCGACATCCGCGCCGCGAACAAGGACCTGCATTCGGGCCTGTTCGGCGGATCGGCGCTGAACCCGATCAACCTGCTGACGCGAATCCTGGGCGATCTCAAGGACGAGGCGGGCGTCATCCAGATTCCCGGCTTCTACGACGAAGTGCCGGACCTCCCGCCCGCGCTCGCCGCGCAGTGGAACGCACTGGGCTTCGACGAGCGCGCCTTCCTCGGCGGCGTCGGCCTGTCCGAGCCCGCCGGCGAGATGGGCCGCGGCGCGCTCGAACGGCTTTGGGCGCGACCGACCGCCGACATCAACGGCATCTGGGGCGGCTATACCGGGGAAGGATCGAAGACCGTGATCCCTTCAGAAGCCCATGCGAAGGTCAGCTTCCGCCTCGTGCCCGGCACCTCGCCGACCAAGGTGCTGGCGGGGCTTCGCGACTTCATCGTCGCGCGGCTGCCGGAGGATGCGCAGGTCTCGATCCAGGTCTTTTCCATGAGCGAGGGGATCGAGGTGCCGGCCGACAGCCCCTACATCGAGGCGGCGAAGGGCGCGCTGGAAGCGACCTTCGGGCGCGCACCGGTGCTGATGGGCTGCGGCGGGTCGATCCCGGTCGTCTCCAGCATGAAGCAGATCCTCGGCCTCGACAGCCTGCTGGTGGGCTTCGGGCTGGAGGACGACCAGGTGCACAGTCCGAACGAGAAGTTCGACCTGGCCTGCTTCGAGAAAGGCATCGACAGCCACATCCGGCTGCTCGACGCGCTCTCGCGCCTTCAGCCGCGATAGGCGGCGCCGTCGGTCACGTAGCCGGCGGCGATATCGGCGGCCAGCGCAGCGGGATCGCGCGCGCCCGGGTCGCCATGCCCGCCGCCGCCGGGCGTCGCCATCGAGACCGTGTCGCCGCGCTTGAGCACGTATTGCCGCTTGGGGTCCGTGCGCTCGCCATTGATGCGCAGCTCGCCCGGCGCGCCGGCCTTGCCGCCCTCGACGCCGAAGGCGGGGAAGATGGTCCGCTCGGCGAGGAAGGAGACGGCGATGGGGGTCTCCGACCGGCTCTCGATCAGGATCTCCTGGCCGAGCCCACCGCGATGCCGCCCGGGGCCGCCGGAATCCGGCCGCAGCCGCTTGTGGTGGAAGCGCAGCGGCGCGATGTGCTCGCTGATCTCGACCGCGGTGGAGGAAACGTTGGACGGCCAGGACAGCGTCGTCACGCCATCCCCGCGCATGTTCCCGCCCATGCCGCCGTTGAAGAAAAACATGTTCGCATAAGGCTTGCCGCCGGCCCGCACGCCGGACTGGTTCATCCCCCACATGGGCGACCCGCAGGCCGCCATCACGCGGTCCGGCACCACCTGCCCGAGGCAGCCGAAGACCAGCATCGGCAGATAGTGCCCGATCAGCATGCGCGACCCGCCAGGTGCGGGGAATTGCGGGTTCACGATGCAGCCGGGCGGCGCGACGATGCGGATCGGCCGCCAGGCGCCCTCGTTGTTGGGCAGGTTGGGGGAGGTGCAGACCTTCACCCCGTACATCGACATGGCATAGGTGTAGCAGAGCGCGCAGTTGATCGCCCGGTCCACCTGCGCATCCGTGCCGGTGTAGTCCATGGTGATCTCGTCGCCCTGGATCGTCAGCGCGAGGCGGATGGTGATGGGCGTGTCCATCAGCCCGTCCGTCTGCAATTCGCTGCGATAAGTGCCGTCGGGCAGGGCGGCGATGGCGGCGCGCATCGCGGCCTCGCAGCGACCCTGGATCTCGGCGGCCAGGTCCGTCAGGTCCGGCAGCCCGGCCTGCTTCATCAGCCCGACGAGCCGGTCCTCCATCAGGTCGAGTGCGACCACCTGCGCCCAGAGATCGCCCAGCGTCTGGTCCGGTGTGCGCACGTTCTGGCGCAGGATCGCGACCAGAGTTTCATCCGTCGCGCCGGCGCGCATCAGCTTCAGCGGCGGGATCTGCAGCCCTTCCTCGAACACCTCGCGCGGCTCGGGGCTGCGGATCTTCCCGCCGATGTCGGGCGCATGTGCCGTGCTCGCGCTGAAGGCGACGAGGCGCCCGTCGAGGAAGATCGGCTTGGCGACCGTGATGTCGGGCAGATGCCCGGTGCCGAGCCACAGGTCATTGGTGATCAGCACGTCGCCGGGGCTGAGCGTTTCGGGCGGGAAGAAGCGGATGAAGTGCTTCACCGTCTCGGGCAGCGTGCCGATGAAGGAGGGGATGCTCTCCGTCGCCTGCACCAGCGATTCCCCCCGCGCATCGGTGACGACGCAGGAGAAGTCGTAGGATTCGCGTACCAGGGTGGAGAAGGAGGTGCGGACGAGCGCCGCCGCCGCCTCATCCACCAGGGAGATCAGGCGCCGCCAGAGCAGTTCCAGCTCGACGGGATCGAAGCGGCGGGTCATGCGGGGTCGTCCTGCATCTCGGCGGAGAGCGATCCATCGGCCAGCATCACGATGCGCGCGCCGGGGCCGACGATGAATGTGCTCTCATTCTCCTCGAACACCGCGGGGCCGTCGCAGGCGAAGCCCGGCGCGAGCGCGTAGCGGTCATAGACCGCGGTCTCGAGCGTGCCGCCCGCATCGGGGAAATGGACGGCGCGCCTGCCCTTCAGCGCCGCGCCCGCGGGATGCGACGGCAGGCGGAGCAGCCCCTCCGCGCCCGGCACGGGGGCGGTGAGCGCGAGCCGCAGCGCAACGAATTGCGCGGCGGCGCCCGGCGGCGTGCGGGCGAACAGCGCGCGATAGGCCGCCTCGAAGGCTTCCCGCACCGGGGCTTCGGCGAGCGTGCCCGGCAGCGCGACGGTGATCTCGCTGCCCTGGCCGATGTAGCGCATGTCCGCCAGCCGCGTGACGACGCGGCAGGAAAGGTCCGCGCCGGTGCCATCCACCAGCGCCAGCGCCTCCTGCTCCAGCCGCGCGAACAGCGCTTCGATCCCGGCCCAGTCCGCCGAGGCCAGCGGCACGTTCAGCGAGGCGACGCGATCGACGCGCGCGGGCGCCATCAGCATGCCGATGGTGCTGCCCGCCCCCGCGCCCGGCGGGCAGACGACGCGCCGGACGCCGAGCTTGCGCGCGACGTTCCAGGCATGCACGGGGGCCGCGCCGCCGGTCGCCATCAGCGCGTATTCGCGCGGTATGCGGCCGCGCTCGGCGATCGCGACGCGCGCCGCGCCGGCCATGTTCTCGTTCACCACGTCATGGATGCCGAAGGCGGCGCGGTCCTCGGCGATGCCGAGATCCTGGGCCAGCGCGCCGAGCGCGCGCCGCGCCGCCTCCATGTCGATGCGCATCGCCCCGCCGAGGAAGAAATCGGCGTTGAGGTAGCCCAGCGCGAGGTCCGCATCCGTCACCGTGGGTGCCGCGCCGCCGCGCGCGTAGCAGGCGGGGCCCGGCTGCGCGCCGGCGCTCTCGGGACCCACATGCAGCGTGCCGAGCTCCGAGCGGCGGGCGATGGACCCGCCGCCGGCGCCGATCTCGATCAGCTCGACGGTCGCGATCTGGACCGGCAGGCCGGACCCGCGCAGGAAGCGCTTCTCCCGCGCCGCCTCGAAACCCCAGGCGACCAGTGGCTGTCCGTCATCGACCAAGGCGAGCTTCGCCGTGGTACCGCCCATGTCGAAGGCGAGCACGCGGTCGAGCCCCGCATGGCGGCCGAACCAGGCGCCCGCCAGCGCGCCGGCGGCGGGCCCGGATTCCAGCAGTTGCACCGGCGCGCGCTTGGCCTCGGCCACATGCGTCAGCCCGCCATTGGACAGCATGAGGAAAAGCCCGCCGGGGATGCCGGCCGCCTTCAGCTCCTGCTCCAGCCGATCGAGGTAGGTCTCGGCGATCGGGCGGACATAGGCGTTGCAGACGGTGGTGCTGGCGCGCGGGTATTCGCGGATCTCGGGCGCGATGTCGCAGGAGAGGGAGAGCGACAGCGCGGGGAAGCGCCGGGCGATGGCCTCGGCCGCCGCGCGTTCATGCGCATCGTTGGCGTAGGCATGCAGAAAGACGATGGCGAGGCTCACGACGCCTTCGGCGACCAGCGCCTCCGTCTCCCGCAGCACCTCGTCGATGTCGAGCGGCACCTCGACGCTGCCGTCGGGGGCGAGCCGTTCGCGCGCTTCCCGCCGCCAGGGGCGGGGCACGATGGGCTTCGGCATCTCGATGAACAGGTCGTAGAGCTCGTATTTCCGTTCCCGCCCGATCTCCAGCACGTCGCGGAAGCCGGACGTCGTCAGCAGGCCGGTGCGCGCGCCCTTGCGCTCGATCAGCGCATTGGTGAAGAGCGTCGTCGCATGCACCACGCGGCCGATGTCGGCGGGGGCGATGCCGTGCGTGTCGAGCAGCCGCCGCGTGCCGGCCAGCACGCCGCGCGCCGGGTCGTCGGGCGTCGTGCTTTCCTTCCAGATGAAGGCCCGGCCGGTGGCGGGGTCGAAGGCGACGAGGTCGGTGAAGGTGCCGCCGATGTCGATGCCGAGCGAAAGCGTCATCCGTCTGCCCTGATATTGGCCGCGCGGGCGACCGCGCCCCAGCGTTCGCGGTCGGCGCGGATGCGCGCGGCGAAGGCGGGCCCGATCTCCGGCAGGGGTTCGAGCCCGCGCGCTGCCAGCACGGGCAGCGTCTGCGGGTCGGTCATCGCCTCGGTGAACAGCGTCGCGGTCGCCTCGGCGATCGGCGCGGGCAGTGCGGCCGGACCGAACAGGCCGAACCAGTTGTTGATCTCGAGCGCCGGGTAGTCGCGCGTCAGCAGGGGCAACTCGGGCACCATGGGCGAAGGCCGCGTCGCGGCCAGGCCGAGGCCCTTGACCTGCCGGTCGCGGATCATCGTCGCGAACTCCGCGACATTGCCGAAGAAGATGTCGACCCGCCCGGCCATCAGGTCCATCCCCGCCGGCGCGCCGCCGCGATACGAGACATGGACCATCTGCAGCCCCGCTTCCCGCGCGAGATATTCGGCGGCGAGCTGGTTGGTCGATCCATTGCCGGTGGAGGCGTAGGTCACGCGCCCGGGCCGCTCCTTCGCCCAGGCGACGAATTCCGCGAGCGTCGAGAAGGGCGCGTCCGGCCGCGCGATCAGCGCCATGGGCGTGCCGGCCAGGTTGCACACCGGCAGCAATTCCCGGTCGAGGTCGAGCGGAATGGTGGACCCCGGCACCGCCGGCGCGACGCTCATGTTGCCCATGATGCCGATGCCGAGCGTCAACCCGTCCGGCGCCGCGCGCGCCGTGCCCTGCAGCGCGATGAAGCCGAGCGCGCCGGAGCGCGTCTCCACCACCACCTGCCGGCCGGTGCGGCGGCCGATCGCCTCCTGCGCGATGCGCGCGACGATGTCGACGGCGCCGCCGGGCGCGAAGCCGGACAGCACGCGGATCGGCGGCGCCGTTCCCTGCGCCCGCGCACCGCCGGCCGCCAGCGC
>NZ_JACADQ010000093.1 GCF_016106015.1 Neoroseomonas rubea
CCCCGTACCCCCCTCAACCTTCCTTGGGAATTGGGAACTGACAGCGGCGACCTGTGCCAAGCAGATAGAAAAGGGAGGGGGCTTGCGGGGGAGGTTCTCCTCCCCCGTACCCTCATCGCGCGTCGCGCTCGGCCAACGCCGCGCGGAACCGCGCGATCCACGCCCCTATCGCCTCCGGCCGCGTCTTGAGCGCGGTGCGGTTGACGATGAGGCGGGAGGTGACATGCGCGATCACCTCGCTCTCCCGCAGCCCGTTCGCCTTCAGCGTCGATCCGGTCTGCACCAGGTCCACGATCAGCCGGGCGAGGCCCATCGAAGGGGCGAGTTCCATCGCGCCGTTCAGGTGCACCACCTCCGCCTGCACGCCGCGCGCGGCATAGTGGCGGCGGGCGATGTTCGGATATTTCGTCGCGACCGTGACGCGCGACCAGCGGGACGGGTCGTCGGCATGGCCGCCCACCGGTTCGGCCACGCTGACGCGGCAGCGCCCGATGCCGAGGTCGAGCGGCGCGTAGATCTCCGCATAGTCGAATTCCATCAGCACATCGGCGCCGCAGATGCCGATCTGCGCCGCGCCATGCGCGACGAAGGTCGCGACATCGAAGGACCGGACGCGGATCACGTCGAGCGAAGGATCCTCGGTCGGGAAGCGCAGGCGCCGGCTGCTCTCATCGGCGTAGTCCGCCGCGGGCACGATGCCCGCCCGCGCCAGCACCGGGCCGAGTTCCGACAGGATGCGGCCCTTGGGCAGGGCGAGCACCACCGGCCCGGCATCGTCGGGCGTGGAAGGCGACATGGGGGTCGGGATCGAGTGGTCCATGGCCGTCAGCCTGGCAGGCGTTCGATGTCGGCACCGACCGCTGCGAGCTTCGCCTCGACCCGCTCATAGCCGCGATCGAGGTGATAGACGCGGTTGACGATCGTCTCACCTTCCGCCGCAAGCCCCGCGAGGATCAGGCTGACCGAGGCGCGCAGATCGGTCGCCATCACGGGCGCGCCGGCGAGCCGCGGCACGCCGCGCACGATCGCCGACGCCCCGTGGAAGTTGATGCGCGCGCCCATGCGCAGCAGTTCCGGCACATGCATGAAGCGGTTCTCGAAGATCGTCTCGGTGATCATCGAGGCGCCTTCGGCCACGCACATCAGCGCCATGAACTGCGCCTGCATGTCGGTGGCGAATCCCGGGAAGGGCTCGGTGATCACGTCCGTGCCGCGCAGCCCGTTCAGGCGCGAGACCTTCAGCCCGCCCTCGGCTTCCGCGACGTCGACGCCGGCATCGCGCAGGATGCGCGTGACCGCGCCGAGATGATCCAGCCGCGCCCCCTGCAGCAACACCTGCCCGCCGGTGATCGCCGCGGCGCAGGCATAGGTGCCGGCCTCGATCCGGTCGGGGATGATGGGATGCACGGCGGCACCCAGCGCGGGGACGCCTTCGACCACCAGCCGGTCGGTGCCCAGCCCCTCGATCCGCGCGCCCATGCGCATCAGGCAGGCGGCGAGGTCGGTGATCTCCGGCTCCCGCGCCGCGTTGACGATCTCGCTGGTTCCCCTGGCGAGCGTCGCCGCCATCAGGATGTTCTCGGTCGCGCCCACCGAGACCTGCGGGAAGATGATGCGCGCGGCCTGCAGCCCCTGCGGCGCCGTCGCCTCGATATAGCCCGCGGTGATCTCGATGACCGCGCCCATCTGCTCGAGCGCCTTCAGGTGCAGGTCGACCGGCCGCGTGCCGATGGCGCAGCCGCCGGGCAGCGAGACGCGTGCCCGCCCGTGCCGTGCGAGCAGCGGCCCGAGGACGAGCACCGAGGCGCGCATCTTCCGCACCAGGTCATAGGGTGCTTCGAGGTTCGTCGCCGTCCCGGACAGCGTGATGGTCCGCGCCTGCTTGTCGCGCGCGACCGTCAGCCCGTGCTGCGCGAGCAGCCCGGCCATGGTCGTGACGTCGGCGAGGTCCGGCGCGTTGGTCAGCGTGAGCGGCCCGTCGCCCAGCAGCGCGGTCGCCATCAGCGGCAGCGCCGCGTTCTTGGCGCCGGAGACGGGGATGGTGCCGGTCAGCGGCCGGCCGCCGCGGATGCGGATGCGGTCCATCCGTCAGAGCCTCGGCAGCGCGACGCCGCGCTGGCCCATGTATTTGCCGCGCCGGTCGGCGTAGCTGACTTCCGGCGGGCTTTCGCCCTTGAGGAACAGGAACTGGCAGACGCCTTCGTTCGCATAGACCTTGGCGGGCAGCGGCGTCGTATTGCTGATCTCGATGGTGACCTGGCCTTCCCATTCGGGTTCGAGCGGCGTGACGTTCACGATCAGCCCGCAGCGCGCATAGGTGGATTTGCCGAGGCAGATGACGAGCACGTCGCGCGGGATGCGGAAGTATTCGATCGTGTGTGTCAGCACGAAGGAATTGGGCGGGATGATGCAGACCGGACCCTTGCGGGTGACGAAGCCTTCCTCGCTGAACGCCTTCGGATCGACCACGGCGTTGTCGACATTGGTGAAGATCTTGAATTCCTCGGCCGCGCGCGCGTCGTAGCCGTAGGAGGACAGGCCGTAGGAGATGACGCCTTCGCGCCGCTGCGCTTCGACGAAGGGCTCGATCATGCCGTGCTCGGCCGCCATGCGGCGGATCCAGGTGTCGGGCATGATGGGCATGGAATTCGGGCCTGGCCTGCGGAATGTGGGCGGGCGGCGCGGCGCCGGCGCGGCCCGGGGCGGCCGGATTAACCGATGGGGGTGCCCGGGGCAACCTTGGGCGGGGTCGCGGCATCCGTTCCGGCCGCGTCTTCCCGCGCGCGGGCCTGGGCCTTTCGGCGCTTGAGGTTTTCCCGCAGCGCGGCGGCGCGGCGCGCGGCGCGGTCCTCGGCCGGGGTGGGGGGCTTGGCGGGGGGCTTTTCCACGGGGCGGAAGGTGGCGGGGCGCGGGGCGCGCGGCAAGGGTTGCGCGGGGCGGGCCGTCCGCCTAGAGAGGGCGCCGCGTTGGCGCCCGGGGCTGCTGTAGCTCAGTGGTAGAGCACTCCCTTGGTAAGGGAGAGGTCGAGAGTTCAATCCTCTCCAGCAGCACCACCGAAACCCTCGGAAATCCGCCAAGGTCTGCAAGACTCGGGACCGCCTCAAGGTCCATGGCACGGCAGCGAATTGCGCGATGCTGCGCACCAACTGACAAACTCCTGACGAACAGCTGCGGGAAGCGACGCCGCCGTTCGTGGCGGCACTGTGGGCAGGTGACGCCCCATCCCCGCCCCTGGTCCCTGGTCGCGCTCGCGCTGTTGGCCTTGTCCGCCACTGCCGTGCCGGCGCACCAAGCGCCCTCCCGCTGGTCCAATGATCGCGCGTGCTGCCACAAACTGGATTGCGCCCCCGTGCCCGAGGGCGCGATCCGGGAGACGGCGGGCGGCTAGCCGGTGACACGCGGCCCGAGCCAGCACCCCATGCTGGCCGGCGGCGCTCGGGTGTCCCGAACCATCCGCCACGGCGATCGCCGCATCAACGAACTTGGCCTCGCGCTGCTTCAGCTCAGCCTTTGTGTTCTCCTTGGCCTTCTGCTTCGCCAGATGGATGCCGGCCTACTTGTCCTCCGCGATCCGCTCCTTCTGGAACTCGCGCCGCGCGGTCGCGCGCTTCGCGGCCTCGGCCTTGTAGTCCGCCGCGTCCTTCACCCCGGTCAGCTTCAAGAAATTGAGCTTGCCGCCCGCGCCGCCGACCACCTGGTAGGCGCCATCGCCGGCCGGCCGGATCAGCACCGGGACGCCCTTCTGATCCTTGCCGTGGGGGTGGACCGTGATCCACCGCTCACCGGGTCCAAGGGCCTTGAAAAAGGCGAAGAACGCGCCGAAGCTCTCTACCGCCTGGCTCCGTGGCCCCGCTTCGGCGGGGCTGGCACCTGGCCCCGGCAACGGGGCGCGACCGGATGGCGCAGCAATCAGGAACGACGGTTGGAACCCCGGGGCCGAAAGCTCCGGGGTTTGGCTTTTCAGGAGGGCGCCACCATCGGCCTGGATCGGCCTGGCGCGCTGCATAAGGTCCCTGATTTGGTCCTTCGTGCGCGGCCTGGCGCTGGCGAAAGACAGGCGGCCGGGGCCATCGACCGATAGCACCACCACGTAGGTGTCGCCGGCCGCGTTGAGCGGTGGCGATGCCAGGTAGATTTCCCGGCGCGCGTCGCGATGCTCCTGGAGGACTTGCCAGGGCTCGCTGATTGCCCGGAAGAGCCGATCCATGATGGCCGCGCGATCGCGGGCGAAGGTCCGAGGGCCCTTGCGCGCCTTTTCTTGATCGTAGGCGTCGATCTGATCGCCCGGTCCGGCCCGGCGAGTCCACATATGCGTGTTGCTGTCATCGAAGCGGACCGTCACTGCCGCGGTTCGGTTCTTTGTCTTGACGTGCAGGCTTACCGTTCGGTCCGCGATGTGCTCGCGCCAGTATGCGCGGGCATCCGCCGCGTTCGCGATCCCGGAGGAAGGGGGCAGTGCGGGGGGCGCGCCCCCGCCGCGCTGGTCGCTGGGCGCCCGCGCGAAACGGCCCCGGGCATCGTGGTTGGGGTTGCCCTTGAGGAACAGGATGGCGCGCATGGCGCCACCGTGCTGTCACGACGCGCTGGCACTCGGTCCGCCGATCGTGCCATGATCGGAACATGAAGTCGGTTCTCGTGGCCGCCGCGCTGGTGGTCGGCTCCATCGCGCCCGCGGCGGCGCAAGGCATCTGCGATGCGATCGCCATGCGCGCCTTCGTGGCGGCGGAGCGGCGCTCCTACGGATTGGATCAGCAACCGCTGCGCGACGCGCTGGCGCTGGCTGAAAGCATCGGCGGCGAGCGCCTGGCCCGGGTCTACCGGGCGATGCTGCGGGACATCCCGGCGGCTCCGCAGATGTCGCCGCGGGAGGCATACCTGATCAGCCGGAACGCCCCCTGCGGCTGGCCGGGTGCCTCGCCGCGGGGTAGCGCCGCGGATCAGATCGTGCGGCGCTGACCGCTACGCCGCGAGCAGCGCGAGGGCCTTTGCCAGGTCGCCGCCGTCCCGGATCGTGGCAAGGAATCGGTCGAACGCTGCACTGATCCGCGCGCGCTCTTCGGCTTCCGGGAACGGGCGGTGGTGCGGCGGGCGAACGTCGCGTTCATCGCGGCAGGGCGCCGTCGCGTGCCCGTCAATGGCAACCGTCCGGCCCGGCCCATGTCGCTGCGGGACATCGCGAGCGCACTCGGGGGGCACCCGCGTCGCAACCATGGCGGCCCGCCGTGCCAGGACGCGTCCCGCGCGCATGCGAAACGTTAAGCCAAATCAATTTTGGCTGATCATTAACGTGTCGGCCCGAGGATGCCCGCTCGACAGCCGATGAGCGTCCGCGATGTCACCCAGCGCCCGCCACAACCTGCGCGCCTTCGGACCGGAGCGCGCGCGCACCATCGTCTTCGCGCATGGCTATGGTTGCGACCAGAACATGTGGCGCTTCGTCGCGCCCTCCTTCGCCGCCGACCACCGCGTGGTTCTCTTCGACCTCGCCGGCTGCGGCCAGGCCGACGCGGCGTGGCACGACCCGGTCCGACATGGCCAGCTCGCCGGCCATGCCGAGGATGTGTGCGAACTGATCCGCGACCTCGGGCAGGGGCCCGTGACCTTCGTCGGCCACTCGGTCAGCGCCATGATCGGCGCCCTGGCGGCGATCCGTGCGCCGGACCTCTTCGACGCGCTCGTCATGCTCGGCCCCTCGCCCTGCTACCTGAACGACGGCGACTATCGCGGCGGATTCGAGCGTGCGGACATCGAGGGTCTGCTCGACCTGCTCGACGGCAACCATCACGCCTGGGCGGCCCAGATGGCGCCGGTCATCATGGGCAATCCCGACCGCCCGGACCTTGCCGCCGAACTCGAGGCCAGCTTCTGCCGCATGGATCCGGCCGTCGCCCGCGTCTTCGCCCGCGTGACCTTCACCTCGGACTGCCGCGCCGACCTGCCGCTGCTGGGGGTCCCGACGCTGGTCCTGCAATCCGCCGACGATGCCGTCGCCCCGCCGGAGGTCGGCCGATGGGTCGCGGAGCAGGTGCGCGCCAGCCGCCTCGTCCACCTCGGGGCGACGGGCCACTGCCCCCATGTCAGCGCGCCCGAGGAGACGGCCCGCGCCATCCGGGCCTGGCTGGGATGATCGGGGCGGCCCCCCCGGCGGTGTCCGCACCGCCTTCGGCGACGGACCACCGCGACGACCTGGAGGCGTTCTACGAAGCCGCGCCCTGCGGCTACCTGACGATGCGGCGCGACGGGCTGGTGCTCGGCGCGAACCGCACGCTGCTCGACTGGACCGGAAGCAGGCTCGACGCGCCGGGGCGGGGCCTGTGCTTCCGCGACATGCTCACGGCGGCGAGCTGGGTCGTGTTCAGCATGAAGTGCCTGCCGGTCGCGACCCTGCATGGCCGCGTCAAGGAGATCGCGCTCGAGGTCCGGCGGTCCGACGGCACGGCGCTGCCCGTCCTCGCCAGCTTCCAGCGGGTGGAGCAGCCGGGGGACCGGCCGCCGCTGCTGCGCGGCATCCTGTTCGACGCGACCGAGCGCCGCCTGTACGAGCGCGAACTGCTCGACGCGCGCAAGGCCGCCGACCAGGCGAGGGCGACCGCGGAGCGATCGCGCGCGCGCCTGTCGTCGATCCTGGAGAGCACCACCGATGGCGTTCTGCTGGTCGAGCCGGGCTGGCAGGTCGCCTACGCGAATCCGAGCGCCGCGGGGCTCGGGATGGTGTTCGCGCCCGGCACGGACATGCGCGCGGCCTTTCCGCGCGACCCTGACGGCCTGTTCCTCGATGCCTTCGCCCAGGCGATGGGGGGCGGGTCGCCCGAGCCGGTCCAGGGCCTGGTGGGCGGCGGGATCTGGCTCTGGGTGAAGGCCTATCCCGCCCCGGGTGGTGGGATCACCGTGTTCTTCCGGGATGTCACGCGCGACAGGCTGGCCGATGAGGAGCGGCTGCGTGCGGCCGAGCGCATCCGGCACCTGGCGACGCATGATCCGCTGACCGGGCTCGCGAACCGCGTCCGCTTCGCCGAGCGGCTCCGCGACGCGCTCGCCGCGACCGGCGGACGCGTGGCGGTGATGTGCCTCGACCTCGACCGCTTCAAGCAGGTGAACGACCGGCTCGGCCACCCCGCCGGCGATGCGCTGCTGCAGGCCGTCGCTGGCCGGCTGCGCGCGGAACTGCGCGCCGAGGACACCGTCGCGCGCTTCGGCGGCGACGAGTTCGGCATCGTGCTGGCAAGCGCCGGGCGCAGCGGCGGCGATTCCGAGGCGAATGCCGAGGCGGTGGCGGCGCGGCTCGTCAGCGCGCTGAGCGCGCCCTACACGCTCGGCGGGGAGCGCGCCGAGATCGGCACCTCGATCGGCATCACCCTCGCGGCCGGGCGCGACACGACGCCCGATGTGCTGCTGGGGGAGGCGGACGTCGCGCTCTATTGCGCCAAGCGCGCCGGGCGTGGCCGGCACGCGGTGTTCGAACCGGCCATGGCGGCCGAGCAGCGCATCAAGCTCGAGGTCGGCGAAGCCCTGCGGACCGCCCTCGCGGAGGGCGAGCTGCTGCTGCACTACCAGCCGGTCGTCGACGTCGCGACGCGCGCCGTGCGCGGCTACGAAGCCCTGGTGCGGTGGGAACGGCCCGGCCATGGATTGCTGCTTCCCGCCGCCTTCGTCCCGGTGGCGGAGGAGACGGCGCAGATCAGCCAGCTCGGCGCCTTCGCGCTGCGCCGCGCCTGCCGCGACGCGGCGGCCTGGCCGGACCGGAGCCTTCGCGTCGCCGTCAACCTCTCCCCGCTGCAGCTGCGCGATCCTGCGCTGATGGACGCGGTCGCCGACGCGCTGCGGGAGAGCGGGCTCGCGCCCTCCCGCCTCGAACTCGAGATCACCGAGGGCGTGCTGCTGGAGCGGACGGAGCCCGTGCTCGGCGCCATGCACCGGCTGCGCGCGATGGGCGTCGCCTTCGCCATGGACGATTTCGGCACCGGCTACTCCTCGCTCGCCTGCCTGCGCTCCTTCCCCTTCGACCGGGTCAAGATCGACCGCGACTTCCTCCAGGAAGCCGAGACGCGGGAGGGGGACGCCGCCATCATCGAGGCCGTCGCGGCGCTCTGCCGGCGCCTTGGCATGACCTGCACCGCCGAAGGCGTCGAGACCGAGGGCCAGCTGCGCCTGCTTGCCCGCGCCGGGTGCACGGAGGCGCAGGGCTATCTGTTCGGGCGGCCTGCGCCGCAGTCGCAACTCCTTGCCGCAGCCATGGCGCCGGGCTGACCGGGTGCGAGGCGCGCGGGCCGCCGCGCCGTCGCCCCGCGCGGCACATCGTCCTCGCAGACCGGCGCCGGGCGCCAGGCCGCGCAGGCTTCATCGCCGGCGCTGGAGCGTCACATCACCGGATGGACGCATCGGCGCCCGATGTCCTGAACGAGACGACATGGGGGTCGGGCAGCCCTTGCCCGGGCGGTGGAACGGGGCGCGGTTCAGCGCGACCGGACGCTGCTCGACGGCACCATCCGATCACACCGGATCAGTGTGATCGGACTTCGTGCCGTGGGATCAATTGCTTCCAGAAACAGACAGCCGATCGGCCACTCCCGGCTGATCGGTGAGTGCCCTAGACAGCCGTAACGGCCACGTCGTGCACCATCAGCTCCACCTCGCCCTCGAGCGGCAGGGCGAGCAGCAGGTGCCGCTCCCGCAACTCCTCCCCGATCACGCGCGGATGCAGGTGGAACACCGCCTTGTGATCGCTTGGCGCGGCGTCGATCTCGAAATCCTTCCACTCCGTGTCGCAGAAGCCCTGCTCGTAGTCGAAGGCGACGAAGTCGCGGATCGTGACCGACACCCGCGTCGGCCGGCTCGCGGCCAGGCGGAAGGTCACGAGCAGTTCCGGGCTTTCCAGCAGAAGCGACGAAGCGAGGATGAACTTCACGTCCCGCCAGCGCCACGGCCCCGCATGGTCGAAGGTGACCCGCAGCGCATCCTCCTCCACCGCCAGGCCGATGCGCTCCCGCGGGCCGGAGAAGCCGATCACGACGCCCGGCACCTCGGTCGCCCGCTGCGGCGCAGCCAGGCAGGACAGGCCGGCATGGGCCGCGGCGTGGAAGCGGAACAGCGTCTGCGCCTCCGCCGTTCCTTCCCCGCGATAAGCCTCGAGCATCCGCGTCGCCGGCGGCCAGAGCGATCCTTCCGGCAGCGCCCGCACCGGCGCCGCCAGCGCGCGCATCGGCCCGACCACGCCGAAATCCGAGGAGACGCGAAGCGCGCCCAGCGTCCGCGCCTCCGGCAGGCCGGGCTCGGCGAAGAGCCCCTGCATGTGCGCGGCCGACAGGTCCGCGAGGAACGGTGGCAGGCGCTCGACCAGCGGCCCTAGTTCCGCCTGCGCGCGGCGGATGAAGGCGAGCGCCTCCTCCTGGCAGGGGCCGATGAAGCGCTCATGGTCGGCCTGTTCCGCCGGGCTGTCGACCAGGACGGGCTGCGCGCTCACCGGGTCGATCGCGAGCGTCGAGCCATGCGGTGCCGCGTGCAGGAGCTCGAGCAGCGTGATCGCCGGCCGCACCGAGTCGAGCCGGCCGCGGGGCCGGCCGCGGTCGAACAGGAAGCCGCGGCTGCCATCGCCCGCGCGCGTCGGTCGGGCATGGGCGAAGGTGCCCATGTAGAAACCGGTGAGCCGGGTCGGGCTGCCGAGGCGGTCCAGGATGCCGCCGAGGCAGACCTGCAGCGTATTGTGCCAGCCGAGGTCGACGATGCCGGCATGCGCGGCGGTCGAGAGTCCCTCGGCTTCGAGATAGCGCGCGAGCCCCCCGGTCTCCTCCGCCCCGCGCGCCTCGATCAGCCCGCGCAGCTTCGCGAAGACCGCCTTCAGCCCCTCCATCGCCTCCGGCTTCAGGGGCGGGCGGCGGCGCAGCAGGTCCCGCTCCGCCGCGTCGGTCGCGGCGTAGATCGCCTCGTCGGACAGCCGCAGCCGGCGCAGCAGCTGCATGCCCGTCAGGCCGCTGTAGTTCTGGATCAGCTTTTCGAGATAGGCGTCGCCGCCATCGGCCGCGGCGGGGAGGTAGAGCGCGCTGCGCGAGAGGTAGAGGTAGCGCGAAGCCTCCTCGGGGAACATCAGGCGGAAGGCGCGCTGCAGGCAGTGCCCGTCGCGCGCGAGGAAGTGAAGGCGGTCGATTCCCTGCCGCCCGACCTCCTGCCGCAGCCAGTGGCCGAAGCCGAGCCAGAGCGGACCGAGCACGAACTGGCCGAGATAGGCCGCGAGCGCTTCCACTTGGCCGGGGCTCCGGTCCTCCGCCGCGGCGGCTTCCACCCGCTCGGCGGAGGCGGCGAGGAAGCGCCGCAGCGCCGTCCGCTCCGCCGTGTCGAGGCCCTCGAGCGGCGGCAGCGCGTCCATCGCCGTCATCTGCCGGAGGGAGGGGAGGAAGCGCCCGAGCACGCCGGCATTGAGCGCCGAATGCACGTCCGAGCCGATATTGTCGCCGATGTGCAGGATGCGCGCGCGCGGCCCCGCCCATGCCTTCAGCACCTCGAACAGCCCGCCTTCCTCCTTCGAGCGGCCATGCGTGCAGGACAGCAGGATCGTGTCCTGCGGCACCTGGTGCCGGGCGCAGAAGCCGCGGAAGAGGCTTGTCGGGAGATAGGTGTCGCTCGTGATGGCGATGCGCAGGCCGAGCCGCCGCGCTTCCTGCATGATGGCGAGCATCTGCCGATCGGGCGCGAGCGTCGCCTCCTCTGCCGCCAGTTCCGCCTGCGCGGCGGCCTCGTCCCCGGCGTGGATCTCCGCGAGCAGGACCTCGTGCCGACCGGCGAGCAGCGCCGCCTGGCGCGCCGCGTATTCCGCGCGGCGCCGCGCGTCGAGCGCGCCGGGCGCCGGGTTGAGCCGGAGCAGCAGGTCGGCCGGATTCGGCTCGGCGCGCGTCGCGAGGGTGTCGAAGAAGTCGACCGACAGCACGTCGAAGCGCGGCAGCAGGGCGAGGATGTCCTGCCGCGCCTGCGCGGCCTGGCGGAGAAGCGTGAAGCGGTTCATGCGGTCCTGCGGTTCGCTCTGCGTGCGACTAGCGGGGTTCGGCCGTGGACTGCATCGCGGCCAGTTCGGCGCGCAGCGCCTGCACCTCCCCGAGCAGCTGGTCGACCGACCAGCGCAGCTGCTCATGCCGCCACTCGAAATGGTTCTTCTGGCGCCATTCGGCGTCGATCACCGCCTTCTCGATTTCGGCAAGGCGGCCGCTGACCCAGTCATTGTGCGCCTGCATGCCGCCCAGGCGCCGCATGATCCGCTGCTCCCGCTCCGCGGCCAGCAGGAAGTCGATCATCGTGCCGGGCGCTTCGGCGAGCCTGTCGCGCAGCATCCCGTCGAGGAAGCCGGCGCGGATCGCGCGGTGGCGCCAGCTGTCGGCATAGACCGAGTTGGACAGCGAGCCGCTCGCCGAGCCGCGGTGGTGGTAGTTCGCCAGCGGCTCGCGCAGATAGGCGAGCTCGAAGTGCCGCGCTACGCGCAGGTGGAAGTCCCAGTCCCCGAGCACGGGCTTGCGCGAGTCGAACAGGCCGAGCAGGTCGAGCACGCTGCGCCGGCAGAGCATGGCGATCGGCGGGAACTGGTTCTCGGGCAGGAGGCTGGTCAGGCCGACGAACTCCATGTCCGGACGGAAGGGCTCGCGCCGGACCTCGCGCACCTCATCGACCTCGATCTCCTCATGCACCACGGTCACGCCGGCGACGACGCCGCCGAAGCGGGGCGAGGCCTCGTGCCGCCGCATCACCTCGACGGTGCGGGCGAGGAAGTCGGGCGCCCAGCTGTCGTCATCGTCGTGGATGGCGAAGTAGGCGGAGTCCGTCATCAGCAGCCCGGCGTTGGAAGCGGCTTCCATGCCCATGTTGGGGCAGTTGTGGACCAGGCTGACGCGTCCCTCGTAGCCGGGCATGGCTTCGACGAGCGCCGCGACGTGGTCCCGGTCGCCGCCATCGTTGACGATGACGTGGTGCCAGTCGCCATGCGTCTGGGCGATGATGTGCTCCATCGCGCGGCGCAGCAGCAGCGGCCGGTCCTTGGTGCGGGTGACGATCACGGTCTCGGCCCAGGTGGCCACGGGCGCTCTCCGGCGTGTTCGTTAGGTTGGCAGAACGAATACTGCCTGGGGCCATGGGCGGGAAGGGCGTTTCTGCCACGATCGTGAGGCGCGGCGCCGTCCCTGGCCGCGCCGCGCCACCCGTGCTCAGGGGGCGGGCCTCATCCGCCGGGGATCACGCGGGGCGGAGGAAGCCGCCATGGCCGGCGCCGGCCAGCGCCGCCGCGACCTCCGCATAATTCGCGATCTGTCCGGCGAAGTCGCTCGGCACCTGCTTGACCGTGTCGGGCGGCGGGATGGGTTCGTCAGCCAGGCCGAGGAAGTCGAAGACCTTCCGCAGGGCGGTGCCGTCGGTCGCGATGTCCTCGTAGAACACGTGCAGGTAGCGGTCGGGCAGCCCGGCGAAGTTGTCGTGGAACATGCG
Organism: Neoroseomonas rubea; assembly: GCF_016106015.1. Lineage (GTDB taxonomy): Bacteria > Pseudomonadota > Alphaproteobacteria > Acetobacterales > Acetobacteraceae > Neoroseomonas > Neoroseomonas rubea. Next base: position 12,457 of record NZ_JACADQ010000093.1, read on the forward strand.
GTTGCGCGCCGCATCGTCGCGCATCCAGTCCAGTATCGTGACAGGGTCGATGGTCAGCGGCGGCACCTTCGCCACGCTGCGGTGGACATCGGCATCCCCCGCCCGCATCCGATGGTTGAGCACGAGTTGCGACACGATCCGCGCCAGGTAATTACGGCGCTCGAGGTGGATCACGCGCACCTCGCCCTGCCGCATCAGGTGGAACAGGCGCGGAAAGGCCTCGATCTGCTCGGACTTGATGTCGATGCCGACGATGCCGGGCTCCACCTGTGTGAAGAGCCGGTCGAGGAAATCTGCGAGGACGGCGTCGTAGATGGTCGGGTCGCTCAGCATCAGTTGGCGCGGGTCGCGGGCGATACGATCGCGCCAGAAGGGGAAGAAGAGCCCGTTCGCGAGATCCTGTGCGAGGTCGCCGGTGCCGAGGTCGGGGTAGAACACCTCCCCGTACATGTGGACCTTGCCGGTTTTCCGCAGGATCGAACCCAGCATGTTCGTGCCTGTGCGTTGCAGCGCCAGGATGGCGAAGCGGGTCTTGGCGCCCTGCGTCATGTGGCGGGCAGGCTCCCTGGACGTCATGCAACGGTTCGTTGCGTTCTGTTGATCATCTTGATGTCGCAACGTCAACCGTCGGCGGCTAGGTGCGATCCTCCCCGCAGGTCGGCCGATGCCCGCAGGCCGCCGCGACCCACTCCAGGACGAGCCGCGCCGGCGCATTCGGCGCCGCCCAGCCGAAGGCCACGCGTCGGCGGCCGGCCTGGTCCACCAGCGCGACGGCAAGGTCCTCGAGCGCGCGGGGATCGTCCGCGCGCAGCTCCCGCCACGCAGCGGGGGCGGGCCACGCCGGGAGGGCGGCGGC
>NZ_JACADQ010000094.1 GCF_016106015.1 Neoroseomonas rubea
AGGCGCTGCTCGCCGGGCCCGGCCGCGCGGCGGGGGCGCGGCAGGGCGCGGTGGTGGCACTGGATGCGCAGACCGGCGCGGTGCGCGCCATGGCCGGCGGGCGGGACTACCGCAGCAGCCCCTTCAACCGCGCGACCCAGGCACGACGGCAGCCGGGCTCGGCCTTCAAGGCCTTCGTCTATCTTGCCGCGGTCGAGGCGGGCGCGCGGCCCGAGGAGCTGGTTGCCGACGGGCCGCTGACGCTCGGCGGCTGGTCCCCCGGCAACGGCACCTGGCGCCCGCGCGGCGAGATCACGATCGAGGACGCCTTCGCGCACTCGGTCAACACCGCGGCGGTGCGGCTGCTGCAGCGCGCCGGCGGACCGCGGCCGGTGGCGGCGGCGGCGGAGCGGCTCGGCCTGCCCGGGCCCTTCCCGCGGGAGGCCTCGCTCGCGCTGGGGACGACGGAGGTGACGCTGCTCGACCTGGTCACGGCCTATGCCGCCTTCGGCAATCGCGGGCATCGCGTCACGCCGCATGGCGTGGCGGAGGCGCGGGCGGAAGGGCGCGCTATCCCCTGGGCGGCCCCGCCGCGATCCCAGGCCGTGGCGCCAGAGGCGGCGGAGACAATGCGGCGGATGATGGCCGCGACCGTCGCGCGCGGCACCGGGCGCGCGGCGGCGGTGCCGGGCCTTGCCGTCGCGGGCAAGACCGGCACCACGCAGGACAATCGCGACGCCTGGTTCGTGGGGATTGCCGGCGGCCTCGTCATGGGCGTCTGGCTCGGCAATGACGACGCGACGCCGATGGAAGGTGTGGCCGGCGGCGGCCTGCCCGCGCGGCTGTTCCGGGAGATCCTGGAGACCGCGCGGGCGCGCTGAACCTCAATCGATCTGCGCGCCGGAGGCGCGGACCACCGGCGCCCATTTCGCCACCTCCTCCCGCATGAAGGCGTCGTAGGCGGCGGGGCCGAGCGGCCAGGGCTCGGCGCCGTAGTCGCGGATGCGCTGGGCGATGGCGGGGTCTTCCAGCGCGGCGACGATTTCCGCGCCCAGCCGCTCGCGGATCGCCTGCGGCACGCCCGATGGCGCGACGATGCCGTACCATGAGGCGACGTCGAACTCCGGCACGCCCTGTTCCTGCAGCGTGGCCAGCTCCGGCATGGTGCTCGCCCGGCGCGCGGTGGAGACGCCGAGCGCGCGCAACATCCCCGACAGCACCTGCTGGCGCGAGGCCGGCGCATTGTCGATCGCGAACAGCGCCTCCCCGTTCAGCACGGCGGCCATGGACGGTGCGGTGCCGCGATAGGGCACATGCGTCACCTCGACGCCGGTGCGCATGCCGAACAGCAGGCCCGAGAGGTGGGAGGAGGTGCCCGACCCGGCCGAGGAGAAGTTCGCCCGCGCCGGATTGGCACGGCAGAAGGCGATGAGCTCGGCCACCGTCTTCACCGGCCCGTCGCCCTTGACGATCAGCACGTTCGGCATGGCGGCGATGCGCGCCACCCCCGGCAGGTCGCGCAGCGGATCGAAGGACAGGCGCCGGTAGAGCGTCGGCCCGATGCCGTGGGAGGCGATGTGGTTGACGTAGAAAGTGTAGCCATCCGCGGCGGCGCGCGCCGTCACCTCCGCCCCTACCATGCCGCCGGCGCCGGGGCGCGGGTCGATCACCATGGGCTGGCCGAGCCGCTCGCGCAGCCGGTTCTCCATCATGCGCAGGAAGATGTCCGAGACGCCGCCGGCCGCGCCGCCGATCACGTAGCGGACGGGCTTGTCGGGCCAGCCCTGCTGGGCGCGGGCGTTGGGCGCGGCGAACACCGCGCCGGCGGCGCCGGCCAGGGCGCGTCGGGTGATCATGGACGTCTTCCTCCTCGGCCTTCAGGCCATCGGGGGAAGCCTAGGCCGGGATCGCGCCCGCGCGGAACGGGTTTCGCGTGCTCAGGGTGCGGCGAGCAGCATCCGGTTCACCCGCTCCATCTGCCGGGCGAGCGTGGCGAAGTCGCGCGCGAAGGCCTCGCGGGAGACCCCATTGGCCGCGAGTTCATCGCCGATCGCGCCCATGCTGCGCCGCCCATCCACGCGGGCGAGGATCGCCGCGGCGAGCCGCGGCAGGGGCAGCGGCACCTTGAGCCCGTCGAAGGCGATGCGCAGCACGCCGTCGGGCGGGATCTGCCCGGCGACCTTCGCGCCATCGAGTTCCCGCAGCACGGGCACGGCGGCGGGGTCCTCCCAGGGCGGGGCCTGAGGCGCCTGCCCCTTGCGGACGACATAGGCGATGTGGATGCCCATGTTGCCGCAGGCGGCCTCGGCGAGCGCCGCGCGCTGCGCCGCATCGAGGCCCGCAATGCGCTCGCGCAGCCGCGGGTCGGTGAAATAGGCCTCGGGGTCGTAGCGCAGCGGCTCCACCAGGCAGCGGATCTCGAGCCCCGCCGCGTCCAGCAGCGCGGCGAATTGCGGCACCGTGTAGGCGAGGTCGCGTGGGTTCAGTAGCAGGTCGTACAAGCCCGCATCGCCGCCCTGCACATGATCCGTGATCCAGGGATTGCGGCGCAGCCAGGCGGTATCCGGCGCCTGGCGCCAGAGCCGCTTCGCGATCTCGACGCGCTGCGCCGGCGGCAGGTCGGCCGGCGCGACCAGCCGCAGCGCATCCTGCATCATGTAGACGCCCGTCCGCCCATGCGGCGCATAGACCATCAGCCCCATGCCGCCCCCCGGCGCGAGGACCGAGACGAGCGCCTGCAGCCCCGCCAGCGGGTCCGGCAGGTGGTGCAGCACGCCGCAGCAATCGATGTAGTCGAAGGGGCCGAGGCCGCTGCCCGGCAGGTCGAGGATCGAGCCTTCCTCGAAGACCACGTTCGAAAGCCCGCGCGCCGCCACGCGCGCGCCGGCCACCTTGCGCGCGCCAGCGGAACGGTCGAGCCAGGTCACGGTGCCGGAACGTGCCTGATCCGTCATCTGCTGCGCGATCATCACGGTCGCGTCGCCCGACCCGCCCCCGGCGACGAGCGCCCTGAGCGGCGCCGCGGCGGGGCGGCCGGCACCGAAGATCCAGTGGTCCACCTCCCGCAGATGGCTCGGGCTGCCCACGACAAGGCGCTTCGCCTCGTCGCGCGGGTCCCGCTGCGGATAGGGGTAGGCCTCGTATTGGGCGGCGAGGGCTGCGTCGGCGGGGTCGCTCATGCCGGCCTGTTACGCCGGACGCGCGCGCCGGGCCAGACGGGCGGCGGTTGCCCCGCCGGGCCGGGCTTCGTATCTAAGGTCCCATGCGAGCCGTTCTCATGATTCCCGCCCTCGTCGCCCTTCTTGCCGTGCCGGCCCTGGCGCAGCAGCGACCGGCCGCGCCCGCGCAGCCCGGCCCGCGCAAGCTCGGCGACTTCCAGGACTGGACGGCGGCCGTGCATACGGAAAATGGGCAGAAGGTCTGCTACGCCTTCACCCGTGCCTCCCGCACCGATCCGCAGCGGGACGGGGTGATCCTCACGGTCACGCACCGGACCCAGGGGCGCGACCAGGTCGCGATCACGGCGGGCTACGCCTATCCGCGCAACGCGAATGTCACGGTCGCGGTCGGCAACACCAACCTCCCCTTCTACACCAGCGCCAATTCGGCCTTCGCCAACGATGGCCGCGCGGCGGTCGCCGCCTTCCGCGGCGGCGCCAATGCGGTGGCGCGCGGCCCGCGGGCGGGCGGGCGCGGCACGGCGACGGACACCTTCAGCCTTTCGGGCTTCTCCGCCGCGCATGAGGCGATCAGCCAGGAATGCCCGGCGTCGCGCCGATGAGCGAGGCCGCCGCGACCGACGGGCTGGCCGCGGCGGAGCGCGCGCGCATCCTCGCCAAGGCGGCGCTGTTCGCCCCCCCGCCGGCGACGCTCGCCGACGGGCGGCGCGACCTGGTCGGCCTGTCGCGCGAGGAGCTGATCTCCGAGATGGCGGCGATCGGGGAGAAGCCGTTCCGTGCCAAGCAGCTCTGGCACTGGATCTACCACCAGGGCGCGACCGACTTCGCGAAGATGACGACGATCGCCAAGCCGATGCAGGCGAAGCTCGCCGAGCGCTTCGTCGTCGGCCGGCCCGATGTCGCGACGCAGCAGGACAGCGCGGATTCGACGCGCAAATGGGTCTTCGCCTTCCGCGACGCGCAGCGGGTCGAGACGGTCTACATCCCCTCGGCCGAGGAGGATCGCGGCGCGGTCTGCATCTCGACCCAGGTGGGCTGCACCCTGTCCTGCCGCTTCTGCCACACGGGCACGCAGAAGCTGGTGCGCAACCTCGGCGCGGCCGAGATCGTCGGCCAGTTCATGGCGGCGCGCGATTCCTACGGCGAATGGCCTTCGCCCAAGGACGGCGCGCCGCGGCTGCTGTCCAACATCGTCGTGATGGGCATGGGGGAGCCGCTCTACAACTACGAGAACGTGGCCAAGGCGCTGCGGATCGTCATGGACCATGAGGGCATCGGCCTGTCGCGACGGCGCATCACGCTGTCCACCTCCGGCGTCGTGCCGATGATGGACCGCTGCGGGGCGGAGCTCGGCGTCGGGCTCGCTGTCTCGCTGCATGCCGTGACGAACGAGCTCCGCGACGAGATCGTGCCGCTGAACCGGAAGTACCCGATCGAGGAGCTGATCGCCGCCTGCCGCCGCTATCCCGGCGCGTCGAACGCGCGGCGCATCACCTTCGAATACGTCATGCTGCGCGGCGTGAACGACAGCGAGGCCGAGGCGCGCGAACTGGTCCGCCTGATCCGCGGCATCCCGGCCAAGGTGAACCTGATCCCGTTCAATCCCTGGCCCGGCAGCCCGTACAAGACCTCGACCAGCGAGGCGATCCAGCGCTTCGCGCAGATCGTGAACGACGCCGGCTATGCGAGCCCGATCCGCCGGCCGCGCGGGCGCGACATCCTGGCCGCCTGCGGCCAGCTCAAGACCGAGAGCGAGCGGCAGCGCCGCGCGGCGCCTATCGAGAGCTGAAGGCGGCGATCCGCGCCATCGCGCCATCGGCCGACATCGGCCGCGCGACGCCGTAGCCCTGCACGGCGTAGACGCCGGCGCCCGCGGCCAGCGCGCGCTGCGCATCGGTCTCGATACCTTCCGCGACGATGTCGAGCCCGAGGCCCTGCACCGCCTGGCCCAGGCGCGTGAAGAAGGCGGCGCCGCGCGCATCCTCGGCGCCGGCGGGCAGCAGGCTGCGGTCGAATTTCACGATGTCCGCCGGCAGGCTGCGCAGCGTGGAGAGAGACGTGTAGCCCGAGCCGAAATCGTCGAGCGCGACGCGCAGGCCGTGGGCGCGGAGCGCGGCGAGGATCCCCGGCGCGCCGGCGCCGGCCGCCACGGTTTCCGTCACCTCGATCACGAGCGATCCGGGCGGCAGGTCCGCGCCGTCGAGCGCGCTCAGCACGAGCGCCGGCACGTCGGCTTCCTGCAATTGCCGGCCCGACAGGTTCACCGACACATAGGGCGCGCGCGATGTCGCGCCCCGCCAGCAGGCGGCCTGCTGCGCGGCGGTCTCGAGCGCCCAGGCCCCGATCTCGAGGATCGCGCCGCTCTCCTCGGCCGCCGGGATGAACTCGTCCGGCCCGACCGGGCCGAGGACGGGATGCGTCCAGCGCATCAGCGCCTCGAAGCCGAGCAACGCCGACAGGTCGGGCGCCACGAGCGGCTGGTACATCAGGGAAAGGTGTCCCGCGGCGGCGGCGGCGGGCAGGTCCTGCGCCACGCGCAGACGCCGCGCGGCATCGCTGTGCATGCGCGCCGAATAGGCCACGAGCCGCCCGCTGCCCTGGCGGCCGGCCTCCGCCGTCGCGACCTGGGCACAGACATCGAGCGGCGCGGTGCCCGCGCCTTCGCGTGTCGCGAGGCCGACGGAGGCGGTCAGGGCGAGCGCCTGGTCCCCGGCGCGCATCGGTTCCACCGTCGCGGCGAGCAGCGCCCGGCCGACCGCCTCGGCATCCGCCGCGGAGGCGCCATCGAGCAGGACCGCGAAATGCGCCGCGTCATGCAGCGCGTAGAGCCTCTCGCGCCCCGCCACCGCGGCGAAGCGGTCCGCCGCGTCGGCGAGCAGCCGGTCGTGCAGCCCGCGCCAGCCCGCATCCGTCACGACATGCAGGCCATCGAGCCGGATCATGAGCAGCGCCACCGGCATCTCGCCGAGCCCGGCAATCGCATCCTGCAGCGCCTGGACGTTGGGCAGGCCGGTCAGCTGGTCGCGCCGCCGCATCCGCGCCGTCTCGGCTTCCGCCTTGATGAGCCTGGCGCGGGTGAGTTGCGCGTCCTGATGCCCCTTGCGTTCCGCCGCCGCCGACTCTGCCGCGCGGGAGACGATGGCAACGAGGTCGTCGAGCGCGAAGGGCTTGCGCAGGTAGTCGAAGGCGCCGGCGCGCAGCGCCGCCGAGGCGTCGTCGAGCGTCGACTGGCCGGTCATGATGACCACGCGACGCGCCGTCTCGGGCCGCGCACCGGCGACCAGGCGGCTCGCGAGGGAGAAGCCGTCGCCCCCCGGCATGCGGACATCGGTGACGATGACGGCGATGTCCGGCGCCTCGGCGAGCAGGCGGAGCGCTTCCGGGGCGGAGGAGGCGATCCTGGTCGGCAGGCCGGCCTCGATGAGGCCATCGGCCAGTTCCTCGGCCAGTTCCTTCTCGTCGTCGACGACAAGGACCGAGAGCGCCGCCGGGGCCTGGTCCGCCGCCGGCCGGCGCCCGCCGGTCATGCGCCCGCGGCCATGCGTGCCGCCGCGCGCGCATGCGCGGCTTCCAGCGGCTCAATCAGCTCGTTCCAGCGGAAGGGCTTGCGCACGACCGAGACGCGGTCGCCCGGCAGGGACTGCGCGATTTCCCGCGGAACGCCGTGGCCGGTCACGAGGATGACCTCAGGGCGCCGCGCCTCGTCCGTCATGGCGAGAATGTCGCGCGCGAGCGCCACGCCGTCCATGCCGGGCATCCGGATGTCGGTCACGACGACACTGAAGCGCCCCGGGGCAAGCTCGATCCGGTCGAGCGCGGCGCGGCCGCTCGTCACCACCTCGACGAGGTAACCGTCCGAGCGCAGGCCGTCGGCGATCTCGAGGGCGACCTCCTCCTCGTCATCGACGATCAGAATCGCCAGGGGAGCTGGGGCGGGTGTCCCGGCGCCGGTCTCGCTCATGCCATCTCCACAACGGGGGCGGGCTGCGGCCCGCCGGTTCTTGATGGTGCCGCCCCCGGCATCGGGACGATTAGGCAAGACGTCCGGCGGACACACCTGTCGAATTGTCGGCTTTTGTCATATTCTTTGGAGACGTCGCGAGGTTTCGAGCGTCCCCCGACCCCGAGTCGAAACTTTCCGTGAATGGTTGCTATGCTACCGGCATCTCATTGCACGGAGCGCGAGCAAGCCTTGAACGGAGCCGCAAGCGCCGGCCGGGTCATCCTGGTGGTCGAGGATGATGTCGACCTGGCGAGGGAAGTCGCCGACACGCTGTCGGATTACGGGATGCGTCCGATCGTCGCCACCACCTGGGATGCGGCGCTGGCGGAACTCGCCGCCGGCAAACCGGACCTGGTGCTGCTCGACCAGAGGCTGGGCGCGGTCGACACAGTGCCGCTGTTGCCGCGCCTCAGGGCGCTGACCGCGGCGCCTGTCCTGTTCCTCACCGGCAACCGCGCGGAAGCGGACCGGATCGTCGCGCTCGAGATCGGCGCGGACGACTTCCTGCTGAAGCCGACATCCGGGCGGGAGCTGGTGGCGCGGATCCGCGCGCATCTGCGCCGCGCCGGCGGCGGGCCGGAAGCCGCCACCCCGGCGGAATGGCGCCTCAATGTCGGCGAACGGCGCCTGACGCGCCCGGATGGCAGCGAGGTGCCGCTGACCGCGGCCGAGTTCGACCTCGTCGCGGTGCTGGCCGAGCATGCCGGCCGCGCGCTCGACCGCGACGAGCTGACCCAGCGCGTGCTTGGCCGCCCCTGGCGCCCGGACGACCGCGCGCTCGACAACCTTGTCCTGCATGTCCGCCAGAAGCTCGGTCCGGGCTGCGAACGCACGATCGCGACGGTGCGCAACCGCGGCTACGTCTTCACCGCCTTCCCCAAGGGCTGACGGGCCACGCGGCGATGCGGCGGCCCGGGCGACAAACCACGACAGGGGTCGACACGTCGCGCCGAGCGGGCCGTGATATCGCGACAGGAAACGGCATGGCGATCGGACACCTCGCATGACGAACCACCCGAACGGCCCGGCCGCGGCAGAGTCGCGCGGCGCGCCGATGCAGTGGATCCAGCGGCAGGGCGCCTTCGTCCTGCTCCTGCTCGCGCTGACCGTCCTGGCTGTGGCAGTCAGCGAGTCGCTCGTCGCCGGCGTGCGCGCGCGCAGCGACAGTGAGGCGCGTGCCCGCGCCGAGGTCGCCGCCGGCGTCGCGCAGCAGGTCGTGATCCGTCGAATCGAGGCGGCCGACGTGCTGCATCGCCTCGCCCAGGCCTGGTTCACGCTGCGCGAGCGGGGCAACATCGAAGGCGCGGCGGCGCTTGAGAACCATATCGCCGCCACCGCCAATTCCGGCAGCTTCGGCTTCGTGCAGGTGGCGCTGATCGGCGCGGATGGCTGGATGGACTGGTCCAGCATCTCCCGCCGCGACTCGCGCGTCTATCTCGGGGACCGGGAGCATTTCCGCATCCATGCGCAGGGGATGCAGGAGATGTTCGTCAGCGTTCCCGTGCTGGGGCGTGTCTCGAACCGCTGGACGATCCAGCTGACCAAGCCCATGCGGGACGAGGGCGGGCGCTTCGGCGGCGTGGTGGTCGTCTCGCTCGACCTCTACAGCCTGTCCGAGGCGCTGTCGGAACTCACGCTGACGCCGGGCGACGCCGCCCTGCTGCTGCGCGGGGAGGCGACCATCGCCGCGCACAGCGAGACGCCGCAGGCCTCGATCGGCCAGGACCTCGCCAGCACCGATCCGCTGCGGCGCCTCCTCGCAGTCCGGCCCTCCGGGTCCTTCACGCGGCGCCAGGATGCGCGCGCCGAGGCCTTCGTCGGCTGGCGGCGCCTGCCGGGGACGAACCTCGCCGTCGTCGCGACGCTCGGCGCCAATGCGGTCGAGGACGCGGTGTCGACGCTGATCACCTCGACCCGCATGGTGGCCTTCGCCGTCGTGCTCGCAGTGCTCGCGGGCGGGATCGTCCTCATTCTCGCGCGGGAACGCCGCGCCGCGCGGCAGGAGGTGGAGCGCGTCGAGGCGGAGCAGCGCCTGTCCAGCGAGACGCACCGCTTGTTCGAACGCCGCGTGGCGGCACTCCCCGCGGTGGTCTTCGGCGGTCGCGTGGACCGGGCCGGCGGCTTCGCCCTGACCCATGTCAGCGAGAGCCTCGAGCGCATCACCGGCTGGCGCCGGGACCAGCTTGGCGAGCGGCAGCCATGGTCGAACCTGGCCGAGGACATGCCGATCGAGGAGCATGCCGCCTTCAAGCGCCAGGCCGTCACCAATGGCCAGGGCACGCGGGAGTTCCGCGCGCGCCGCCCGGACGGCAGCGTGCTGATGCTGCGCGAGCATCTGCGCGTCGTGGAGACGATGCCCGACGGATCGACAGAGGTGGTCGGCTACCTGCGCGACATCACCGTCGAGCGCGACATCGAGCTGAAGGCGCAGGCGGCGGGCCGGCTCGCGACGTTGGGCGAGATGGCGGCGGGCCTCGCGCATGAGCTCAACCAGCCGCTGGCGGTCATGTCGCTCGCGGCCGACAACGCGGCGCGCGCGCTGCAGCGGCGCGGCGTGGACGCGCTGCCCGAAGTGCTGCAGCGGCTCGACCGCATCGGCGTGCAGGGACGCCGCGCGCGCGACATCGTCGACCACCTGCGAGTCTTCGGCCGGCCGCAGGAGGAAGGGGAGCCCGAGCCAGTCAGCCTCGCCGCCGCGGTCGAGGGCGCGATGGTGCTGACGCGCGCGGCGCTGCGGGAGGCATCGATAGAGGTGACGGTCGACCTGCCCGCGGACCTGCCGCCAGTGATGGGCCGCCTCATCGCCTTCGAGCAGGCGATCGTGAACCTGCTGCTGAACGCGCGCGACGCGATCCACGAGACGGGCCAGGTCCATGGCAGCATCCGCATCGTCGGACGGGCCGAGCAGAAGGGCGTCGTCCTCCGCATCATGGACAATGGCGGCGGGATCCCGGACGCGCTGATGTACCGCCTGTTCGAGCCCTTCTTCACGACCAAGCCGCCCGGCAAGGGCACCGGCCTCGGCCTGCCGATCTGCCACGCCGCAATGCGCGCCGTGGGCGGCGACATAGAGGCGGCGAACATCGACGACGGGGCCTGCTTCACCCTGCGATTCCGGGCCGCCGCCTGAATCGCGCCGCGAAGGTCGCGCGACGTCGCCGACACTTCGACAGGTTTCGCGACTGGTTGTTCAGCCCCCGGTAAGGGATTTTCCGCCCGTCGAGGCCGGCGCCGCAGCGCGCCGGCCCATGCCGCAGAACGGACGATCCATCATGCCCTACGACGCCATCGACTTCCCCGCCCAGCGCACCGCCAACGATCTTCGCCCGCTGCCGAGCGCGGCCGGTATCGTCGACTGCCTGCGCCTGATGGAGCAGGAGGCCGGGCTGCTCGGCCTCGATGTCGCGCAGCGCCTGCTCGGCGCGGTGGCCGTCGCGGTGATGGACGAGGCGCTGTCACGCCACGCCGGGCCGTCGCTCGCGGCCTGATCCTTCCCGCATCCCCACCGACCGGGCGCTGTCCTAGGATACGCCGGGACAGCGGTCGGGGAGCGTGCGGGATGCGGCTTGCGGAGAAGGTCGCGATCGTGACCGGCGGTGCCTCGGGCATCGGCCGGGCGATCGCGCGGCTGTTCGCGCGGGAAGGCGCGAAGGTCGTGATCGGCGACCTGACGGAGGCGGTGCGCGAAGGCGGCGCCCCCACCGCGCAGGTGATCGCGCAGGACGGCGGCACGGCGCGCTTCCGCATCTGCGACGTCGCCCGCAAGGCGGATGTCGATGCGCTGGTCGCCGCGGCTGTCGCCGAATTCGGCCGGCTCGACATCATGGTCAACAACGCCGCAACGCTCGGCGCCGGCACCGGGCTGCTCGAGACCACCGAGCAGGACTGGGACCATGTGATGGCAGTCAACGCCAAGGGCGTGTTCCTCGGCTGCCAGGCGGCTGTGCGGCAGTTCCTGACCCAGCCGGTGGTGGACGAGGCGCGGGGGCGCATCGTCAATATCTCCTCCCAGCACGGCATGGTCGCCGCACCGGGCAAGATCGCCTACGGCACCGGCAAGGCGGCGGTGGTCTACCTGACGCGCCAGATCGCGGTGGACCACGCCAGGGACCACATCATCTGCAACGCCGTCGCGCCGGGGCGGATCCTGACGGGCAAGCCGCTCGGCGGGCCGGGCTCCGACCCGCTCGAGTATTCCCGCATGCGCACGCCGATGCCGCGACTCGGCCGACCGGAGGACGTGGCGCGCGCGGCGCTGTTCCTCGCGAGCGCGGAGGCGACCTACGTGACCGGCCACAACCTGATGGTCGATGGCGGCTGGATGGCCTACTGAGCCGCACCGAGGCAATCGGCGAGCGTCACCGCGTCCAGCGTTGCGAGGAAGGCGTCGCGTGCCGCGCCGAGATGCCCGCGCAGCCGGCATCCCGGCGCCATGCAGCAGGCGCCGCCATCGGCGCGGAAGCATTCGACCAGCGCCTGCCCGGCTTCCAGCCGCCGCACCACCGCGCCCAGGCGGATCTCGGAAGGTGCCACCGCGAGCAGCACGCCGCCCTGCGCGCCGCGCCGCGTGCGCACCAGCCCCGCCTCGGCCAGGTCCTGGACGATCTTGTGCACGTGGTTGCGCGGCACGCCGATGCCGGCGGCGAGCGCCTCCGTGCTCTGCTGCCGGGCGGGTTCGGCACCGAGGTGGAGCAGCACGCGCAGCGCGAAATCGGTGGAGGCGAGGAGGCGCAAGATTCATCCCCAGAAATTGGCATTGACTATACCACAATTCCTCTACAAGGTAATTGGTATCCGGAATGCCAATTCAGGCGCCGGCCGCAGCGCGAAGGGAACCGCCCCGCATGTCCGCCTCCGACACCGGCTTCGCCACCCGTCCGATCGGCGAGATCGCCGCCAGCCTGCCCGGCGCGACCGCCATCTTCCGCCGCCACAAGCTGGATTTCTGCTGCGGCGGCGCCGCGCGCCTGGCCGATGCCGCCCCCGCCGAGGCGCTGCCGGACATCGAGGCCGAGCTCGCCGCCCTCGCCCCCGCCACCGATGAGGCACCGCAGGAGACGGACGCGCTGATCGACCACATCCTGACGCGCTACCATGCCGTCCACCGGCGCGAAGTGTCGGAACTCGCCCGCATGGCCCGGCGCGTGGAGGCGGTGCATCGCGACCACCCCGCCGTGCCCCGCGGCCTCGCCGCCCTGCTGGAACGCATGGCCTTCGAGATGGAGGCGCACATGACGAAGGAGGAACAGGCCCTGTTCCCGATGATGCGCGCCGGCGCGCCCACGCTCTCCGTCCCCATCGGCATCATGCGCGACGACCATGACGACCATGGCGAACGGCTGCGCGAGCTGGAGGCGCTGACCAACGGGCATGTCCCGCCGGAGGGAGCCTGCACCACCTGGCGCGCGCTGTACAACGGCACGGCAAAATTCGCGGCGGATCTGGTCGAGCACATCCACCTCGAGAACAACGTGCTGTTCCCCCGCTTCGGCGGATGAGCGCGGGGGTCCCGGCCGGGCCCGCGTGATGGGAGGCTGGGGCGAATACGCCCTGGCCTGGGCGCTGTTCCTGGCCGGCCACATGCTGCCGGCGCGCCCCGCCCTGCGCGGCCCGCTGGTCCGGCGGCTCGGGGATGCGCGCTTCGCGCTTGCCTACAGCGCCGTCTCGGTCGCCATGCTCGCCTGGCTGGTGGCCGCGGCGGGGCGCGCGCCGGCGCTGCACCTCTGGGGTTGGGCGGCCTGGCAGGCCTGGGTGCCGAACCTGGTGATGCCGGTTGCCTGCCTGCTGCTCGCGCTCGGCGCCGGCATCCCCAACCCCTTCTCGATCGGCGGCGCGCGGGCCGATCGCTACGATCCGGCGCGGCCCGGCGTGCTCGCCCTGACGCGCCATCCGGTGCTCTGGGCGGTCACGCTCTGGGCCGGGGCGCATGTGCCGCCCAATGGCGACCTCGCGCATGTGCTGATGTTCGTTGGCTTCGTGGCGTTCGGGCTGGTGGGCATGCGCGCCCTGGACCGGCGCCGCCGTCGCGCGTGCGGCGCGGCGCGATGACATCGGAAGTCCTCTCGTCTGAACTCCAGTCTCTCTTGTATCT
>NZ_JACADQ010000095.1 GCF_016106015.1 Neoroseomonas rubea
AGCGGCAGCAGCAGGGGCGAGGGCTGCGTCGTCGCCCGCGCCGCATCCGCCGCGAGGTCGACGGCGCTGCGCGCGGGCAGGGACGGCGCGCCGCCCGCCGCGCGCTCCAGCAGCGCGCGCAGGCTCGTCATCTCCGCCATCTCCTCCTCGGTCAGGCGCAGCCCGGTGCGGTTCTCGATCTCGAGCGCCAGCGAAACCCATTCCAGGCTGTCGATGCCGAGGTCGAGCGACGGATGCGCGCCCGGCGAGAGCGGCTTGCCGGCGTAGCGGGCGGCGAGGATCTCCCACACCTCCCGCGCGCCGGGGGTGGCGATCAGCGCCGCTTCTTCCTCGGTCAGCGGCGGCGGCGGGGCGGTGCGGCCGGCGCGGAGCTCGTCATACAGCGCGGCCAGGCGGAAGCGCTGCACCTTGCCCAGCCGCGTGCGCGGCAGCGCCTCCCGCGCCAGCGCATAGCCGGCCAGCCGCTGAAACGAGGGCAGGCCCTGCCCCGCTTCGGCGAGTGCGACGCGCACCACATCCTCCGCCCGCGTGCTGCCCGTGGCGCGGAGCGCGGCCAGGTCGGGGACCACCAGCGCGACCAGCGCGCCGTCGCGTTCCAGCACCGCCACTTCCTTGATGACGGGGTTCGCGCCGTAGGCGGCCTCGACCTCCTCCGGCATCACCTTCTTGCCGCCGCCGAGGACGATCACCTCCTTGCTGCGGCCGGTGACGTGCAGGAACCCGTCCGTGTCGATGCGGCCGAGATCGCCGGTGCGGAACCAGCCATCCGCGGTGAAGGCGGCGGCGTTCGCCTCGGGGTTGTTGCGGTAGCCGGAAAACACGTTCGGGCCGCGCAGCAGGATCTCCCCGATGCCGAGCGCGTCGGGCTCGTCGATGCGCATGGCGGTGCCGGCGGCGACGGGCCGGCCTTCCGACCCGACGCGCTGCGCCGCCGGGGTGTTGCCGGTGAACAGGGATGCGGTCTCGGCCAGGCCGTAGCCGTTCAGCACGCGCCAGCCCAGCGCCTCCAGCGTCCAGGCCGCCTCCGGGTCGAGCTTTGCGCCACCCGAGACCATCAGCCGCAGGCGCGGGGCCATCTGCGTGTGCAGCGCGCCGAACAGGTGCCGCCCCGGATCGAGCCCGCCCTTGCGCAGGCTGGTCGCCACTTCGAGCAGCGCGCGGAAGATCGCCTGCGGCACGCGCCCGCGCGCGGCGACCCGCGCCTCCAGCCCCGCCAGCAGCGCGACATAGAGCCGGGGGACGCCGATCATGATCGTCGCCTCCCCTTCCTTCAGCGCCTGCACGAGCAGCGGGCCGGTCACCGCTTCCGGCAGCACGATGGCCGCACCGGACGCGATCGGCGTCATCAGCCCGACCAGGAAGGGATAGACGTGGTGCAGCGGCAGCGGCACCAGCATCCGGTCCTCCGGCCCGATCATGTCGGTCGCGATCACGCCGCGCAGGTTCGCCGTCAGGTTCGCATGCGTCAGCGCGAAGGATTTCGGCGCGCCCGTGGTGCCCGATGTGTAGACGACCATCGCCTCGGCCTCGGGCGGCAGGTCGGGCAGCGGCGCGGCGGCCTCCGCGCGCAGGGCGTGCCAGCCCCCCGGCGCATCGGGGCGGTCCACCAGCACGATGCGCAGCCCGTCGCGCGGCGGGAGGGCGGCCGCGTGGGCGGCGGAAGCGAAGAGCCAGCGGCAGCCGGCATCGGCGATGATGGCGGCGGCGTCCTCGGCGCCCGAGAGATCGTCGATCGCGACGGGCAGCGCGCCGGCGGCGCCGAGGGCGAGGCGCACCACGATCCAGTCGGGCGAATTCGGCGCGTGGATTGCGACGGGTTCGCCCGGCGCGATGCCCGCCGCAATCAGCCCCGTGGCGAGACGCTCGATGTCACTCGCCAGGGCGCCTCCCGGCCAGGCGCGCGGCCGGCCATCCTCCATCGTCACGACGGCGGGCCGCGGCCCGCGCGAGGCGAGGGCGACGACGAGGCGCGCGGGGGTCCAGCAGGCGGCGTCCATGGTGGGCGTCTCCGATCGGGGCGCGCCGGTCAGATGGGGGCGTCAGGCCACCTCGAACAAGCCCGCGGCACCCTGGCCGCCGCCGACGCACATGGTGACGACGACGAAGTTCACGCCGCGCTTCTTCCCCTCGATCAGCGCGTGCCCGGCCATGCGCGCGCCGGACATACCGTAGGGATGGCCGATCGAGATCGCCCCGCCATCGACGTTGAGGAGATGGTCGGGGATGCCGAGGCGGTCGCGGCAATACAGCACCTGGCAGGCGAAGGCCTCGTTCAGCTCCCACAGGCCGATATCCTCGACCTTCAGCCCGTGCTGCTTCAGCAGCTTCGGCACGGCGAAGACAGGGCCGATGCCCATCTCCCCCGGGTCGCAGCCGGCGACCGCCATGCCGCGCCAGATGCCCAGCGGCTGGAGCCCGCGCCGGGATGCCTCCTTCTCCTCCATCAGCACGCAGGCCGAGGCGCCGTCGCTGAGCTGGCTGGCATTGCCCGCCGTGATGAAGCGGCCCTGCTTGACCACCATGCCGTCCTTGAACACCGGCTTGAGCGATTGCAGCCCTTCGAGCGTCGTGTCGGCGCGGTTGCCCTCGTCCTTCCTCAGCGTCGTCGGGACGTCGAGGACCTCCCCCGTCTCCTTGTTCGCGAGCTTCATGATCGTGGGCAGCGGGACGATTTCGTCGTCGAAGGCGCCCCCCGCCTGGGCGGAGGCGGTGCGCAGCTGGCTGCGATAGGCGTATTCGTCCTGCGCGTCGCGGCTGATGCCGTAGCGGTCGGCGACGATCTCAGCGGTCTCGAGCATCGACATGTAGAGCTGGGGGACGCGGTCCATCAGCGCGGGGTCGGCGCGGCGGTACCAGTTGGCCTTCTCGTTCTGGACCAGGGAGATGGATTCGAGCCCGCCGCCGACCGCCACCTGCATCCCGTCATGCAGGATCTGCTTCGCCGCGGTGGCGATGGCCATGAGGCCGGAGGCGCATTGCCGGTCGAGGCTCATCCCCGGCACCGTGTCCGGGCAGCCGGCGGCAAGTGCCACCTGCCGCCCCACATTGCCGCCCTGGCAGCCCTGCTGGAGGGCGGCGCCCATGATCACGTCCTCGACCTCTGCCGGGTCGAGGCGGGCGCGATCGATAGCCGCGCGCACGGCATGGCCGCCGAGCGTCTGCGCATTGGTGTCGTTGAAGGCGCCGCGATAGGCGCGCCCGATCGGCGTGCGGGCGGTGGAGACGATGACGGCGCGGCGCATGGCGCTTCCTTCCCTGCCTTGGTTGGCGGGAAGGCTAGCGCAGGCGGTCAGGGCGCGCCCAGCCGCTTCCACACCCCGTCGGCGGTGGCGACGATGCGATCACCCACCGTGATCTGCCCGCGCACGAAGACGACCGACCGCGTGGCGCGCACCGCTTCCGCCCGCGCTTCGAGGAACTCCCCCGCCTTGGCACCCGAGACGAAATGCGTGTTGAGCTGGATGGTCACGACCGGCCCGCGCTTGCCCGCCTCCCAGCAGGTCACGCCCAGGATCTGGTCGAGGAAGGTGACGAGCATGCCGCCATGGATGATGCCATGCGCATTGCCGTGCCGCGGTTCCGCGACCAGGCCATAGGCCCAGCCGTCGCCCTCCTTCTTCGACCAGAAGGGGCCGACCAGGGTGGGGAAGCCTTCCTCATGCCAGCGGAGATGCTTCCAGCCATGCGCGGCGGGGTCGAAGGGGGCGGGGGCGTCGGTCATGGCGCTGGCTTCGCCTGCCGGGCTGGCGGCGTCAACGGGGTGTCACGACCGACGATACCGACGCGATCCCCCGGAAAACATCCGCGGGCCCCGTCGCGCGGTCTTGGCAGGACGCGAAACGGGTCTAGCGTGGCGGCCATGCGCCTGTTCCACGCCCCCGGCTCGCCCTATGCCCGCATCGCCCGCATGGCGGTGATCGAACTCGACCTGACGGACCGCGTCTTGGTGGAGGAGGCGACGCTGCGCGACCCCGCCTCCATCCTGCTGCCGTTCAACCCGGTCGGGCGCGTGCCGGCGCTGGTGCTGGAGGATGGGACGACCATCACCGAGACGACGCCGGTGCTGATGATGCTCGACAGCCTGGTGGAACCCGCGCGGCGGCTGCTCCCCGGGCCCGACGCGCCGCGCGCGCTCGCCGCCTATGGCCGCGTGCTCGGCATGATGGACGGCATCGCGGTGTGGAACCGGGAACTGCGCCGGCCGGAGCATGAACGCAGCCCCGGCGTTATCGCGCTGGAGGCGTTGCGCGCCGTGCGCATCGCCGATGCGCTGGAACGCGACGCGGCGGCGGGCGGGTTCGCGACGCGCGACGCCGCGTGGTTCGCGCTGGTGGCGCTGCTAGGCTATTGCGAAGTGCGCCACCCCTCCTTCGCCTGGCGGCAGGGGCGGCCGGTGCTTGCCGCGCTGTTCGACGCGGCGCAGTCCCGCGCCTCGGTCGCGGCGACGGTGCCGCCGCCGCGATAGGGCTCTTCGTTCGGCGCGCGGCCGCCCCAACAGCCCCGCGCGCGATGCCCTGCCGGCATTACCCCGGCATGCGGATGTTCCGCGCGCGGATGAGGTTGCCCCACTTCTCGCTTTCCCGCGTCCAATAGGCGGCGAACTCCGCCGGCGTGCCGCCGACGGGGTCGGCGCCCTGGGCGATGACGCGCTGGCGGAAGGCGGGGTCCGCCACGGCCGCGCGCACCGCGGCCGCGATCGCCTCGGTGACGGGTGCCGGCAGGCCGGCGGGACCGAGGATCGCCATGTCGGTCGAGGATTCGAACCCTGTCACGCCCGCCTCCTGCAGCGTCGGCACGTCGGGCGCGAGCGGCGAGCGCGTGGCGGTCGAGACCGCCAGCATCTTCACCGTGCCGGCCTGCCTGTGCGGCAGGGCGGTGATGGCGTCGATGAAGGACATCTTCGTCTCGCCCGACAGCACCGCCTGCGCCGACGGCGCGCCCCCGCGATAGGGCACGTGAACCATGTCGAGCCCGGCCGCGGCCATGAGCAGTTCGGTCGCGAGATGGCTCGTCGCACCGATGCCGGCGGAGGAAAAATTCACCTGCCCCGGCCGCGCGCGGACATAGGCGAGGAATTCCTGGATCGTGTTCACCGGCACGGAGGGATGCACGCAGACCGCCTGCGCCGTGCGCGCGACGAGCGTCACGCCGGTGAAGGCCGTGCGGTTGTCGTAGGGCAGTTGCGTCAGCAGATGCGGCGCGATGGCATAGGTGCTGTTCGTGCCGAAGATCAGCGTCGCGCCATCCGGTCGCTGCTGCGCGACGTGGTTGTGGCCGATGGTGCCGGAGGCGCCGGCGCGGTTCTCCACCACGAAGGGATGGCCGAGCGTGTCCGAGAAGCGCTGGGCAAACAGCCGCGCCATGGTGTCGGAGGATCCGCCCGGCGGCCAGGGATTGACGAAGGTGACTTGGCGCGTCGGCCAGACGGCCTGCGCGCGCGCGGCGCGCAGGGCGGGCAAGGCGAGGGATGCGCCGAGCAGCGCGCGGCGGCTGGTTCTTGTCATGACGGAGCCTCCTGGGGGGTGGGAAGATCGATGACGAGGTTGCGGAAGGCATCCACCGTCACGCGCGCGCCCGGAGGGACGACGCAGGTGGATTCGCGTTCCTCGACCAGCGCCGGGCCTTCGAAGGCCGCGCCGGGGGCCAGCGCGTAGCGGTCGATCACCGCGCAGTCGCACCAGCCATGGCCTTCGAAAAGGGCGCTTCGCACACCGCGCGCCGCGGCGCGACCCTCGATGACGTTGGCCCCCTTCATGTCGATGTCGCGCCCGGGTGCGGTGGCGGCGAGGCGCCAGGTCAGGGCCTCGACCGGCAATTCGTCCAGCGCGCGGCCGAAGCGTTCGCCGTAGGCGGCGAGGAACGACTCCCGGATCGCCGGGAGGTCCGCCGCGGTCGGGGCCATGGTCGGCAGCGGCACAGGTATCTCGAAGCCCTGGCCGACGTAGCGCATGTCGGCAGCGGGGCGGAACACGATGGACGCCGGATCGGCGCCCGCGCCGGTCAGCAGCGCGCGGGCCTCCGCCTCCATCTCCGCGTACAGCGCGGCGACCTTCGCCCAGTCGAGCCGTTCGAGCCGCCCGACCAGACTGCGCACCAGGTCGGTCGCCGGCGGGGCGACGAGGAAGCCGAGTGCGGAGGCGACGCCGGCGCCGAGCGGCACCAGCACGCGGCGCATCTTCAGCAGGCGCGCGAGGTCGCAGGCATGCACAGGCCCCGCGCCGCCGAAGGCGACCAGCGTGTAGCGCCGCGGGTCGCGGCCCTTTTCGGCCAGGTGCATGCGCGTCGCGGCCGCCATGGTCTCGTCCACGATGCGGCGGATGCCGAGCGCGGCATCGTCCGGCGTCACGCGCAGGGACGTGGCGAGCCGGTCGGTCACCGCGCGCTTCACCGCGTCGAGGTCGAGCGCCATCTCGCCGCCGAGGAAATAGGCGGGGTCGAGCCTGCCGAGCACGAGGTCGGAATCCGTCACCGTCGGCTCGGTCCCTCCGCGGCCGTAGCAGATCGGGCCCGGCTTCGCGCCCGCGCTGCGCGGCCCGACCTTCATCAGCCCGGAGCCTTCGTCGACGCGCGCGATGGACCCGCCGCCGGCGCCGATCTCGATCATGTCCACGACGCTGACCTTGAGCGGCAGGCCCGATCCCTTCTGGAACCGGCGGACGCGCCCGGCCTCGAACTCGAACTTCCTGTCCGGCGCGCCGTTCTCGATGAGGCACATCTTCGCCGTCGTGCCGCCCATGTCGTAGGAGACGACATGGTCGAGCCCCGACTGCCGCGCGAGCCAGGAGGCTGCCATCGCGCCCGCTGCCGGGCCCGATTCGATCAGGCGGATGGGAAAGTCCTTCGCCTCCTGCACGCTCGCGATGCCGCCGCCCGAGAGCATGACGTAGAGCGCGCCCTTGACGCCGAGCTCCGCCAGCCGCGCTTCCAGCCTGTCGAGGTAGCGCAGCATGCGCGGCTGGACATAGGCGTTGGCGCAGGCGGTGGAGATGCGTTCGAATTCCCGGATCTCCGGCGCGACCGCGGAGGAGAGCGTCAGCGCGATGCCGGGATGCGCGGCGCGGACGATCTCGGCCGCGCGCTTCTCATGCCGCGCATCGCGCCAGGCATGCATGAAGCCGATGGCAATGGCCTCCACGCCCTCGGCCACCAGCGCGGCGGCCTGGCGTGTGACGGCGGCCTCGTCCAGCGGCTTAAGTTCGGCGCCGTGCACGTCGAGCCGGCCCGGCACCTCCAGCCGCAGCGCGCGCGGCACCAGCGTCGGCGCGGGTTCGAGGAACAGGTCGTAGAGGTCGTAGCGCGTCTCCTTGCCGATCTCGACGGAGTCGCGGAAGCCCTCTGTCGTCAGCAGCCCGACCTTGCAGCCGGTGCGCTCGATGATCGTGTTGGTCACCAGCGTCGTGCCATGCACCACGGAATGGAGTGCCGCGGGCGGCAGGCCGGTTTCCTCGAGCAGGCGCGCGATGCCGGCGACGATCGCCTCGGACGGGTCGTCGGGCGTGGTCAGGCGCTTGCCGGTGGCGACGAGGTTGCGCGCCGGGTCGTGCAGGACGAAGTCGGTGAAGGTGCCGCCGACGTCGACACCGATGCGGGCGGTGGGGGTCATGGCTTCACCCCGTAGTCGCGCGCCGCACCTTCGGCCGTCACGTACCCATTCCGCACATCCGCCGCGAGCGCCGCCGGATCGCGCTGCTTCGGGTCGCCATAGCCGCCGCCGCCCGCGTAATGCAGGCGCAGCCGCGCGCCCGCGGGCACCGTCGTGCGGGACTTCGGGTGCGGCCGCGTGCCGTCCACAAGTTCGATCAGCGCCGCACCACCGGGTGCGCCGCCGAGCACGCCGAGCGCGGGATGGTCGCGACGGTCCGACAGCAGGGAGAGCCGCACCGCGTCGGGCGCGCGCACCTCGATCTCCACCTCCTGCCCCAGCCCGCCGCGGAAGCGGCCCGCGCCGCCGGAATCCGGCAGCAACTGCTTTTTCCACACGACCAGCGGTGCGACGCTTTCATACGCCTCGATCGACCCTGCGCCGACATTGGTCGGGAAGGCGGTGGTCGGCAGCCCGTCCCGATGAGGCGATGCGCCCATGCCCCCCGAGGCGAAGAGCACCTGGGAGAAGCGGTCGCCATCCGCCGTCAGGCCGCTGAACAGCGCGCGCATGGTCGGCGCGCCGCCGCATTCGGCGATGATCTTTTCCGGCATCACGGGTGCAAGCGCCTTGTAGATCGCGCCCGCGAGCAGATGCCCCGTGAGCTGCCGCGCGCTGCACGGCGCGGGGAAGCGGGGGTTGAGGATGCTGCCTTCCGGCGCGCTGACCGTGATCGCCTGGTAGGACCCTTCGTTGCGCGGCGTGAAGGGATCGAGCGCACACTTGATCGGATAGACCGAATAGGCGTGGGTGTAGTTCATCACGCAGTTGATGCCGCGATCGACCTGCGGGGATGTGCCGGCATAGTCGATGTGCATGGTCTCGCCGCGGATCGTCACCTCGCAGGCGATGCGCGTGATCGCCTCGTCGAAGCCATCCGCCTCCAGCACGCTGCGCCAGGTGCCATCGGGCAGGGTGGCGATGGCGCGGCGCATCGCCGCATCGGCGCGGACGGTGAGTGCCGCCGACAGGCCCTGCAGGTCGGGCAGGCCGGTGTCGGAGAGGAATTCCGCGACACCCTGCGCGCAGACACGGTTGGCGACGACCTGCGCCTCGAGGTCGCCCAGCACCTGGCGCGGCACGCGGACGTTGGACAGCAGGATGTCGACCAGCTGCTCGTTGCGTTCCCCGGCGCGATAGAGCCGCGAGGGCGGGACGCGGATGCCTTCCTCGAACAATTCGCGGCAATCGGCCGACCAGAGGGACCCGCCGACATCGGGCGAATGGGAAATCGATCCCGCGAAGCCGACCAGGGCGCCGCGGTGGAAGATCGGCGTGACGGCGGTGAAGTCCGGCAGGTGGCCGGTGGCGAGCCAGGGATCGTTGGTGATGACGCAGTCGCCCGGTCGCCAGGTCTCGGCTGGGAAGCGCTGCAGGAAGGTCTTTGTCGTCTTGGGCAGGATGCAGGAGAAGGAGGCGATGCCGCCGGTGTTCTCCGACACGCTGTCGCCGTTGCGGTCCATCAGCACGGTGGCGAAGTCGTTCGACTCGCGCACGATGGTGGAAAAGGCGGTGCGCAGCAGGCCTGTGGCGGCCTCGTCGGCGATGGAGATCAGCCGGGACCAGTGGATCTCGAGGCTGATGGGGTCGAAGGCGTCGGGCTCGGGCATGGGGGGATGGTTCAACCGCGCGGCCGCGCGCGCAACCCATCAAATGACGGCGTGGCGTCTGGACGCGTCGCGCCCGCGCCGCTCTACTGGGCGGAATGGCGCACGAAGCGTCGTACCGGATGGGAGAAAGCGCCATGCGCGCGCTGACAGCGCTGATCCTCGCCTGCGCCGCGATGCTGGCACCGCCCGCCGCGGCGCAGGGCGGCTTCCCCGAGCGGCCGGTGCGCATGATCGTGCCCTTCGCCGCCGGCGGCGCCGCGGACATCGTCTCGCGCCTGGTCGCGCAGGGCATGGCGGAGGATCTCGGCCAGCCGGTGGTGATCGAGAACCGCGGCGGCTCGGGCGGGGTGATCGGATCGCAGGCGGCACTGACGGCGCCGGCGGATGGCTACACGATCGTCTTCCACACCGCCTCCTCGGCCGTGCTGAACGTGGCGCTCTACCGCAACCTGCCCTTCGACATGCGGCGGTCCTTCGTGCCGGTCTCGCTCGTCGGGCTGGTGCCGAACATCATCGTGGTGAATCCGCGCCTGCCCGCGGCGAACCTGCGGGAATTCGTCGAGCATGTCCGCCGCAACCCGGGGCGCGTGACCTATGCGAGCTCCGGCCCGGGGACGATCGTGCACCTGTCGGGCCACATGCTGGCCGGCCTGATCGGCGTCGAGATGGTGCACGTGCCCTATCGCGGCTCGGGCCCCGCGCTGAACGACCTGATCGCCGGCACGGTGGACATGATGGTCGATACGCTGCCGCCCTATGTGGCGATGGTGCGCGAAGGGCGCGTGCGCGCGCTCGCCATGGCCACGCGCACGCGCAGCCCCGCCATGCCGGAGGTGCCGACGGCCGAGGAAGCCGGCCTGCCGGGCTACGAATCCTACAACTGGCACGCGGTCTTCGCGACGGTGGGCACGCCGGCGCCGGTCGTCGCGCGGCTGGAACGCGCCGCACGCGCCGCGGTCGCCTCGCCCGCGATCCGCCAGCGGCTGGTCGATGTCGGCGTCGATCCGCGCGGCGGCAGCGCGGAGGAGCTCGCAACCTTCTGGGACGCGCAGCTCGCGCTGTGGATTCCCGTCGCCCGCTCCTCCGGCGCCACGGCGGATTGAGGAGACTTCGGATGGAAGACGGCATGCGCTGGCGCGGCGGCGGCTGGGAGCTCGAGATCCTGGTTAACGGCTTCCCCGGCAAGGCGGACCCGCATGGCGGCCTGGGCTGGAGCACGGTGCTGCTGCTGCGCGGGCATGGGCGCGTCGTGCTGCTGGATGGCGGCGGCTTCGGCATGCGGCGCGTGCTGGTGGGCATGCTCGCCGCGCGCGGGCTCACGTCCGGCGACGTCACGGACATGCTGCTGAGCCACCTGCACCACGACCATTGCGTGAACTGGCCGATCTTCCGCCAGGCGCGCATCCATGCGGGGCGGCGCGAGATGGCCTGGGCGCTCGGCGTGCCCTGGGGGGAGACGCCGGTGCCGGAACACGCGGTGGCGGGCCTTTCCACATGGCCGACGCTGGTGCTGATGGATGACGGGGCGGAGGTGCTGCCCGGCATCACCGCGCATCTCGCCCCGGGCCATACGCCGGGGCACCTGATCTTCGTCATCCAGGGTGACGGGCAGGATTGCGTGCTGCTGCAGGACGCGGTGAAGAACCGCGTGGAGCTGACGACGCGCCGCACGGACATGACCTACGACCCCGCGGTCAGCCGCGCGACGGTCGAGATGGTGTGGGAGATCTGCCGCAGCCGCCCGGGGTGCCTGCTGATCCCCGGCCACGACCTGCCGATGGTGGTCGAGAACGGCATCCCGCGCGCGATCGGCGCACACCGGGCCGGCATCAAGGCCTGGTTCGGCGACGACCTGGACACCATGACGCGCTTCGACCTCGCGCCCTGAGGCGCGCGGCGAGGCTGGGGAGACATTGCCATGAAGGTTGGGTTCATCGGGCTCGGCACCATGGGGGCCTTCATGGCCGCCAATATTCAGAAGGCGGGGCATGACCTCGTCATCCACGACATCCGGCGGGAGGCCGGCGCGAACCGCCTGTCCGCCGGCGCGGTGTGGGCGGACACGCCCAAGGCGGTGGCCGAGCAATGCGAGGTGATCTTCACCTCCCTACCCGGCCCGAAGGAGGTCGAGCCCGTGGTCTTCGGCCCCGATGGCATCCTCGCCGGGGTTCAGAAAGGTGCCGCGCTGTTCGACCTCTCTACCAATTCCCAGGCGCTGGTGCGCCGCGTCGCGGACGCGCTGGCGGAGAAGGGTGCATACGCCTTCGACGCGCCGGTCAGCGGCGGGCCCAAGGGGGCCGAGACCGGCAAGCTCGCCATCTGGGTCGGCGGCGACCGCGCTGTGTATGACAAGTACAAGCCGCTGCTCGACAGCTTCGGCGACCAGGCAGCGTATATCGGGCCGATCGGCACGGCGACGGTCGCGAAGCTCGTGCACAACATGGCAGGCTACGCGATCCAGACGGTGATGGCGGAAGTCTTCTCGATGGGGGTGAAGGCGGGGATGGACCCGCTCGAACTGTGGCGCGTGGTGCGACAGGGCGCGCTGGGGCGGCGGCGCACCTTCGACCGGCTGGGCGAGCAGTTCCTCATCAACCACTACGACCCGCCCTCCTTCACGCTGAAGCTGGCGCAGAAGGACATCTCGCTCGCGGTGAACATGGGCCGCGAGCTTGGCGTGCCGATGCGGCTGTGCAACCTGACGTTGGAGGATGTGAACGAGGCGCTGAACCGCGGCTGGGAGAATCTCGACAGCCGCTCGCCCATGAAGCTGCAGCTGGAACGCGCGGGCGTTTCGATCGCTTGCGACCCGGCCGCCGTGCGCGCCGTGCTGGACTCGGACAAGGGCGGCTGAGGCGATGCCAGCGGACGAGTACCGCGTCTATGCGCTGCGCTACGCGATGCGGGAGGCGCGGCGGCACGAGCATTTCATCGGCGGCGACCCGCACGACGCCCCCATGCCGATGGACTACTTCGTCTGGGCCATGGTGAATGAGGATCGCGCCATCATCCTCGACACCGGCTTCACGGAACCGGTCGCGAGGAAGCGTAAGCGCGCCTGGATGCGTTGCCCGGTGGACAGCCTCGCACTTCTCGGCATCGATCCGGCGGCGGTGGAGGATGTGGTGATCTCCCACCTCCACTACGACCATGTCGGCACCTTCCATAAGTTCCCGAAGGCGCGCTTCCACCTGCAGGAGCAGGAGATGCACTACGCCTGCGGCCGCTACATGCGCTATCCGCGCCTGCGCCATTCCTTCGAGGTGGAGGACGTGGTCGGCATCGTACGCATGGCCTATGCCGACCGCGTGGTGTTCTACACGGGCGACGCCGATCCCTTTCCGGGGATCACGCTGCATGCGGTGGGCGGGCATTCCATGGGGCTGCAATGCGTTCGGGTGAACACGGCGCGCGGGCCTGTGGTACTCGCCTCCGACGTCACGCATTTCTACGAGAACATGGACAGCGGCCGGCCCTTCACCACGGCCTTCCATGTCGGCGGCATGCTCGAAGGCTATGACCGGCTGCGCGCTCTGGCGCCGACGTCGAATCATATCGTGCCGGGCCACGACCCGGAGGTGATGCGGCGCTATCCCGCCGTGCCGGGGCTCGAAGGCATCGCAGTCGAACTGCACCGCGACCCCATCGCCTGATGTAGGTCAGGCGATGAAGCGCGGCGCGTGCGGGGCCGGCAGGTCCATCGCGCCCGGCGCGCGCAGCGCGAGCCGTCGCAACAGGTTGCCCGCGGCGATCCGGCGATACACCGCGCTGCCGCGCAGGTCCGACAGCGGCGTGATCTCGGCTTCCAGCGCCTGCGCCGCGCGGTCGGCCGCCGCGGCATCGAAGGGCGCGCCGAGCAGCGCCGCCTCCGCCGCCCTCGCAC
>NZ_JACADQ010000096.1 GCF_016106015.1 Neoroseomonas rubea
GGGCGGCGGCCCAGGCGGCGCGTGCCGGCGCCTCGTCCAGGTGCAGGTCGGGGGCCGCGGGGATGGCGATGCGCGCCGGCGCGGCGCCGGGCTCGGCCCAGGCGATCGGGCGGCTGAACGGATCGGCGCGATCCTCGCCCGCCAGCACGCGGAAGGCGGTCCAGGCATCCTCGACATCCGCCGCGAAGACCGAGACGCAGTCGAGGCTGCGGCACGCCGGAACGACGCCGCGCGTCGAGACCGCGCCGAGGGACGGCTTCAGCCCGACGATCCCGTTCAGCGCCGCGGGCACGCGCCCGGAACCAGCCGTATCCGTGCCGAGCGCGATGGCAACGATGCCCCGCGCCACTGCGACGGCGGAGCCGGAGGAGGAACCGCCCGGCACCCGGTCCGGCGCCACCGCATTGCGCGGCGCAGGATAGGGCGTGCGGACGCCCACCAGCCCGGTCGCGAACTGGTCGAGATTGGCCTTGCCGAGGATGAGCGCGCCGGCGGCGCGCAGCCTGGCGACGGCCGTCGCGTCTTCCTCCGGCACATGCGCGAAGGCCGGGCAGGCGGCCGTGATGGGCCGGCCGGCGACCGCAATGTTGTCCTTCACCGCCACGGGAATGCCCCAGAGGGGGAAGCGCGCCGGGTCGAAGTCCGGCAGGGCGGCGATGGCGGCGTCGAGATGGGCCTCGGGCGTCAGGTCGAGAAAGATCCCGGGGTCATCGGCCGCGGCCAGGCGGCGCCGCGCTTCCGCCAGCACGGCGGCGGGCGTGGCACCGGCGGCATAGGCCGCGTGCAGCGCGGCGATCCGGAAGGGGCGTTCGACGAGGTTCATCGCAGCGCGGGATCAGCAAGCGGCGTGCCGTCCGACAGGCCAAGCGCACGGGCAGTGTGTATGCGCAACTGCATGCAATTTCGGCTGGGCCGGGCGCTGGCTGCCGAGGAAACAGGCGGCCGCGGTGCGACCATGGCGCCGGCAGACGTCGCACGGCGACATGCGCGGATGCGGTGGGCGGGACGCGCGCGGCGCGCGTGCCAGCGGTCGTGCCGTTCCTGCCTGTGGGGCGTCGCCCGCGCCCCCGCGGCGCCTCAGCCCATCCGTGCCGGAGGTTGCCCCGCCATGAGCCCCCAGGCGCCTTCGGTCGCGGCGAGATGCGCCCGCACCGCCGCCGCCGCAGCCGGTCCGTCGCCTGCCAGGATCGCCGTCACGATCGCCCCGTGTTCCGCGTGGGATGCGGCCAGCCGGTCCGGTCCGCCCAACTGCGCCGCGCGGAAGGGGGCGAGCCGCCGCCGCGTCGTCTCGGCCAGTTCCGCGAGATAGCGGTTGCCCGCACCGGCGTAGAGCAGGTCATGGAAGCCGACATTGGCGTCGCGATAGGCGTCCACCGCACCGTCCCGCGCCAGACGGCCCATCGCCGCGTGGCGCGCGTAGAGCGCCGCCTTCTCCGCCCGCCCCATGGCGGCCGCGCAGAGACTGGCGCAGACGGCCTCCAGTTCCGCCATGGCCTGGAACATCTCGGCCAGCCTCGCGGGCTCGGGGCGCGCGACGACCGCCCCGCGCCGCGGCCGCTGCTCGATCAGGCCCGTCGCGGCCAAAAGGCGCAGCGCTTCGCGCACCGGGGTTCGGGAGACGCCGTGCAGCGCGGCGAGTCGCTCCTCCTCCAGCGCCATCCCAGGCGCGAGGCGGCCCTCGGTGATTGCCGCGGCGATCGCCTCAGCCAGCGTCTCTGCGCGGGTCGGGCGGCGCGCCGGGGTGTCGGGCGTCGTCGCGCCCGGGCTGTCGGGCCGTTCGTCCATGCTCAGCCTTCGCCTCCTCATCGCCGCCCGGTCGGCAGTGCCCCGCGCCACGCCCGCCGATGGTGGAAGCACGTGACGTGCCGCGCGCGGAGACCCTGGCGACGAGCCTTGAATCTGACGTGCGGCGAAAATACTTGCGATGGATCAACTCCGCCCTGCCGGGCTAGGATGACGGGATGGATGCGATCATCGACCGCCGTCAGGCGAGCATACCCACTGCGTCGGGCGCGGCCGACATGGAGGCCCATGCGGCTGAGGCAGCGGCCATGCTTCGCCTGCTGGCGAGCGAGCGCCGGCTGACCGTACTCTGCACGCTGATCGTGGAGGGCGAGGCACCGGTCGGCCGCCTCGCCAAGCGCGCCGGGCTGTCCCAGCCCGCCATGTCGCAGCACCTGGCCAAGTTGCGGGAAGACGGCCTGGTGGCGACCCGCCGGGAGGGCACCACGATCCACTACCGGATCGCCGATCCGCGCGTCGCGAAGATCATGGCGACGCTGCAGGAAATCTTCTGCCCGTAGGAGAATTGACCCCACCGCCCCTGGCTCCCCTGTCGTTCCGATAGGATAACGGAGGCCAGGATTGGGGGGGAGGACCGCGGTGGGCGCAGACAGGGGTACCGCGCCCGGTCTTGTAGCGCGCCTGTCGGCGCTCGAGGCCGCCGCGGATTGGCCCGCCCTGGTCGCCGCCTTCGAGGCCGGGGCCGGAACCACACCCCCGCCACCCGCCGTGCTCGCCTATCTCAACGCAGCGCTCGCGCTCGGCGACGCGCAGCGGATCGCGGCGGCGACGCTCGTCGCGATCCGCGCCGAACTGCCGCGGCCGCGCCGCGTCCTCGCGGCAAGGCGCCTTGCCGGCGCGGGATACGGGGCGGAAGCGCTGGCGACGCTGTTCGCCGACCCGGACATCCTGCGCGACGACGGCGTGCTGACGCCGATGGGCCCGACGCTCACCGTGGTCGCGCGCGCGCTGCCGCATCCCGCGCTGAAGGCGGCGATCGAGACGGCCTGGCACCGCTTCGCCAACCTTGGGGAACCGGAGCCCCGCGCATCCCCCTTCGGCTTCGCTCCGGCGCCGCATCTGTCCGCCGGCGGCGCCCCCGGCGCGTCCTTCGCCGTATTCCACGCCGGCGGGCGCATGGCGGACGAGGCGGAGGAATTCGCGCGGCTCGACGCCCAGTTCCGCGCCACGCTGGCGGAGGATCGCGCCCCCTGGGTGCGCGTGTGGGAGAATGTCTTCGTCAACGACATGGGCCAGATCTGGCGTCCGGACCAACGCCTGCTTCGCACCCATCGCTGGCCGCTGCTGCGCCGGTCCCGTGCCGCCATGGCGACCGCGCCGCGCCTGGCCGAAGCGGTCTTCGCCTTCAACGAGGCCTTCAACTTCTTCCACTGGTACGCGGAATGGCTGCCCGCGCTCGCCTGGCTGCCGGAGGATCGCGAGCCGGCGATCGCGCTGCTCGAACCGCCGCGCGCGCCGGGCTTCGTGCAGGAAAGCCTCGACCTCGCCTTCGCCCGCCCGCCGCCGCGCGTGACGGTGGGCGACGCAGTCTTCGTCGAGCGGCTGTACATGGTGCCGGCCGGCGCGCCCTGGCTGACGCGCTTCGAGGCCTATCGCCCGGTGCTCGACCGCATCGCTGTGGCGGCGGATGCGGAAGCGGCGCGCGCGCCCGGGCCGCGGAGGATCTATCTCTCACGCCGCGGCAGCGCCGCGCGGCCCATGGCGAACGAGGCGGATGTGGAGGCGGCGCTCGCGGCGCGCGGCTACGCCACGGCGCGGCTCGAGGACATGCCGCTGCTGCGCCAGGTCGCGCTGCTGCGCGGCGCGGAGGTGGTGGTCGCGCCGCATGGCGCGGGCCTCGCCCATCTGCTGACGGCGCGGCCGGGGCTTTCCGTGTTCGAACTGATGCCCGTCACGCCGGCCTGGCACGCGCCGCGCTTCTGCATGGCGCGGCTGTCGCGCGTCGTCGGGCATCGCCACGCGCTGTGGCTGGAACCGGCCTTCGGGGCGGAGGAACGCTGGCGGGTGGAGATCGCGCCGATGCTCGCCGCGCTGGCGCGGTTCGAGGCCGAGGCGCGGGGCTGAAGGTCGCGGCCACGGACGTGCGGGGGTCGAGGAAGGTGTCGGCGGCCTGACGGCGCCGCGTCCTCCGTCGGCGTGACCCTCGGCGCGCGGCTGGGCGCCGTTCGGGGGTCCGACACGCGGTGTCACGACGGCGGAACCGGTCGACGCCGACCGCACTGTCCCATGACACTGAACCCGATCAGCCGTGTCCGGCCGATCGGAGATCGCTCTGGCTCGCCCGCGCCGCCTTCGAGGCTGCAACGCCGACCGTCGCGAGCGGCCGGTCGAGCCATTCCGAGACGAAGGCGGCCTCTGTCGCATTGGCCTCGGCGAGCGCGGCGCGCGCCTCGGCGATGTCGGGCTGGGTGGCGGCGGGCTCGGCCGGGGGCTGGTCCTCCCCCGCATTCAGGCGCGGGACGAAGGGCGGGCGCGGCAGGCCGGAATAGGCCGAGACCGCGTCGAGGAAGGCGTCGAGCGCATCGACGCGGCCGAGCACGTAGCTGCGCGCGCGCAGCGCGTCGCGCACTTCGGCCATCGTCGTGCCGCCGAAGACGAAGCGGAGCTGCGCGTTCGTCGTCACGTGGCGGAAGGGGACGCAGGACCGAGTGGCCTCGGCCAGCGTCATCGTCGAGAGCGGTTCGTGCAGCGGGTGGGTCGGCAGGGCGCGCGCATAGTCGTAGAGCGAGATCGCGCGCGCGACCGGGTCGCGGAACACGGCGAGGAAGACGTTCGGGCGCGGAGAGGCGAGCGCGGCCGGGTTGCCCACCAGGATATGCCCGGTGACGAGCAGCCAGCGGTGGAAAAAGGCCGCGTCCTCCCGCACCCGCTGCTCCAGGTCCTTCGGGCTGGTGTAGAGCACGAAGCTGCGGAACATCCGGTCGAAGGCGCGGTTCAGGCTGGTGCCGCCGGTTTTCGGAATGTGCAGGAAGAAGTACAGCGGCAGCAGCCGCGGCTCCATCGCGAAGGGATGGCGGATGGGAGGATGGCCGGAGGGGTCCTTCGTCTCGGGCGAAGGGCCGGGCGGGAGCGTGGAAAAGCGCGGTCCCGCGGTGCGCTGGAATTCCGGGCTGCGCATGACGAAGAGCATCAGGTCGACGGCCGTCATCTCCGCCGCGCGGTAGTGTGCGCCGAGCAGCGGGTCCTCCGGCGCGCGGCCGAGCAGGGCGCCGTAGACCGCTGCCACCTCCTCATCCGTCACCAGGTTCGCGCGCTGCGGTCGCGCGGGCGCATGGGCTTGGCGCCGGCGCTGGTATTCGGCGGAGGCCATGATCTCGGCGCGCAGCGACGCCACCGTGTCCTGGCCGAGCCGCGCGACGACGACATCCTCGCTCTCGGGGTCCCGCCCGAGCAGGGTGCGGTAGGCGGCCAGGACGTCGTCGCGGGTGATCGGCATCTGCGCCATTCTCATGCCGAAACGGTGCGGTGCGGGCAAGGGTGGCCCCTCTGCACGGCTGGCGCCCGCGGCCTATGCTGGCCGCCGGACGAAGGGGGAAGGGAACGGATGCTGCCGCTCGAAGGTGTGCGCGTGATCGAGGTCGGCCAGGCGCTGGCCGGGCCGCTGGCCGGGGCCATCATGGCCGACATGGGTGCGGACGTGATCAAGGTCGAGAAGCCCGACGGCGGCGACGATGCGCGCGGCTGGGGCCCGCCCTTCGGGCCGGACGGCGTCACCTCGCTGTATTTCCACGGGCAGAACCGCAACAAGCGCGGCATCACGCTCGACCTGAAGAAGGCCGGGGATGTCGAGGCGCTGCACCGGCTGTGCGAGACCGCCGACATCCTGGTCCAGAACCTGCGCCCGGGCGTGGTGGAGGAGATCGGCATCGGCCCCGCCACGATGCTCGCGCGGCATCCGCGGCTGATCTACTGCTCGATCTGGGCGTTCGGCGATCGCGGCCCCATGAAGATGAAGCCCGGCTTCGACCCGCTGCTGCAGGCCTATGGCGGCATGATGAGCGTGACCGGCCGGCCGGAGGATCCGCCGACCTTCTGCGGGGCCTCGATCAACGACAAGGCGACGGGAATGTTCACCGTGATCGGCGCGCTGGGGATGCTGCGGCGGCGGGAGGTCACGGGGCGCGGCGGCATGGTCGATACCTCCCTGTTCGAGACCGCGGTGCACTGGGTGGAAGGCCAGGTGAACAATCACCTGCACACGGGGGATGTGCCGAAGCGGCACGGCACGGGCGGCGCGGTGATCGTTCCCTACCAGGTGTTCGACACGGCGGACCGGCCGCTCTGCCTGGCTGCGGGCAACGATCGCCTTTGGGCGCGCTGCGCCGATGTGCTGGGGCATGCGGCGTGGGCGACGGACGAACGCTTCGCCAAGGGTGCCGCGCGCGTGCGCAACAAGGCCGCGCTGCTGCCCTTGATCGCGGAGGTGCTGCGCACGCGCCCGCGGGATGCCTGGATCGCGGCGCTGGAGGCCGCGGGCGTGCCCTGCGCCCCGGTGAACGACATCGGGGAGGTGGTGGCGAGCCCGCAATTCGATGCGGTGGGCATCGTGCAGCAATTGCCCGCCGGCGGGCCGCGCGTGGTGGGGCTGCCGATTTCCTTCGATGGCGAGAGGCCGCGGTCGCTGCGCGATGCGCCGCGTCTGGGCGAGCACGATGGGGAACTGCTGGGGCGCCCTACAGGATGAACCATCCGGTGGTGGGTCCCGCGACGCTGTCCACCAGCACGACGAGATCCGCCACCCGATCCCCGTTCACATCGCCCTCCACCCGCCAGCGCGCGCCGGGCGTCACCGCTTCCGCACGCAACTGCCCCTGGACGCCGCTGAAGGCAGCCGCGCCGATGAACACGAAGGCCTCGTCGCCTGCCGTTCCCGCGCGCGCATCGATGCGGGAGAGGTTGATGCGGTCCACCTCCCCCGCGCGAAAGGCGAAATCCGCGACCAGGTCCGGCGCGGCCGGGCCGGACTCCGCCACCTCGTCGAATCGGAACACGTCCGACCCCGCCCCACCGCGCAGCGTGTCCGCGTCCAGGCCGCCGAGCAGCACGTCGGCACCACCCTCCCCCGCGATGGAATCCGCGCCGCCCGCGCCGTTCACCACATTTCCGTTCGCATTGCCCACCAGCGTGTTCGCCAGCGCGTTGCCGAGGCCGGAGACGATGCCGCCCGCCGCCATGCGCAGCACCTCGACCTCCGCCCCCAGCGCGTAGGCGGTGCCTGCGCCGATCATCACCGTGTCGCGCCCGCCCCCCGCCGCTTCCACGACGATGTCGCCCGCCGTCAGCACGTACCAGTCATCGCCGCCGCCGCCGAACAGCCGGTCGATGCCGCCCGCGCCATCCAGCGTATCGGCGCCTGCGCCGCCGGCGAGCGTATCCGTGCCCGCGCCGCCCGTGATGCGGTTCGCCAGCGCATTGCCGGTGAAGCGGTGCGCCGCGCCGTCGCCGGCGACCAGGTGTTCGACCGTCGCGCCGAGCGTGTACAGCGCGAGCGTGGTGCGCACCGTGTCCGTGCCGGCGCCCGCCGTCTCCACCACCCGGTCGCCCGCCTCGTCCAGCACATAGAGGTCGTCGCCCGGCCCGCCCGAGAGCGTGTCCGCCCCCGCCAGCCCGTCCAGCGTGTCGTTGCCGCCGAGGCCGAAGATCGCGTTCGGGTTGGCCGTGCCGTCCAGCCGGTTCGCCGCCGCGGTGCCGTAGCGCTCGTAGTCGTTGACCACCGTCCAGGTGACACTTTCCTGCAGCGCGGAGCGGTCGCCGCGCACCCAGTCGGTCGGGTCCTGCGCGAGCGCCGTGACGATGAAGGTGCCGAAGCCGAGGCGGCGGCCGCGCAGGTCGAAGCTTTCCCCCGCGCCGGTGAAGGTGGTGCCGTTCACCGTCCAGTCCACGCGGATCACGGCGGGGTCGATGACATCGACCGTCAGGCTCGTGCGGTTCGTCAGCGTGCCGGCATTCGGCGTGTGGCTGTCGATCGGGTCCACCAGCGCGTAGAAGCCGCGGATGAATTCCTCCCGCGCCACCACATCGAAGGGGCGGTCGAGGTTCTGCATCTTGGAGTTCAGCGACGGCCGCCAGATGCCGGTCGCATTGTAGTAGCCGCCTTCATAGGCGCCGATCACACCGATTCCCGGCTGGTCGTAGCCGATCCAGTCTGACCATTTCGCGCCGGTGGGGTCGGTGGTGACGTTGCGCGCGAAGGGCTCTCCGCCCGAATAAGCGCCACCGAAATACCAGTACTCGTCGGCAAGGTCGGCGAAGGAATGGCCGACCTCGTGCAGCGCCACTTCGCGGGCGAAGGAATTCCCGCCGGCGTAGACCGCCCAGGTGCCGCCGCCCCCGCCATAGGTCGCGCTGTTGACGGTGGCGAAGCGCATCTCCGCCGTGATGCCAGTGCCCGCGAAGGCCGCGGCCACGGCCGCGTTCGCCGCCGCGTCGCTGAGATACAGCAGCCGGTCCGTCACCCCGTCCCAGCGATAGGACGCCCCGAGCGCGGTGTTGCGCGTGATGCCCGCGCCGGGATCGTCCGCACCCGGTTCGGCCGAGACGACCTCCACGCGGTGGATGTTGAAGAAGTTGCGATAGCGCCCGAAGGGCTCGGTCAGCAGCGTCCCGTCGAACATGTAGGTCAGCAGCGACTGCACATGCGCGGCGTAGGTCGTGGCGATCTCGCCCGCCGTGTAGCCATCGCCCACGAAGACCATGTCGATGCGGTTGGCGGATGGCCCGCTGTCCTGGACCGTGGTGAAGCCGGCCATGTCGCGCCGTCCCGGATGTTCGCGCCGATATCGTAACGAAATCCAGTGCCCGGTTTCAACGCGAGGGTGTCAATCCTCCTCGAGCCGCGCGATATCCTCGTCCGAGAGGCCGAAATGATGCCCGATCTCATGGATCAGCACGTTGCGGACCAGGCGGAACAGGTCCTCCCCGGTCTCGATCCATTCCAGCAGGATGGGCTCGCGATACAGCAGGATGCGGTCGGGTTCCCGCGGCACGTCGCCGCTGGATTTCGCGATCAGCGGCACGCCCTGGTACAGGCCGGTCAGTTCCCAGGGGCTTTCGATGCCCATCTCCCGCAGCACCTCGTCATCGGGCATGTCCTCGACGAGGATGGCGGTGCCGCGCACCATGTCGCGCAGCGGCTCGGGGATTGCGGCGAGCGCGTGCTCCGCCATCTCAACCAGGTCATCGAGGCCGGGCGGGGTCGAGAAGCGCATGGCGTCTCATGCGTGGCCGGCCGGCCTGCCGTCAAGAACAGGGAGAGACCGATGGTCGAGAAACTGGATGCGGCGGCGCGTGCCGCCCTGGCGCGGGACCTGCCGGACTGGCGGATGGTGGAGGGGCGGGACGCGATCGCGCGCGGCTTCCGCTTTGCCGACTTCAACGCCGCCTGGGGCTTCATGAGCCGTGTCGCCCTGCTGGCCGAGAAGCAGGACCACCACCCCGAATGGTCCAATGTGTGGAACCGGGTGGAGATCACCCTGTCCACCCACGATGCCGGCGGGCTGTCGGCGCGGGACATCGCGCTTGCCCGGGCGATCGACGCGCTCGTCTGAAGTCTTGCAGGGCGTGTGACCCGGCCCGGTTGCGGCGGGCCGGGCCGGCGTGCTTCTGTCACATCCGGCCAGACGCGCCGCAGGACGACCATGCCGTTTCCCGCCGCCCGATTGCTCGACATGCATGTCTGCCCGATGTTCACCGGGCCGGTGCCGCATGTCGGCGGACCGGTGCTGCCGCCCTGCTGCATCACGGTGCTCATCAACTTCTTCCCCGCGGCGCGGCAGACTGACCTGTGCCTCTGCGTCGGCCCGCCCGACGCGATCATGATGGGCTACCCGACCATCCTCGTCGGCAAACTGCCACCGGCCTTCCTGGGATCGCTGACCTCCCATGGCGGAAGCATCGTCGTGGGGTCGCCCAACGTCATCTATGGCGGTGCCGCGGGCGGAGGGGGCAGCGGGGGCGGCGGCGCGCAATCGGCCGCGGCGATCGCCGCCGCGGTGAACCCCCCCAACAGCGTCATCAACTGCGGCAACATCGTCGACGCGGTGATCGACCGGCTGGATGGCAGCAACCCGAACGCCACCGCGCCTGCCGGGCAGGATGGCAGCTTCGACGCCATCGCCGCGCGCCACAACACGACGATGAGCTGGGGCCACAACCTGAACGACGCCTACAACCTGGCGCAGCAGGGTGGCGACGGCACGACGCTGATCGTCGGCATCGACTACGGCAACGGCAATTCGCATGTCGTCGTGATGACGAACCAGGGCGGCACCGTCTCGATCGTCGAGGGCCAGAACTGGGGCCCCGGCCAGGGTGCCGGCGCCATCTCCGACCCCGCCGTCGCGCAGGCGCGCTACAATCCCGCCGATGTCGGCATCGCCATCGTGCCGGGCAATCACTGACGGCCGCACGCGCCGCTGCTTGCTGGCGGCCGCGCTGTCGGCCTGCGCGCCCCTGCGGGCGGAGGAGGAGAGGATGTCAGGTCAGTCGCCCCGCCCACCCGGCCCCGTGCCGAGCCGCGCCGCGGCGATCATCCTGGCGATGGAGGCGGTCGCCGCCGCCGACCCGACCACCGACTGGGTGCCGGTCGAGGAAGCGACACGCGAACGCCCCTTCGGCTGGGTCGTCTTCTACACCACGCGCGGGTACCGGGAGACAGGGGACCCCGGCCAGGCGAAGCCCGGCAACGGCCCCGTCGCCGTGGAACGCGCCACCGGCCAGGTGACGATGCTGCCCTCCGCCGGCCACCCCGACTTCGTCATCGGCGTCTTCGAAGCCGCCTGGACCGAGCGACAGCGCCGTTGAATTCCGCCTACAGCGCGCGCCAGCCGATATCGCGCCGGCAGAAGCCGCCGGGCCAGTCGATCGCATCGACCGCGGCGTAGGCGGCATCCCGCGCTTCCGCGAGCGTCGGCGCCGCGGCCGCGATGCCAAGGACGCGCCCGCCGGTCGCGACCAGCGCGCCATCCTCCCGCCGCGCCGTCCCGGCGTGGAACACCTGCACGCCGTGCACCTGCGCCGCGCGCTCCAGCCCTCGGATCTCGCTGCCCTTGGCGTAGGCGCCGGGATAGCCCCGCGCGACCATGACGACGACGAGGGAATGCAACGGTTCCCACCGCAGGTCGAAGGATGCGAGTTCCCCGTCGCAGGCGGCGAGCAGCGCGGGCAGCAGGTCCGAGCGCAGCCGTACCATCAGCGCCTGGCATTCCGGGTCGCCGAAGCGGACGTTGAACTCGATCAGCCGCGGCCCGTCCGCCGTGATCATCAGCCCGGCAAAGAGCACGCCGCGGAAGGGGGCGCCGCGCCGCGCCATCTCGGCGAGCACCGGCCGCACGATCCGCGCCATCGTCTCGTCCCGCAGCGCATCGGTGAAGACGGGCGGCGGGGAATAGGCGCCCATGCCGCCGGTGTTCGGCCCCGTATCGCCATCCCCCACGCGCTTGTGGTCCTGCGCGGCGCCGAGCGGCAGCGCCGTGGTGCCGTCGCACAGCGCGAAGAAGGAGACCTCCTCGCCCACCAGGCATTCCTCAACCAGCACCGTCGCGCCGGCGGCGCCATGGACGCGGCTTTCCATGATGTCCGCCACGGCGGCTTCCGCCTCGGCGACCGTCGCGGCGACCACCACGCCCTTGCCTGCCGCGAGACCATCCGCCTTGATCACGATCGGCGCGCCCTGCGCGCGGATATACGCCTTCGCCGCGGCCGGGTCCTCGAACCGCTGCCAGCGCGCGCCCGGCGCGCCGGCGGCATCCGCTACGTCCCGCGTGAAGGCCTTGCTGCCTTCCAGCCGCGCGGCCGCCTGGCTCGGGCCGAAGCAGCGGATGCTGGCAGCGGCGCAGGCATCGGCAAGGCCCAGCGTCAGCGGCGCCTCCGGCCCGCAGACCAGCAGGTCCACCGCCTTGTCCTTTGCGAAGGCGACCAGCGCGGCGATGTCCTCCG
Organism: Neoroseomonas rubea; assembly: GCF_016106015.1. Classification (GTDB taxonomy): domain Bacteria; phylum Pseudomonadota; class Alphaproteobacteria; order Acetobacterales; family Acetobacteraceae; genus Neoroseomonas; species Neoroseomonas rubea. The sequence goes on from NZ_JACADQ010000096.1 coordinate 11,740, forward strand.
CCCCGATCGGCACGCAGTCCGCGACCTCGGCGATGCCGGCATTGCCCGGCGCGCACCACAGCTTCGTCAGCAGCGGCGAGGCCGCGATCGCCCAGCACAGCGCATGTTCCCGCCCACCGCCGCCGACCACCAGCACCTTCATCGCACACCCCCGTTCCGCAACGGGCCGCGCTTAGCATAGGGTGGCGCGATGGACACCCCGGCCGCCACCAACATCCCCGACTACAGCGTCTCCGACCTTGCCGGCGCGATCCGCCGCACGCTGGAAGGCGCCTTCGGCCGCGTGCGCGTGCGCGGCGAGATCACGGAGATGAAGCGCTACCCCTCCGGCCACACCTACCTCTCGCTCAAGGACGCCGACGCGAAGATCGAGGCGGTCATCTGGAAGACCGCGCTGCGCAATATCGGCACCATGCCCGAGAATGGCGTGGAGATGATCGCGACCGGCCGCATCTCCACCTACGCGGATCGCTCGAAATACCAGCTGGTGATCGAGCGCCTGGAATATGCCGGCGAGGGCGCGCTGCTTGCGAAGATCGAGGCGTTGCGCAAGCGCCTGCTCGACGAAGGCCTGTTCGATGACGCCCGCAAGATACGCATCCCGCGCCTGCCCGCCGTGATCGGCGTGGTCACTTCCGAGAAGGGCGCGGTCATCCAGGACATCCGCACCACCATCGCGCGGCGCTTCCCGCGCCGCATCCTGCTCTGGCCCGTCCTGGTGCAGGGGCAGGGTGCGGCGGAACAGATCGCCGCCGCCATCCGCGGCTTCGACGCCATCCAGCCAGGCGGGCACGTGCCGCGGCCGGACCTGGTGATCGTCGCCCGCGGCGGCGGGTCGCTCGAGGACCTGATGGCCTTCAACGAGGAGATCGTGGTCCGCGCCGCCGCCGCCTGCTCCATCCCGCTGATCAGCGCGGTGGGGCATGAGACGGACACGACGCTGATCGATTTCGCCTCCGACCGCCGCGCGCCGACGCCGACCGCGGCGGCCGAACTCGCCGTGCCGGCGCGGGCGGAACTCGCCGCCTCCATCGCCCAGACCGGCGCGCGGCTGGCGCAGGCGGCGGCAAGCCTTCTGAACGGCGCGCGGCTGCGCCTGCTGCGCGCCGAGCG
>NZ_JACADQ010000097.1 GCF_016106015.1 Neoroseomonas rubea
CGGGGCGGGCACGACGGCGGCCGGCGGCGGGGCGACCGGCGCCGGGTCCCCGAACAGGCCGGGGCCCTCGGGGGCGGGTGGGGCGGGCAGGCCTTCCTCGGCCGCCGCGTCGCCATCCTTGGGTGCGGGGAAGCCGAGAAGGTCGGAAGCCATGCTGTCCCTGGGCGGCGCGGCCGCGCGGGCCGGGGGCGAGAAGGGTGGAAGGCCGGCAAGCGACCCGGGCGAGAACCCGTTACGGCTGCTTCCTTCCGGACCTGACCGGGTTGGCGGGGAGCCCGTCCGCCGCCGACCTTCCGTGGGCACCATATCATGCGTCGGCACCGCCGCGCCAATGGGGGGCGTAACCGGCGCGGTGGCGGGGGCGAAACCCGCGGCGAAGGAGACTCGCCATGGCCCTCAGCCGCCGTTCCCTGCTCTGGATTGTTCCCGGTGCGACGCTCGCCGTGCCCCTTGGCACCCGCTTCCTGCCTGCCGCGGCGGCGGAGGTGAATGCGGACGCCGGCCTCGCCGTGCGGGGCACCGATGTCGTCGCCTATTTCGTCGAAGGCCGCCCGGTCGCGGGCCGCGCCGAATTCGCCCATGCTTGGCGTGGGGCGACCTGGCGCTTCGCGAGCGCGGCGAACCGCGACCGCTTCGCCGCCGAGCCCGAACGCTACGCCCCGGCCTACGGCGGCTTCTGCGCCTTCGCCGTCAGCGAGGGCTACACCGCGCCGATCGATCCCGCCGCCTGGCGGGTCGTCGATGGGCGGCTGTTCCTGAACTACGACCGGTCCGTGCAGCGGCGCTGGGAACGGGACATCCCCGGCCGCGTCGCCCGCGCGGACGCGAACTGGCCCGGACTGTCCTCCCGCTGACCCGATCCGACCCCACCAGCCGCGGCTGCATGCACGGCATCGCACATCGAGATGTATCGGCAGCCATCACGCCAGCGGGCGGTTCCGGAGCATTTATCGGACCGCAAAACGCAACGATTTGGACGCAGGCGGGCTGCGGGTCACCTCGTGCGGACCACCGAGCGATGGGCTGCGACGACGATAGGCGCACGATGCGATCGGACTTCGCGAAGGTCTGCCTGCTCGGACTGGCCGCCTCGGTCGGCGATACGGTCGCCGCGACGCGGGACGGGCCCACGCGGCGGGGGAGGCTACTCCGGCTGCAGGTGGAACCCGATCGTGCCGCGCTGACGACACGCCTCGGCAGCGGCGCGGTGCCGTCGGTGGAAACGGCTCTGCTGCGAAAGGCCCACCACCATGGCGTGTCGGCCGCCGCCGGGCGGGACGCCAGCGTGAGCGGCTCGGATGGACGGGCGGGGGAGCCCGTGGCAGGGTCCGCGCCCCATGCTCTCGATCCCCGCCAGCCGCCCCAACGCCTATACCGGCAGTCCCCTCGACCGTGCCGGAGAGAAGCGCGACGATGCCGAGTTCATCGCGGCCGCGCTCGCCCATCCCGACAGCCTCTTCGTGCCGGTCTGGCGCGCGCGCAGCCTGATGAAGGGCGTCGCCGAGGGCCATCCGGAAGCCGTGCTGCTGACCGGTGCGGCGGCCGAGGCGGTGCGCATGGCGGACGGGCCCTGGGCCTTCCTCGGCATGTGGGATGGGCGCCCGGTCTTCGCGATCGATTGCTCCCACGCCGACGACCCGCTGCCGCTGCTGCCCGAAGGCATGGGCGCCTTCACCGACCTCCGCCAGGTTGCGGGCCTGCTGCCACCGGGTGAGGCGAGCGTGCTCGCGCATGCGCGCGGCCTCATGCACTGGCGGGTGAAGCACCGCTTCTGCGGCGTCTGCGGCAGCCGCTGCGCCCCGCGCAGCGCGGGCAACGTGATGATGTGCGACGGCTGCGGCGCGCAGCATTTCCCGCGAACCGACCCGGCCGTGATCATGCTGGTCGTGCGTGGCGATTCCTGCCTGCTCGGCCATTCGCACCGCTTCCCGAACGTGACGATGTATTCGACCCTCGCCGGCTTCGTGGAACCGGGCGAAAGCCTCGAGGAAGCGGTGCGGCGGGAGGTGAAGGAGGAATCCGGCATCGATGTCGGGCGGGTGATGTACCATTCCTCCCAGCCATGGCCCTTCCCGTCCTCCATCATGCTCGGCTTCCATGCCGAAGGGCTGTCGGAGGAGATCCGCATCGACCCCGAGGAACTGAAGGACGCGCGCTGGTTCTCGCGGGACCAGATCCGCGATCACGAGGCCCATGGCTTTTCCCTGCCGCGGGCGGATTCCATCGCCCGACGCCTGATCGAGGATTGGCTGGCATCATGACCATCCGCGCCTTCGCCCTTGTCGGCCTGCTCGGCCTTGCCGCCTGCGGCGGCGGCGTGGTCGGCCGCAACCTGCCGAACGAGCCCGGCCCGGATGCCGAGGCCTGCCGGCGCGAAGCGCTCAACGACCCGGAGGCCCGGCGCATCGCCTCCACCAACGTGGCCGGCAACCTCGCGCAGGAGGACCGCGTCCGCCGCGAACTCGCCGAGGCGCTGCCGAGAATCTACAACGCCTGCATGCGCCGGCGCGGCGCCGCCTCCCAGGGGGGAGTGGAACGCGTGCGCAGCAGCAGCGGCTGGTAGGCATCCTCCACGCAACCGCTTGTCGGCGCTGCCGCCCCCCCCCCGCGCGGCGCCGATGGCATGGCCACGCACCGAACTGGACGCCGGACATCAGGCTGCGGCGCTTCATCCTTCATGGGGCCGACCAGGCTGACGCCCCTCGCGCCGAGGCCGTTGCCGCGGGACAGGATGACGGACGCCTCATGGACCGACGCCGAACGCTTCGGCCGCCGAGCGTCACCCCTCCCGCAGTTGCGGATTGTCGAAGCGGGGATCGCGCGCGCGGGCCAGCGCCTCGGCCAGCGCGGCGCGGAGCGCTTCCTTCTCCTCCCGCACCAGGTCGCGGCCGATCTCGACGGCGCGGCCACGGCTCTCGATGCGCAGCAGCGGTGCGGCACCAGGGCGTTCGGCCAGCATGACGCGGGCCCAATAGGCGTCGAGCGCCACCTCCTCCCGCCGCCCGCGCGCATCCATACGGCGGATCGTCAGGCGGTCCGGCGTGAGCATGACGACCTCCGCCGCGCGCGCCGCGCCACGCGCGTGCAGCGCCACGAGGCCGAGCGCGAAGCCGACCTCGAGTCCCAGGAAGGGCAGGATCGGCCAGGCGCCAAGCGCGAGGAACAACACGCCCGTCAGCAGCGCGAACACCCCGAGCAGCAGCGCGAAGACGCGGTAGCCCCCGCGCGTGAGGGAGCGCGGCGGTGTGCAGACGGCATGGAACAGCACGGGCTCGGCAGGGGCGGCCATGGCGTCGCAGCATAAGGGAGGATAGAGGCGTTGCCAGCCATGCCGACCGCCAAGCCCCCCAAGCCCGACCACGGCACCGCCACCGCCCCGCGCCGCGCCCGCCTGATGCCGCCCGCCCAGGCGGAGGCCTTCATCCGCGCGCTCGCCGTCGCCAACCCGGCGCCGGAGACCGAGCTGATCTACCACGACACCTTCACGCTGCTGGTCGCCGTCGTGCTCTCCGCCCAGACGACCGACGCGGCGGTGAACCGATGCACGCCCGCACTCTTCGCCGCGGCGCCGACGCCGGCGGCGATGGCGACCCTCGGGGCGGAGGGGATCGGGCCCTACATCCGCACCATCGGGCTTTGGCAAGGCAAGGCGCGCAACGTCGCCGCACTCGCGCGCGACCTGGTGGACAAGCATGGCGGCCAGGTGCCGGGGGAGCGGGAGGCGCTGGAGGCGCTTCCCGGCGTCGGGCGCAAGACGGCCAATGTCGTGCTCAACGTGGCCTTCGGGCAGAACACCATGGCGGTCGATACGCACATCTTCCGCCTGGGCAACCGCTGCGGGCTCGCACCCGGCAAGACGGTGCGGGAGGTGGAGGAGAGATTGGTGAAGCGCTGCCCGCCCGACCTGCTGCGGGACGCGCATCACTGGCTGATCCTGCACGGGCGGTATGTGTGCAAGGCCCGCGCGCCGGAGTGCTGGCGCTGCGTGGCGCGGGCGCATTGCAACTACCGGGACAAGGTTCTCGCGCCGCCTCGATGATCGCCGGGTTCAGCGTAGCGTCACGCCCTCATAGCCGCGCCCAGCGATCTCGTTCGCCCAGGCGCGATAGGCTGGCGCCGTGCCCATGTAGCGCGCGACGATCCGCGTCTGGCGGCCGGCGAGATTGATGTTCACGCCGGTCATCCAGGAATCGACCTCGAGCGCCAGCTGGCCCCTGGCCGTGTCCATGACGTGGTCCATCCACCGCGCCACGGCCTCGGGCGTCGCTTCCATGCGCGTCAGGCCGTGCCGCCGCATGTGGCGTAGCAGATCGGTGACCCAGTCGACGTTGAACTCGATCGACCGCGGGATGTTGCCGAGCGCCGTATGGGGCCCGAGCAGCGTGAGCAGGTTCGGGAAGCCGTCCTGCAGCATGCCGACGAGCGAGGTAGCGCCGTCCCGCCACTTCTCCTTCAGCGTCACGCCGTCGCGGCCGCGGAATTCGATCCGGTCGAAGGCGCCGCGCAGCGCGTCGAAGCCGGTGGCGTAGACGATGATGTCGAACTCGTACGCGGCCTCTGTTGTGCGCAGGCCGCCGGCCGTGATGCGTTCGATCGGCGTCGCCCTGCTGTCCACCAGCATCACGTTGGGCTGGTTGTAGACCTCGTAGTAGCGCGTCTCGAGCGGCACGCGGCGGGTGCCGAAGCCGTGATTCTTCGGGATCAGCAGCTCCGCGACCTTCGGGTCCTTCACCCGCTGGCGGATCTTCTTCGCGACGAAACGGGAGATTTCCTCGTTCGCCGCGCGGTCGGTGAGCATGTCCTTGAAATTGCCGACCCAGATGCCGAAGCCGCGCCCGGCATAGAGCGTCTCGAGGAAGGCTTCGCGTTCCTCGGCGCCGACATCGAAGGTGTTGCGCGGGTCCGGCGTGTGCAGGAAGCAGGAGACGGTTTCCTGGCATCGGCAGAAGATCTCGTCGTAGCGGGTGCGGATCTCCGCCATCTCCTCGGCGCTGATCGTCCCGTTGTGCAGCGGCGCGCACCAGTTGGGCGTGCGCTGGAACACGGTGAGCTGCGCGGCGGTCTTGGCAACTTCCTGGATGGTCTGCACGCCGGAGGCGCCGGTGCCGATGACGGCCACGCGCTTGCCGGCGAAGTCCACCGGTTCCTTGGGCCAGAGGCCGGTGTGGAAGGATTGGCCGCGGAACTCCTCGATGCCGGGGAAGGTCGGCATGGTGGGCGTGGAGAGCACGCCGACCGCCGTGATCAGGAACCGTGAAACGTGGCGGCTTCCGTCCTCGCATTCGACGGTCCAGGTGCCGCGGGCATCGTTCCATGTCGCGGCCGTCACGCGCGCGCCGAAGATGATGTCGCGCCGCAGGTCGTACTTGTCGGCCACCAGGTTCAGGTAGCGCTCGGTCTCGGGCTGGGGGGCGAAGTGCTCGGTCCAGTTCCACTCCTTCAGCAGGTCCCGGTCGAAGGAATAGCCGTAGGAGTAGCTTTCGGAATCGAAGCGGCAGCCGGGGTAGCGGTTCCAGTACCAGGTGCCGCCGACGCCCGTGCCGGCCTCGAGCACGCGCGCCCTGAGACCAAGCTCGCGCAGGCGGATCAGCTGATACAGGCCGGACATGCCGGCGCCGATGACGATGGCGTCGAAGGTGTCGGTCGCGGTGGAACGCTCGGTCAGGGCTGCGGACATGAGGCGGGCGGGTCCTGTTGGTCATCGTCAGGCATGCCGCCTCGGCGGGCGGGCGGCCTTGATCTGACCACGAATGGCAGGCACGGGCGACACGCGCGGCGGGGCGGGCGGCGCCCTCCCCGAAACCCCGCCCGCCGAGGGCCGAAAGGCCCTCGGGACCCGGAACTTCAGCGACAAGAGGCCGAAAGCATGGCGTCCACGTCGGTTAGGAGGAAAAGCGGCAAGGCGAAGCGCGCGCCTGGACGGCCCGTCCAGAGAGTATCGAAGACTCTGACAACCGGCCGCGACAAGCGCCGGAGGATCGGAAGCGCCGCCGGAGGACCGCCCGAGGTTGGGAGCAGGAGCGCGTAGGGCTTTCCGCCACGGCCTAGAACCACGATGGCTTGGCCATGCTCCATCTGATTCCAGCGCCGACCAAGACCATCCGAAATCTCGCGCGCCCCTGGATCGACTCTGAACATGCCGCCGTGGCGCGACAACCAGAAGGCCACAAGACTGCAGAGAATGAGTGAAACAAGAAACACACCGATGATGCCGGCAGGGATCGCAGACAGAAGGATCATGGCGATCCCTCCGGTCCGGACGACATCCAACATGCCCGCGACGCCACCAAGTGCGATGGATACGAGCAGGGGCGCCCCGAACACGAGCATCACCATGAGGAGGATGCCGGCGATCCCAAACAATTTGGCAAACTTGATGCGCGGGACCACCGCACTGGTAGAACCGGCACGAAGTTTCGACTCCGGAGGATCCACGGAACGGAACTTCCTGACTGAAGCCACGCGAGGGAGGCAGCGCCTCCCTCGCATCATCTCAGACCATCCGATTCACGCCTCCGGGTGCTCGGCCACTGCGCGGCCATCGCCCTTCGGCGATCGGATGGATCACGCCGCCTCGCTCTCCGCCCGCCGCGCGTGCTTCTTGCGCTCATGCGGGTCGAGGTAGCGCTTGCGCAGGCGGATCGCGCTCGGCGTCACTTCCACCAGTTCGTCGTCCTCGATGTAGGCGATCGCCTGTTCGAGGCTCATGCGACGCGGCGGGATCAGAAGCAGCGCCTCATCCTTGCCGGCGGCGCGGATGTTGGTGAGCTTCTTTTCCTTGATTGGATTCACGTCGAGGTCGTTGTCGCGCGAATTCTCGCCGAGGATCAGCCCGACATAGACCTTCTGGCCCGGGTCGACGAAGAGCGTGCCGCGTTCCTGCAGGTAGAACAGCGCGTACTGGATTGCCTCGCCGTCCGAGTTGCTGATCAGCGAGCCGTTGCGCCGGCCCTCGATCACGCCCGCCCAGGGCTGATAGCCGAGGAACAGGCGGTTCATCATGCCGGTGCCGCGCGTGTCGGTCAGGAATTCGCCGTGGTAGCCGATCAGCCCGCGGGACGGGATGTGGAAGGTCAGGCGCACCTTGCCGCCGCCCGAAGGCCGCATGTCCTGCATCTGGCCCTTGCGGATCGACATCTTCTCGACGACCACGCCGGAATACTGCTCGTCGACGTCGATCAGGCATTCCTCGAAGGGTTCTTCCTTCTCGCCCGTCTCGGGGTTGTCGCGCGTGAGGACGCGCGGGCGGCCGATGGTCAGCTCGAAGCCCTCGCGGCGCATCTGCTCGATCAGCACGCCGAGCTGGAGTTCGCCGCGGCCGGCCACCTCGAAGGCGTCCACTTCCTCGGACACCTTCACCTTGATGGCGACGTTGCCCTCGGTCTCCTTGAACAGCCGGTCGCGGATCTGGCGCGACGTGACCTTCTTGCCCTCGCGCCCGCCGAGCGGGCCGTCATTGATGCGGAAGGTCATCGCCAGGGTGGGCGGATCGACCGGGATAGCGGGCAGCGGCACGGTCACTTCAGGTGCTGCGATGGTGTCGGGGATGGTCGCATCCGAAAGGCCGGCGATGGCGATGATGTCGCCCGCGCGCACTTCCTCGACCGGCACGCGATCAAGGCCGGAGAAAGTCATCAGTTTGGTCAGCCGGCCGGACTCCACCACCGTGCCGTCCTGGCGCAGCACGCGCACCGGCATGTTCAGCCGTGCGACGCCCTGTTCCACGCGGCCGGTCAGGATGCGGCCGAGGAAGTTGTCGGATTCCAGGATCGACGCGTTCATCGCGAAGGGTGCGTCGTTGTCCACCGTAGGCGCGGGCACATGCGACAGGATCAGGTCGAACATGGCCGAGAGGTCCTTGCGCGGACCTTCCAGCTCCAGGTCCGCCCAGCCCTGCCGGCCGGAGGCGAACAGCGTGTGGAAGTCGAGTTGCTCGTCCGTCGCGCCCAGGGCCGCGAACAGGTCGAAGACCTCGTCATGCACCTCGTGCGGGCGCGCGTCCTGGCGGTCGACCTTGTTGATGACGACGATGGGGCGCAGGCCGCGCGCGAGCGCCTTGGTCAGCACGAACTTGGTCTGCGGCAACGGGCCCTCGGCCGCGTCGCAGAGCACGATGGCGCCGTCCACCATCGACAGGATGCGCTCCACCTCGCCGCCGAAATCGGCGTGGCCGGGCGTGTCCACGATGTTGATCTTCACGCCCTTCCATTCCACGGCGGTGGACTTCGCCAGGATGGTGATGCCACGCTCGCGCTCGAGGTCGTTGCGGTCCAGCGCGCGCTCGGCCACCTGCTGGTTGGCGCGGAAGGCGCCCGCCTGCTTCAGCAGCTGGTCCACGAGGGTGGTCTTGCCGTGGTCGACGTGCGCGATGATCGCGACGTTGCGGATATCTGCGGCGCTCATCGCGCACTCCTGTCCGAGGTCGCCACAGGCACGGCCGCACCCCGGCCCCGGTCGTGGGCGAGCGGCGCGGCCTTCCTCGGGCGTTTTCTTGATGCGGCGCACACATAGGCGCTGCCCGCGCGAAAGGCGAGGGAAAAAGGAGGGCCGCGACTCGGGCACGACTCAGGCACGACTCGGGCCAGTGGTGCGGACGGAGCGCGAACGTCCTTGTGCCCACCCCCGGGCGCCCACCACAAGCCGTTGATTTCGCGCAGCTTTGCGAATCGAGCCGCGAGAGTCAGCGATTCGTTCGCGCGACTCGGACCAAGTGCTTGATTCGGAATGGGGTGGTTCCGGGCGAATCGGCGCTGGGAATCACCTTCTGTTCCAGATGGCCCCTCAGGCCGGGCGGCGGGCCAGCAGCCAGGCCAGCCCGGCCAGCAGCAACGCCGCCAGTGCCAGCGACGGGCCCAGGCCGACCGTAGCCCCACCCAACCCGAAGAGCGGCGGCCCGAGCGACTGGCCCGTGAAGAAGGAGAAGGCGTGCAGCGAAACGGCGCTGCCGCGCGCCTGCGGGGCAAGCTCCGTCGCCCGCGTCTGGATCGCGTTGTGGATCATGTAGAAGGCGGTGCCGAGCAGGAATCCCGCGCCGACCATCACCCCCAGCGCGGGCGCGAGCGCGAAGCCCGCAAGCGCGAGGAAGCCGAGCCCGCCCCCCATCCGCACCACGCCCGCCTGGCCGAAGCGGTTCAGCAGCGGTCGCGCCAGCGCCGCATAGGCCAGCCCGCCGATCCCGAAGGCCCCGATCGCGAGCCCCGCTTCCGCCGTGCCGCCGATGCCGCGCGCGATCATCAGCGGCGCGATGAAGGGGAAGGATCCGAAGACCAGCGCCCCTTCCACCGCCACGGTGGCGTAGAGCGGCACAGCGTTCGGGTTCGCGAGCACGCCGCGATAGCGCTGCGCCGCAACCACCGGGTCGTAGCGCGTGCGGGCCTCGGGCGCCGCACCCCGCGCCGCGATCAGCAGCGCAACCAGCCCCGCCACCGCCGACAGCGCGCAGAGCACCAACATGCCGCGCCATCCGGCGATGGCCGCCACCGGCCCGGCGATCGCGCCCCCCGCGATCTGCCCGGATATGCCAAAGACCAGGATGCGCGACAGCGCCACCTGCCGGTCCTTCAGCGGCACGGCATCGCCCATGATGGCGAGCGTCAACGGCATCATCCCCCCCGCCGCGGCGCCGGAGGCCGCGCGGAAGGCCATCAGCCAGCCCAGCGAGGCGGCCAGCGCGCAGAACAGCAGCATCGCCGCCAGCAGTGCCACGCAGATCGTCACGATGCGCCGCTTGCCCACCGAATCCGCGACCGGCCCCAGGATCGGCTGCACCAGCGCGAAAGGCAGGGTATAGGCGGTGCCGAGCAGTGCGGCCTGTGCGGCCGTCGTGCCGAAATCGAAGGCGATCTCTGCGACGACGGGGTCGGTCGCGCGGGTGGCGAACGCACCGGCGAAGACCGCCGGGCCATACATGGCGAGCACGCGGCGCATGCGCGCCCGGCTCTCGGCGTCCTCGTCGGCGGCGGTCATCCGGCCCATGCTGCGCCGCGGCAGGCGGCGCGGCAAGGCGCGGGGAGCATGCCGACGACCCGGATCCGGGCGGCCCGAAGGATGCCGGCCGAGGCACCGAACGCCGCCGGCGCGGCGCGCGCGAAGCCGGCAGGCCAACGATGTGCCGCGCGGAGCGGCTGCTGGCGTCAGAACGCCGCGGCCACCAACGAGAACTGGCAGTCGCAGGGCAGCGCCGCGACGAAGCGGCGCAGCGCGGACAGCCGCGGCGGTTCCTCCTGCTCACCCTCATAGAATTCGTCGATCAGCGCGTTGAGCTCGTCAGGCGAGACCAGCGCGCACCAGCAGGCCGCCGCGGTCTGGCGGCCCACGAGGGCGCCGCGTGCGATCCGTTCGACGACCTCGGCGAAGATGTCGCGGCGCGAGGGGGGAAAGATCGGGCTGATGCGGTAGGGCGGCGCGTCGAGACTCTCGGCCCGGCCGCGCACCAGCGGCGCCACCAGGTCCGGCCCGCCGATATAGACATCCCTGTACCGGTGGCCGCGCCCGACCATCGCCCCCGCCCCGCGCGCCTCAGCCGACGCGGTTGTCGATCAGTTCCTGCACCACCGCGGGATCCGCGAGGGTGGAGGTATCGCCGAGGCCTTCCGTCTCGTTCGCCGCGATCTTGCGAAGGATGCGGCGCATGATCTTGCCCGAGCGCGTCTTCGGCAGGCCCGGCGCCCACTGGATGGCGTCCGGCGTCGCGATGGGCCCGATCTCCTTGCGCACCCAGGCGACGAGTTCGCGGCGCAGCACCTCGGTCGCCTCGATGCCGGCCTTCAGCGTGACATAGGCGTAGATGCCCTGGCCCTTGATCTCGTGCGGCATACCGACGACGGCGGCTTCCGCGACGGCGGGATGCGCGACAAGCGCGCTCTCGACCTCGGCCGTGCCCATGCGGTGGCCGGCGACGTTGATCACGTCGTCCACGCGACCGGTGATCCAGTAGTAGCCGTCGGCGTCGCGGCGCGCGCCGTCACCGGTGAAGTACATGCCCTTGAAGGTCGAGAAGTAGGTCTGGATGAAGCGGGCATGGTCGCCATAGACCGTGCGCATCTGGCCGGGCCAGCTGTCGGTGATGACGAGGTTGCCCTCCGTCGCGCCGTCCAGGATGTGGCCTTCATTGTCGACCAGCGCCGGCTTCACGCCCGGCAGTGGCAGCGTGGCGGAACCCGGCTTCTGCGCGACCGCGCCCGGCAGCGGGGAGATCAGGATGCCGCCCGTCTCGGTCTGCCACCAGGTGTCCACGATCGGGCAGCGGCTGTCGCCGACCACGCGATAGTACCACAGCCAGGCTTCCGGATTGATGGGTTCGCCCACGGACCCGAGGATGCGCAGCGAGGAGCGGTCGTGCTTCTTCACCGGCGCCTCGCCGTCGCGCATCAGGGCGCGGATCGCGGTCGGCGCAGTGTAAAAGATGTTGACCTTGTGCTTGGCGCAGACCTGCCAGAAGCGGCCATTGTCCGGCCATGAGGGCACGCCCTCGAACATCAGCGTGGTCGCGCCGTTCGCGAGCGGGCCATAGACGATGTAGGTGTGCCCCGTCACCCAGCCGACATCGGCGGTGCACCAGTAGATCTCGCCGTCGCGGTAGTCGAAGACGTTCTCATGCGTGAAGGACGCCCAGACCATGTAGCCGCCGGTCGTGTGCAGCACGCCCTTGGGCTTGCCGGTGGAACCGCTGGTGTAGAGGATGAACAGCGGATCCTCCGCGTTCATCGGCTCGGGCTCGCAGGTCGCGCCTTCGCCGGCCGTGATCGCCTCCCACCAATGGTCGCGGCCTTCCATCATCTCGACCGCGCCGCCGGTGTTCTTCGCGACGATGACGTGGCGGATGGACGGGCAGGTCAGCAGCGCGTCATCCGCATTGGACTTGAGCGGAACCTTCCGCCCGCCGCGCCGTCCTTCATCGGCCGTGATCAGCAGCGTGCACTCGGAATCCTGGATGCGGGAGGCGAGACTGTCGGGCGAGAAGCCGCCGAAGACGATCGAATGCACGGCGCCGACCCGCGCGCAGGCGAGCATGGCGACCGCGGCCTCGACGATCATCGGCAGATAGATGCAGACCCGGTCGCCCTTCTTCACGCCGAGCCGGCGCATGGCATTGGCCAGCTTGCAGACGCGCGCGTGCAGTTCGCGGTAGGTGACCTTCGCGTCGCTGTTCGGATCATCCCCCTCCCAGATGATCGCCACCTGGTCGCCGCGCGTGGCGAGATGCCGGTCGAGACAGGAGACGGAGGCGTTCAGCACGCCATCCTCAAACCACTTGATCGAGACATTGCCAGAGGTCGCGCCGAAGTCGACGTCCTTGATCTTCGTTGGCGCCCTCATCCAGGCGATGCGGGCCATCTCGGCGCGCCAGAAGGCGTCCGGGTCGCTGGCCGCGGCGGCCACCATCGCGTCGCGCCGGGCCGCGTCGATGCGCGCCTTCGCTGCGATCTCCGGCTTCACGGCGATGATCTCGTCTGCCATCGGGCGGCCTCCCTCGTCCTGCCTTCTCTGGCCGGGGATTTGCGATGCCGATTTGATCCAGGTCAATGTCCCCCGCCGGCGGACATGTCTTCGCGTTCATTTTGCCAACCGAACGCGTGACCCCGCCCGGCGGGGGCCGAGCGGGGCTTTGCGGGACGGGATCGGGACGAAGGCTAGTTGGTGCGCGGCGCAGCAGGCGTCGTCGCAGGCGCTTGACTGCGCTGTTCGGCGCGCGGGGCGGGCGTCGCCGCCTGCGGCGCGGGCGTATTCGTCGTCGCCTGCGGGGCGGCCGGGGTCGCGGGGCGCTGCGGCGCCGCG
>NZ_JACADQ010000098.1 GCF_016106015.1 Neoroseomonas rubea
GACGCCGAGCGCGAGCGCGGCCGCCGCGCGCGGCTGGAGCGCGAGGCGGTCGGCCTCGGGCGCGATCCCGTCGCCCACGCTGCCCAGGGCGGCCGGGTCGGTCGCCCGGCGAAGCGCCCCGGGATCGAGAGGCAGCGGGCCGGTATGCTTCGGCGCTGGCATGCGTCCTCCCTGCGTGTTGTCGCAAGTATCACGCGTCCGTGATCATGCTCCAAGCCCGCATCGGATCCCACGCCCACCGGCGGTTGGCACCCCCGCGCCGGCGATGCGAGGATGGCGAGAGGAAAAACGGGGGAAACGCGCGATGCAGCTGCGCGAAGCGGATTACGTCATCCTGGGTGGCGGCTCGGCAGGCTGTGTGCTGGCCGCGCGCCTGTCCGAGGATCCTTCGGCGCGCGTCGCGCTGCTGGAAGCCGGGCCCTGGGACCGCAACCCCTGGATCCACATTCCGATGGGTTTCGCGCGGCTGTACGTGACGAAGAAGTTCGACTGGAACTACCAGACCGAAGCCGAGCCGGAACTGGGCGGGCGGCAGGTCTACTGGCCGCGCGGGCGCGTCATCGGCGGATCGGGCAGCGTCAATGGCTTGGTGTTCCTGCGCGGCTCGCCGCGCGACTACGACCGCTGGGCGCAGTCCGGCGCGCGCGGCTGGTCCTATGAGGATTGCCTGCCCGCCTTCCGCAAGCTCGAGACCTTCGCCGGGCCGGAGAGCGAATTCCGCGGCAAGGACGGCCCCGTCCAGGTGGGGGAGGTGCCGGAACCCTCGCCGGGCTGCCGCGCCTTCGTGGCCGCCTGCGAGCGGCTCGGCTTTCCGCGCAACCTGGACAACAACGCGGAATGGTTCGAGGGCGTCGCGCCCAACCAGCTCAACGTGCATCGCGGCTGGCGCTGGAGCCCCGCGACCGCCTACCTCAAGCCCGCGCTGCATCGCCCGAACCTCGAGGTCGCGACCGAGCGGCTCGGCCTGCGCATCCTGATCGAGAACGGGCGCGCGACCGGCGTGCTGGTCCGCGGGCCGGAAGGCGAGGAGGTGTGGCGCGCGCGGCGGGAGGTGATCCTTTCGGCCGGCGCGATCGAGAGCCCGAAGATGCTGATGCTGTCGGGCATCGGCGATGGCGCCGCGCTCCAGGGCCTCGGCATTCCCGTCGCAGTCCATGCGCCCGAGGTCGGCCGCAACCTGCAGGACCACTTCATGGTCCGCTTCGCCTTCCGCACCAAGCCCTGCGGCACGTTGAACGAGATCATGGCCAACCCGCTGCGCGCGGCGGGCCTTGGGCTCGACTGGATGCTGCGGCGGAAGAACCAGATGGCCGTGGGTGCCTCGGAGGCGAGCCTGTTTGCCCGCGTGCTGCCGGGCAGCGAGGAGCCTGAGGTGCAGTTCCAGTTCGTGAACTTCAGCCTCGGCGGCAACCAGGGGACCTCGGCGAGCAGCCTCGCCAAGCATCCGGGCTTCACCTTCAACTTCTGCGTCTGTCGTCCCGACAGCCGCGGCGAACTGACGCTGCGCGCGCCGGCCGCGGAGGTGAAGCCGCGGATCGTCGCGAACTACCTCTCGGCCGCCTCCGACATCCGCATCATGCTGGAAAGTGCGAAGCTCGGCCGGCGCATCGCGGCGACCGAGCCCTTCGCGGGCCTGATCGAGGAAGAACAGTTCCCCGGCCGCGGGACCGAGGGCGAGGATCAGATGCTCGACTACATCCGCACGGCGGGGACAACCGTCTACCACCCCTGTGGGACGGTGCGCATGGGCGCCGATGACCGCTCGGTCGTGGATACGGAGCTGCGGGTGCGCGGCGTGGCGGGGCTGCGCGTCGCGGACGCGTCCGTCTTCCCGCTCGTGCCGTCCTCGAACATCCACCCCGCGGTGCTGATGCTGGCCGAGCGCGCGGCGGAGATCATCCGGCGCGCGGCCTGAGGCTCAGGCCTCGACGCGCGTGACGCTGCTGGCGGGGACGTCCGCTTCCTCGCCCAGCATGCGCCAGACGCCGCCGGTGAGGATCTCGCTCGGCCGGAAGCGGGCCTTGTAGGCCATCTTGCGGCTCTCCGGCACCCAGTAGCCGAGATAGACATAGGGCAGGCCGAGTTCGCGCGCGCGCGCCACCAGCCAAAGCACGACCTGCGTGCCGAGCGAGCGCCGCTCTGCGCCCGGCTCGTAGTAGGAGTAGACGGCCGAGAGCCCGTCGGAGAGCCGGTCCGTCAGGCAGGCGGCGACGAGCCGGTCGGCCGGGTCGCGGAACTCGACGACGGTGCTGCCGATCGGCGTGTCCTCGATCATGGCGCGGTAGTCGTAGAAGCCCATCGCCGCCATGTCCCCATCGGCATGGCGGGCCTTCTGGTAGCGGTGGAACAGGGCGAACTGCTCGGCGGTGGCGCGCGCCGGCATCTCGGCGCCGGACAGGTCGGCATTGGCGCGCCAGACCTTGCGCTGGGTGCGGTCGGGCTCGAAGGCCTCGGCGACGATGCGGATCGGGATGCAGGCCTGGCAGCCCGGGCAGACCGGCGAATAGGCGATGTTGTGGCTGCGGCGGAAGCCGGCGCGCGACAGGCGGTCGTGCAGCGCCTCGGCATCCGTGCCCGACAATTCGGTCACGATCTTCCGTTCCGTCCGCCCGGCCAGGTAGGGGCAGGGAAGGGGCGCGGTCGTATAGAAGAATTGCGGGCGGCGGGCCGAGCGTTGATGCATGTCTGTCCAGGTAGTGTCGTCGCGCGGCCTTCCGGAATCAACCTGCCCGCCGCCTCACGGCACCAGCCGCAGCCGGCCGGAGGGAGCGCCGGCCAGCGGCCCGATCCGGAGCAGCGTGCCGTCCCGCCAGATCGGCAGCAGGTCGGCCCAGTGCCGGCTCATCGGGTGCCCCGACTGGCCGGTCGCGATGACGAGATGCGCCCCGTCCGGATCGGCCAGGTCGAAGACGCCGCGGAAGCCTGCGCCATGGACATTTCCGAAGACGCCGTCGCGTTCCGGGCGCAGGCCGGCACGGTTCACCGTCTCCCCATCGCCGCCAGAGGGCACGGCGATCCTCGTCAGGGCGCCGAGGCCGGGGACGAAGCGCAGGACGGGATGCTCGAACAGCGCCGGCTGGGCGGCGGCCCAGCGCCAGGAGGCCGGATCGGCGCCATGCACCGGCGCGAGGTCCGCGACCGCGCGCGTGAGTGCCTCGGCCAGCAGCGGCCCGCAGCCTGACGCGCCGCACCAGGCGAGGCCGGCTTCCGGCACCGTCAGCACGCGGCGGAGGAATTCCGGGCTCGGCCGCCAGGCATCCTCCGCGACGCCGGCGCGCGTCAGCAGCAGGCGGGCGAAGCGGCCAAGCGCCGCGTGGAACAAGAGCGGCTGCGGGCGCGCGCCATCCATCTGCCCCTGCCAGTCGGCCAGCAGGTCGAACGCCGCGCCTGCCGCGCCGGCGGGGCGGGGCATGGCGCGCAGGGCGGGCAGCGCTTCCCGCGCGAACAACGAGACGCGATCGGCCTGGAGCGCGGCGAAGGCAGCCGGGGCATGCGACGGGCTGCCTTCCAGCACCTCGCCGATGCGGCGGAAGCGCCAATCGCCGTACCAGTCGCGGCCGAGGAAGGCGGGGTGGCCCGGCGGTGCGATGCGGTTGTTGGCATTGGCCAGCAGACCGCTTGCCGGCGTCTCGACATGGGGCAGGGCCTCGAAGGGAATGAAGCCCGTCCAGTCCGCCCGGCCGTCCCAGCCGGGCACCGGGGCGCTGCCATCGCCGGCGCGGCGCAGCGGCACCCGCCCGGTCACCACCATGGCGATGCGCCCATCTGCGTCGGCCAGCATCAGGTTCTGCACCGGGCTCGTGATGAGCCGCGCCGCCGCGCGGGCCTGGCCGATGTCGCGTGCGCCGTTCAGCGCCAGCAGCCCCGCCGCGGCGCTGTCCCCCGGGGCGAGGCTCGCCATCGCGACGGCGAGCACGGTCCCGTCCGCCCGGCCCTGCGGCGCGTCGAGGTCCGACAGCACGGGGCCGTGACGGGTTTCCCGCACGCGTATGGTCACGGGCGCGCCGAAGCGGACGTTGATCACTTCCTCCCGCACCGCGAAGGGGCGCGGGCCGTCGGGGGTTTCGTACGCATCGGGGCCGGCGAGGCGCTCGACGAAGATGTCCTGCGTGTCGGCGTGGGTGGTGGTGAAGCCCCAGGCGAGGCGCTCGTTCCGGCCGATGACGATGCCCGGCACGCCGGGCGCCGTCGCGCCCGCCAGCACGCGCCCGCCCGGTAACTCGACGCGGGCGAGGTACCAGAGGATCGGCGCCTGGTAGCCGAGATGCGGGTCGGTCGCGAGCAATGGCGCCCCGGTCGCTGATCGGCCCGGCGCGACCGCCCAGCTGTTCGAGGCGATGGAGGGCAGAGGTGCGTCGCCGGGGAAGCGCGGGAGGGCGGCGGCGAGCCCTTCAAGCCCGGCCAGCGCCGGCGCCGCGACCGCATCCTGTCCCGCCGCGGCGTGCGCGGTCATCAGCGGTGCGTCTGGACGGCCGGGGGTGCGGTCCTCGGGCCAGAGGTCGGCAAGCCGCTCCGGCGGCAGGATGGCGGCCAGCCGGGCGCGATCGAGCTCGGTGCGGAAATTGCCCGCCAGCCACAGCCCCATCACCTTGCCCCAGAGCAGGCTGTCGACCGGCCGCCAGGGCTCGGGTGCGCCGAGCAGCACGAATTCCGGCCCGGCGAAGCGGCCCCGCGCGGCGATCCAGGCGTTGACGCCAGCGGCATAGGCTTCGAGCGCGCGCCGCGTCTCATCCGGCAGGGCGGCAAGGTCGGCCTCGGCCCGCCGCTCGAGGCCCAGCAGGCGCATGAACCGATCGACGCGCAGCGCCGGCGCGCCGGTCAGTTCGGCCAGTCGCCCCGACGCGCCGCGGCGCATGGTTTCCATCTGGAACATGCGGTCGCGCGCGTGCAGCCAGCCGAGGGCGGTCCAGGCGTCCTCCGCATTCGCCGCGGCGATGCGCGGGATGCCATGCGCGTCGAGCGCGATCTCGACCGGGGCCGAGAGGCCGGCGACCGGCAGAGTCCCATCCCGCGACGGCAGCGTCCACCAGGTCGCGCCTGTCAGCATGCCGAGCGCGAGGAGGATGAGGGCGGCACCGCCGACCAGCAGCCGCCCCGTCCAGCGGAGGAATCTTCGCATGATTCTAATGATGGGGATGTCCCCGCCCGAGGGAAAGGAAGGCCCCTGTGGACGGCGCCGCGCCCGGCTGATACCCGAAGAGATATGACGATGACGGAACGAAAAGTTGCCGGAGCCCCGCCGCCGCCTTCCGGCGCCGCGGCCCATGCGGCGCGAGGGGAGGCGCTGCTGGCCGAAGGCCGGCGACTGCTCGCCGAGCGGGCTTTCCGTTTCGCGCTGGATCTCGACCCTGGCGATGCGAGGGCCCGCCTGGGTCTCGCGCTGCTCGAACCCGCGCCCGGCCCGGCTTTCGAAGGCATGGTCGAGGCAATGACGCGCGATGGCGCGCCATCGACCGCATGGGAGGCGGCGGCCCGGCGCCTGCTCGAAGCCGGCCGGCCCCACGCGGCGGCAGAGGCTGCCGCTCACGGCCTGTCGGCGCATCCCGACGGCGCCGTGCTGCACGCGCTGCGCGGCGAGGCGGCGCTTCGGCTTGGGGAGACCGAGGCGGCTGCGGCCGCCTTCGCCGCCGCCTGCGCCCACCGACCCGCCCCGCAGGAAGCCTGGCGCGGTCGTCTCGACGCGCTGTGGCGGCTGCGCCGGCTCGAGGAGGCATCCGCGGTCGCGACCGAAGCGCTCGCGGAGCATCCCGAGGTGGCGGGTCTTGTCGCCCGCCACGCGAGTCTTCTTCTGGCCCAGTGGCGGGTGGGACCGGCCGAGCGGACGGCGCGACGCGCGCTTGAACTCGACCCGGCAGAGACGATGGCGCATCTCACGCTGGTGGACACGCTGACGCTGCAGCGGCGGCGGGCCGATGCGCTCGCCGCCGCGCGCCAGGCGGCCGAGGTATTGCCCGGCAACCGCGCCGTCGCGACCCGCCTCGCGCGTCTTGCCCTCGCGGAGGGCGAGGCCGAGGTCGCCGTCGCCGCCTTCGACGCGTTGACGGCCGGCGGGGCGGCTGCACCGGCGATCTGGACCGGACACGTCGAGGCGCTCAGGGCCGCTGGGCGGCAGGCCGATGCGCTGGTGGCGGCGCGCGCGGGACTCGCCGTGCATCCGGCCTCGGCCGAGCTCTCGGGGCTCTGCGCCGACCTTCTCCTGGCCGAAGGCGACGCGGCGGCTGCGCGAACCGCGCTTGCCGAGGCGATGGCGGTGTTGCCCGCGGCGCAGGCGGTCGGCCTCGCGCTGTCGGAGGGGCTGCTCCGGCGTGGCGACACAGCGGCGGCGGCGGCGGCGGCACGGGCGGTTCTGGACGATGGCGGCCCGGCGGAAGCGCTGGCGCGGGCGGGACAGGTGCTGCTCGCCGCCGGCGAGCATGACGCGGCGGCGGCAGCCTTTGGCAGCGCGACGGACGCGGCGCCCACCCTTGCCGCAGCGTGGATCGGCCTCAGCGACGCCTGCCGGCTGGCGAAGCGGATCAAGCCGGCCATCGCGGCCTTCCGCCAGGCCGAGGCGCTGGGCGCCGAGCGCCAGGCGCTGCGCGCGCTCCGCTTCCGCCTGTTCGGCGAGTGGGGCGAATAGGGCGCGCTACAGCCCGCAGGCGGCGTCGAGGAAGGTGCCGCCGAGCGTGCCGGGCTCGGCCGGCCGGAAGTCCCGCCCGCGCGGGCGTTCGGCGTGCACCGGCTGCTGCGCGCCGAGGCGCGCGAACCATGCCCCTTCGAGCGGCCGCCAGCGCCGCTCCGCGCAGCGATACTCGCCGAGGAAGCGCACTGACTGCGCGCGCCCGCCGGTCTCCGGGATCGGGATGGACTCCCGGAGGTTGAGCAGGATCCAGGCGCGGCGGACCGCGCCCGCTGTGACCAACCCGTTCTCCTGCACATAGCCGCTTACGATGTCGCCGCCGGTGGACAGCGCCGGGATGGCGCGCCAGCCGGCCGGCGGCGGCGGATAGGTGAGCGGGTCGGGCGCCGCAGGCGCCGGCGCCTCGGCGGCGCAGGCTCCGAGCAGAAGGGCGAGGGCGAGGGCGGGCCGCGCGCGCATCACGCCATGTTCACCATGATGGTCTTCTTGTGCGTGAAGTGCTCGAGCATCGCTTCCAGCGAGGCTTCCTTGCCGAGGCCCGAGGACTTCACGCCGCCGTAGGACAGGTTCGCCTGCACGACCAGGTTCTGGTTGATCTGCACCAGGCCCGCTTCCAGCCGGTGCGCGAGGTCGAGCCCGACCTTGAGGTTGTTGGTCCAGAGGCTCGCGGCGAGGCCGTAGTCGGAATCATTCGCCTCGGCCAGCACCGCCTCCGGGTCGTCGAAGGGCTGGATGACGGTGACGGGGCCAAAGATTTCCTCGCGCACCAGGCGGCTGTCCTTCGTCAGGCCGGTGAAGATCACCGGCTGGATGAAGAGGCCCTTCTTCAGCGCCGGGTCGGTCGGCATGGCCGAGCAGACATGGGCGGTGGCCCCCGGCGTGGCGGTGCCCTCGGCGATGAAGCCGCGCACCTTCTCCAGCTGGCCTTCGGAGACGATGGTGCCGATGTCGGTCTTCTCGTCCAGCGGATCGCCCATGACCATGCCGTTCACGGCATCCTTCATGGCGGTGACGAAGCGGTCGAAGATCGGGCGCTCGACATAGATGCGGCTGGCCGCGGTGCAGGACTGGCCCTGACGGGTGAAGCGCATCGAGGTCAGCGCGCCGGACACCGTCTTGTCGAAGTCGCAATCGGCGAAGACGATCATCGGCGACTTGCCGCCGAGCTCCAGCGTCACCGGGATCAGCTTCTCGGCCGCGGCGCGCGCGACAATCTTCCCGGTCTCGACACTGCCGGTGAAGGTCACCTTGCGCACCAGCGGGTGCGTGACCAGCGGCGCGCCGCATTCCGGGCCGAAGCCGGAGACCATGTTGAACACGCCTGGCGGCAGGACGCGGTTCATGATCTCGCAGATGCGCAGCACGGCAAGCGGCGCTTCCTCGGCCGACTTCACCACCACTGCATTGCCGGCGACCAGCGCGGGCGCGACCTTCAGCGCCATCAGCAGCATCGGCACGTTCCAGGGGATGATGGCGCCGACCACGCCGAGCGGCTCGCGCACCGTCACGCTCAGCACGTTGGGCGCGAAGGGAACGCTTTCGCCCTTCAGTTCGGAGCCCAGGCCGCCGAAGAACTCGAAGACGTCGGCGACGACATTCGCCTCGACGCGGGATTCCGTGCGCAGCGCCTTGCCGGTCTCGAGCGCGATGAGCCGGCCGAGCTCATCCACATGCTCCTTCAGCAGCTGCGCGCACTGGTGCACCAGGGCACCGCGCTTGCGCGCGGGCACCTTCGCCCACTCCTTCTGGGCCTTGGCCGCGTTCTGCACGGCGGCGTCGACATCCGCCGCGTCGCCTTCGGCCGCGCGCGCCACTTCGGCACCCGTCGCTGGGTTCACCACGGCAAAGGTCTTGCCCGAGCGCGCGGGCACATAGGCGCCGCCGATGAAGTGAACGCCCGAGAGCGCCTTCGCCAGTGCGAAGGGGTCCGCGGTTGGCGCGGCGGGGGTCGGGTGCGGGCGGTCGAGCATCGGGCGCTCCTCGGTGTCTTGCTTCGGGCGGGAGGAATAGACCCGCCGGGCGGCGGAGGGAACCGCCGCCTCGGCGCTATTCCCGCGTGATCCGGACGCCCGTTTCGGCGACGACGCGACGCCAGCGCGCCCGTTCGTTGCGTACGAAGGTCGCGGTCGTCTCAGGCGTGCTGTCCGCCACCGCGACCGTGCCGACCTCCGCCAGGCGCCGCACCAGTTCCGGCTCCGCCAGCGCGGCGTTGAAGGCCGCGTTCAGCCGCGCCACGGTCGGCGCGGGCGTCCCCGCGGGGGCGAAGGCCAGGATCCAGGTCTCTGCGTCGAAGCCGGGGATGCCCATCTCCGCGATCGCCGGCAGGTCCGCCTGCGGGCCGGAGCGGCGCAGGCTGGCGCGGGCCAGGGCGCGCAGGCGCCCGTCGGCGATCGCGCCGGCCACGGTGGGCGCGGATTCGACCATGTAGGTCACCTCCCCCGTCAGCAGTGCCTGCAAGGCGGGCCCGCCGCCGCGATAGGCCACATGCTCGACCCGCACGCCGGCGCCGCGGGCGAACCATTCGCCGGCCAGATGCGGCATCGATCCGACCCCGGCCGAGGCATAGTTGTGCCGGCCCGGCTCGGCCTTCAGCCTGGCGACCAGCGCGGCCATGTCCGTGATGCCGAGGGTCGCTGGCACGACGAGCACGAAGCCCGTGACGCCGAGCAGCGCGACCGGGGCGAAGTCGCGCTCCGGGTCGTAGGGGAGGTCCGCGAAGAGCGCGGGATTGACCGCGTGGGTCGAGGCGGTGCCGATCAGCATCACCGACCCGTCCGCCGGCTGGCGTCGCACATGGTCGGCGGCCGTGGCGCCTCCTGCGCCGGCGCGGTTCTCGACGACCACCGGCTGGCCGAGATGATGCGCGAGGCGCGCCGCGACGAGGCGCGCGCCGATATCCGTCGTGCCGCCCGGGGCGAAGGGCACGACGAGGGTGACCGGCCGGGCCTGCTGGGCACGCGCCACGGCGGGCAGGGCGAGGCCGGCGGCGATCAGGTGGCGGCGGCGGAACGTCATGGCCGTGGTCGTCCTCCCTCGGGCGGGCCGGTGTGTCCGGCCTCGCAGCCGAGCCTGCCACGTCCGGCCGCGCGGCGCGATGCCGGGCGCGGGTTGCCGGCACGAAGGGGCGGGACTAAGCCTGCCCCCGAGCCTTTTCCGGAGTAGCGCATGACCACGCCTGCCGGCCCGCTCGCGGGCCTTCGCGTCCTCGACCTCACCCGCGTCCTCGCCGGGCCGACCTGCACCCAGATGCTGGGCGACCTGGGTGCGGAGGTGATCAAGATCGAGCGGCCCGAGGCCGGCGACGACACGCGCGGCTTCGCGCCCCCCTTCTGGCCGGAGACGAAGGAGAGCGCCTACTTCCTCGGCGTGAACCGCAACAAGAAGTCCGTCACGCTCGACATGGCGAAGCCCGAGGCGCAGGCGATCCTGCACCGGCTGCTCGAGACGACCGACATCCTCGTGGAGAACTTCAAGGTCGGCGCGCTGGCGAAGTACGGGCTGGGCTGGGAACAGCTGAAGGCGAAGTACCCGCGGCTGATCTACTGCTCCATCACCGGCTTCGGCCAGACCGGCCCCTATGCGCCGCGCCCGGGCTACGACGCGCTGATCCAGGCGATGGGTGGCGTCATGTCGCTGACGGGCGAGCCCAATGGCAGCCCGCAGAAGGTCGGCATCCCGGTGGCCGACCTGTTTGCCGGGCTCTATGGCTGCATCGGCATCCTCGCCGCGCTGAACCACCGCAACGCGACGGGGCAGGGTCAGCAGATCGACATCGGCATGCTGGATACGCACGTGGCCTGGCTCGCCAACCAGGGCATGAACTACCTGGCGACGGGGGAGAACCCGCCGCGGCTGGGCAACCAGCATCCGAACATCAGCCCCTACCAGGAATTCCCGACCAAGGACGGCTACATCATCCTGGCCGTCGGCAACGACCCGACCTTCGAGCGCTTCTGCAAGGCCTTCGGTTGCGAGCACCTGCTGGCCGACGAGCGCTTCGCGACCAACCCGAAGCGCGTGGCCAACCGCGACCTGGTGACCGAGACGCTGACGCCGGTGATGAAGTCCCGCACCACCGTCGAATGGGTGGCGGCGCTGGAAGCCGAGAAGATCGGCTGCGGCCCGATCAATACGCTGGCCGACGTGTTCGCTGACCCGCATGTGCAGGCGCGCGAGATGACGCTCGAGATGCAGCATGGCAGCGGCGCCACGGTGAAGGTCATCGCCAACCCGGTGAAACTGAGCGCGACGCCGCCTACCTACCGCTCCGCGCCGCCGGTGCTGGGCGAGCACACCGAGGAAGTCCTCGGCGGCGTGCTCGGAATGGAGGCCGCGGAGATCGCGGCGCTGCGCGCGAAGGCGATCCTGTAGCCGGCGGCGCCCGGCGGGGCGGAGGAGAAAGGATGCGCGAAGGCGCGGTGCGCTGGCTCTCGCCGGCCGGGTTCTTCACCCTCCGCTGGTGGGATTGGGGGCCGGAGAATGGCGCGCCGGTCGTCTGCGTGCATGGGCTGACGCGGTCGGGGCGCGACTTCGATACGCTCGCAGCCGCGCTCGCGGCGCGGGGGCGGCGCGTGATTTGCCCCGACCTGCCGGGGCGCGGCGCCTCCGACTGGCTGCCGGACCCGATGCTCTACCAGCCGCCGGTCTACATCGCGGCGCTGTCGCATCTCCTCGCGCGCCTCGACGGGCCGGTCGACTGGGTCGGCACCTCGCTTGGCGGCATCTGCGGCATGGGCATCGCGGCGACGCCGGGCAATCCGATCCGGCGGCTCGTGCTGAACGATGTCGGCGCCTTCGTGCCCCAGGCGGCCATGGCGCGCATCCGCGACTATGTCGGCACCGAGCCCGTGTTCAGCGACATCCCGACTCTGGAGGCGCATCTGCGCGTGGTCCATGCGCCCTTCGGCCATCTGTCGGATGCGGAGTGGCGGCACCTGGCCGAGACATCCGCCCGGCCGGCCGATGGCGGGGTCGCGCTGCACTATGACCCGGCGATCGCCGCGCCGATCCGCGCGATGGAGGCGCAGGCGCTCGACATGCAGGCGCTGTGGGAGCGCGTGAAGGTGCCCGTCCTGCTGATCCGCGGCGCGGAAAGCGACCTGCTGCTGCGGGAGACAGCGACCGCGATGGCGGCCGCGCCGAACGTCGAACTGGCGGAGATCGCGGGCGCGGGCCACGCGCCGGCCCTGATGGACCCGGCGCAGGTCGCGCTGGTCACCGACTTCCTCGCTCAGTAGCCCGGACGGGGCGTCAGTTCCATCAGCGCCTGGTCGAGGCCCCCGTCCACCAGCAACTCGGCGCCGTTCACATAGGCGGCGCGGGGGCTCGCGAGGAAGGTCACGGCATCGGCGATGTCCTGCGGCGTGCCGATGCGCCGGCTGGGCAGCATCGCCTCACGCCGCTCCAGGATGCCGGGCGCCTGGTAGAAGGATTCCGACAGCGGCGTGCGGATGAAGCCGGGGCTGACGATGTTGCTGCGGATGCCGTCGGGCCCCCATTCCAGGGCGAGCTGGCGCGACAGCATCGCGACGCCGGCCTTGGACGGGCTGTAGGCGCCGCTGCGTGGCTGCGGGTTGGACGCGGCGATGGAGGCGATGTGAATGATCGCCCCGCCGCCTTTCGCAAGCATCTGCGGCCGCGCGGCCTGGGCGCAGGCGAGGTAGCCCGTCAGGTTCACCGCGAGCAGCGCGTTCCAGGCCTCGATCGCGATCTCCGCGAGCGGGCCTGGGCGCAGGATGCCGGCATTGTTCACGAGGATGTCGGCATCCCCGAGCGCGGCGCGGCAGGCGGCGAAGGCGGCGCGGACGCTGGGTTCGTCCGTGGTGTCGCAGGCGGTGGCGAAGGTGTTCGCGCCAGCGGCGCGCAGGGCTTCCGCGCGTGCCCTGGCGCCCGCCCCGTCCCTGTCGAGCAGCGCGACCGCGGCCCCGGCGCCGGCCAGTTCGGTGGCGATGGCGCCGCCGATGCCGCC
>NZ_JACADQ010000099.1 GCF_016106015.1 Neoroseomonas rubea
GGCGCCGGGGTGGTTCTCGGCGACCACCGGCTGGCCCAGGCGCGGCGCCAGGTGCCGCGCCAGCACGCGGCCGAGGATGTCGAGGCTGCCGCCCGGGGCGACGGGGACGACGATGCGCACCGGCCGGTCCGGCGCCCAATGCGTGCCTACCGCGCCGGCGGCGCGCGGCAGCAGGCCGGCCCCGGCGAGGAGAGCGGAGCGGAGGAGGAGGTCGCGGCGAAGCGTCATGGCGGGCGATCCCGTTGCGAAAGAGAAGTCTGTTCTCTCAACCCGCCGAAATCTTGCAAGCAAAAGATTTTCATGCCACGAAGACGCCAAAGATCGCGAAGGACTTGCCCATGAGCCGCAGTTTCGAGCCCGACCATACCGACCGCGCCATCCTCCGCCTGATCCAGAAGGATGCCGCCCTGTCGCTCGCCGACATCGCGAAGGAAGTCGGCCTGACGCCGACGCCCTGCTGGAAGCGCATCCGCAAGATGGAGCAGGAGGGCGTGATCACCGGCCGCGTCGTGCTGCTGGACCCGGAGAAGGTCGGACTTGGCGTGTCGGTCTTCGTCGCGATCGAGACCGGCGACCACTCCGCCCCCTGGATCGAATCCTTCGCCGCGACGGTCGCGAAGATGCCCGAGATCGTCGAATGCTGGCGCCTGGGCGGCGACGTGGACTACCTGCTGCGCGTGGTGGTGCCGGACATGCAGGCCTTCGACCTCTTCTACCGCCGCCTGACCGCCCAGGTGCCGAGCCTGCGCAAGGTGACGTCCCGCTTCGCGATGGAGAGGGTGAAGAGCACGACGGCGCTGCCGGTGTGAGGCACGCGGCGCCGCCCCGGTCCGGGCGGACGATCCGGTGCCGCGTCGATTTCCTTTGACTTCGCAGGACGGAAGCGTAGAAGCCCGCCCCGCCTGACCGGGGCGACATGGCCCGCCCGCTGCGAGGATCCGCTTGAAGCGCCTGACCGGGCACCCCGTCCGCCTCGTGCCGCTGGGCTTTCTCGCCGCCATCCTGGCGGGGACGCTCCTGCTGATGCTCCCCCTCGCGCGGGAGGGGCCTGGGGCGGCGCCCTTCATGACCGCCCTGTTCACCGCGACCTCGGCGGTCTCCGTCACCGGGCTCGCCGTGGTGGACACCGCGACGTACTGGACCGGCTTCGGCCGTGGCGTGATCCTCGCCCTGATCCAGGTCGGCGGCTTTGGCATCATGAGCAGCGCCGCGCTGCTCGGGCTTGTCGTCGCGCGGCGGCTGCGTCTGACCACGCGCCTTGTCGCGCAGGCCGAAACGGGCGTGCTCGCCCTGGGCGACATCACCGCCGTCCTGCGGCTTGTCATCGTGACGACGGTCTCGGTGCAGGCCGTGGTCGCCACGGCGCTGGCGCTGCGCCTGGCGCTCGGGCACGGCATGGCCTGGGGCGACGCGGCCTGGCACGGGCTGTTCCAGGCGGTCTCGGCCTTCAACAACGCGGGCTTCTCGACCTGGTCGGACAGCCTGGTTTCCTTCGCCGGGGATGGGCTCGTGCTGCTGCCGATCTGCTGCGCCGTGGTGGTGGGCGGGCTCGGCATACCCGTGCTGTATGACCTGTGGCGTGATCCACGCCGGCCCGGGCGCTGGACGCTGCACACCAAGCTCACCCTGCTCGGCCTCGCGATCCTGCTGCCCGGCGGCGCGCTCGCGGTGCTCACCTTCGAATGGGCGAACCCGGCGACGCTCGGCGCCATGTCCTGGCCCGCCCGGGTGATGAACGCGCTC
Organism: Neoroseomonas rubea; assembly: GCF_016106015.1. Taxonomy (GTDB): domain Bacteria; phylum Pseudomonadota; class Alphaproteobacteria; order Acetobacterales; family Acetobacteraceae; genus Neoroseomonas; species Neoroseomonas rubea. The sequence continues at coordinate 1,744 of NZ_JACADQ010000099.1, forward strand.
GTTCATTCGGTGATGTTGCGAACGGCCGGCTTCAACACCGTCGATGTCGGGCAGATGCGCGACGAAACGCTGGCGGTCTCCTGGGCCCTGATGCTGATCGGCGGCGGCAGCGCGGGTACGGCGGGCGGGATCAAGGTGACGACCTTCCTGCTGCTCGGGCTTGTGGTCTGGGCGGTGCTGCGCGGGGAACCCGATGCCAGCGCCTTCGGCCGCCGCGTCGCGCCCGAGACGCAGCGCCAGGCGACCGCCGTCGTGCTGCTGGCCGTCGGCGTGCTCGGGCTCGGCGTGCTCGCGCTGCTCGGCGCGACCGGGCTGCCGCTGCGCGACGTGATGTTCGAGGCGGTGTCCGCCTTCGCCACCGTAGGTCTTTCGACCGGCATCACCCCGCAACTGCCCCCCGCGGCCCAGGGGGTGGTCGTGGTGCTGATGTTCGTCGGGCGCGTCGGCGTCGTCACCATCGGCGCGGCACTCGCGCTGCGCGCCCACAAGGCCCCCTATCGCTACCCCGAGGAGCGCCCCATCGTTGGCTAGCCACCCTTCGCGCGACGCCGTCGTCGTCATCGGACTCGGCCGCTTCGGCGGCGCGGTCGCGGAATCGCTCACGGAACTCGGCCACGAGGTCCTCGGCATCGATGAGGACGCGGCCATCGTGCAGTCCTGGGCCGACCGGCTGACGCATGTGGTCCAGGCCGACACCACCGACGGCGAGACGCTGCGCCGCCTTGGCGTGCAGGACTTCCCGCGCGCGGTCGTGGCCATCGGCACGGACATCGAGGCGAGCGTGCTGACCGTCCTCGCGCTGACCGAACTCGGCGTGCCCGACATCTGGGCGAAAGCGCTGAGCGGCAAGCATGGCCGGATCCTGGAACGCACGGGCGCGCACCACGTGATCTACCCCGAGGCGGATATGGGCCGGCGCGTCGCCCACCTCGTCGCCGGGCGGATGATGGATTTCATGGAGCTCGACGAAGGGGTCGCCATCTGCAAGACGCGCGTGCCGGCCGACGCGGCGGGCCGGACGCTCGCCGATTGCGGGCTGCGCCGCCGCTATGGCGTGACGGTGGTCGGGGTGAAGCGCCACGGCCAGCCCTTCATCCACGCGACCCCGGACACGGTCGTGCAGGCGGGGGACCTGCTGATCGTCGCCGGCACCGCGAAGGAACTCGAGGCCTTCGCGGCATCGACCTGAGGCCGGCGACGCGCGCCGGCGGCGGGCGGGACGCCAGCCGCGCAGCTGGGCTTCGCCTCCACGGGTCTCGGCCAGTTCCGCCGCATCATGATCAAGACGGTGGAGGAGTTGCTGCGTGGCGTGCATGACGACTCCGAGCGCCTGCCGCCGCTGGGCCGAGGCGAGGGTTTCCGCCGTGCCCCCAAGGAGCGCCGCCCCACCGCCACGGAACAGCGCGCCCTGTTCGAATAGCCGCCCCAGAAATCATGGGTTCCGAGGGCCTTTCGGCCCTCGGCGGGTCCAGGGCGGAGCCCTGGTGGGGTCTCGGGGCGAAGCCCCGGAAGGCCCCCCCGCCGGTTGTCCCCTTCCGTGACAACCCGCTACAACCGCAACGTGCCCGCACCGCTCATCGCCCCGTCGCTCCTTGCCGCCGACTTCGCCCGATTGGGGGAGGAGGTGGCCGCCGTCGCCGCCGCCGGCGCGGACTGGCTGCATCTCGACATCATGGACGGCCATTTCGTGCCGAACATTTCCTTCGGCCCGGGGCTGGTGAAGGCGCTGCGGAAGCACGCCGCGATTCCCTTCGACGTGCACCTGATGATCGCCCCTGCCGACCCCTACCTGGCCGCCTTTGCCGAGGCCGGGGCCGATGTGATCAGCCTGCATCCCGAGGCCGGGCCGCATCTGCATCGTTCGTTGCAGACGATCCGGGGCTTGGGGAAGAAGGCGGGCGTCGTGCTGAACCCGGCGACGCCGGTCGATTGCGTCGCGCATGTCCTGGACCTGACGGACCTGATCCTCGTCATGTCGGTCAATCCGGGCTTCGGCGGGCAGTCCTTCCTGGACAGCCAGCTGCCCAAGATCGCCGCGCTGCGGCGGATGATCGAGGCCTCGGGCCGTGACATCCGCCTGCAGGTCGATGGCGGCGTCACGGCCGCGACGGCGCCGCGCTGCGTGGAGGCGGGGGCCGATGTGCTCGTCGCCGGCACCGCGGTGTTCGGGCAGAAGGACTACGCGGCCGCGATCGCCGGGCTGCGGGCGCCGGCGCGGGCGGCCGCATGATCAACATCCTGCGCGGGGCCCGTCAGACTCTCGCGCGGCTGAAGCCCGTGCGGGTGCCGGATGCGCCGGCGCGGGCGTTCCGCGACCTCTGGCCGGGCGATCCCGCGCGCGGCGCGCGGTTGCTGCGCGGGGAGTTCGAGGTGATGGGCACGGCGCGCGCGCTGCGTCCGGGCCTGGCGGGGGCGGAAGGCTGGGATGCGCCCTCGGGCTCGCCCGCCTGGCGCGCGGCGGCGCATGGCTTCGCCTGGATGCGGGATCTGCGCGCGCTGGGGACGGATGCGGCGCGGCTGCATGCCCGCGCGCTGACCGATGACTGGCTTGCGCGCGGGGCCGAGGAAGCGGTGGCCGATGCGCCGGAGGTCTCGGGCGCGCGCCTGTCCGCCTGGCTCGGGCATTGGGATTTCTTCGCCGCGACCGCCGAGGATTCCTTCCGCCGCGCGGTGATGACGCGCATGGCGCAGGATGCGCGCGACCTGTCCGCCGCCCTGCCGGCGGAAGCCGAGCACCGCGGCGCGCTCGCCGCGCTGAAGGGCGCGATGGCGGCGGCGATCGCGTTGCAGGAGGATGCGTACCTCCAGCGTGCCGCGCGCTTCCTGCCGGCCGAGATCGAGCGCCAGTTCCACCCCGATGGCGGGCATGTGGAACGGTCCCCGTCGCAGCAACTGTTCGCGCTGCAGGACCTGATCGAGATCCGCAACCTGCTGCACGGGGCGGGGATGGAACCGCCGCCGCATCTGGCCGCCGTGCTGGACCGCGCGGCGCCGGCGCTGCGGCTGTTCCGGCATGGGGATGGCGGGCTCGCGCTGTTCAACGGGTCCCGCGACGAGGGGGGCGCGCTGCTCGACCTGGTGCTGACCCAGGGGCAGGCGCGGGGGCGGGCACCGCTGGATCTGCCCGAGACCGGCTTCCAGCGGCTGCAGGCCGGGCGGACGCTGGTCATCGTCGATACCGGTGCGCCGCCGGCCGCGCGCGCGGGCACGGCCGCCGAAGGCGGGCTGCCGGCCGGGGCGGACCGCTTCGCCCATGCTGGCACGCTGGCCTTCGAGATGTCGGTCGGGCGCGACCGGCTGATCGTCAATTGCGGCGCCGCGCCGGCGGCCGAGGAAGCCTGGCGCGACGCGCTGCGCGCGACGGCGGCGCATTCGACGCTGGTGCTGTCGGACACCAATTCGTCGGAACTGCGGCCCGAGGGGCTCGGCCGGCGGCCGGAACAGGTGGAGACGGCGCGGCACGAATCGGCCGGCGCGCAGTGGCTGGAAGCCAGCCACGATGGCTGGCGCCGCGCCTTCGGCGCGATGCACCGGCGGCGGCTGTATCTGGCCGAATCGGGCGACGATCTGCGCGGGGAGGATGCGGTGGAGATCGCCGGCGATGCGCCGGTGCCGGTCTTCGCGGTGCGCTTCCACCTGCATCCGGGCGTCGTCGTCTCCCTGCTGCAGGATGAAAGTGCCGCGCTGCTGCGGCTGCCGACGGGCATGGGGTGGAAGATCCGCGGCAAGGGCGCGCGGGTGGCGCTGGAGGAAAGCGTCTATCTCGGCGGCGAACCGCGGCGGTCGACCCAGGTGGTGCTGCAGGCCGAGGAAGGCGTGACGTCGGTGCAATGGGCGATCACGCGCGTATCCATGCCGGCGCCGGGCGGCGAGGCGTAGGGCGCTGGGCGTCGTGGCGCTTGCGAGGGGGTGCCGCCCCCTCGCGCTCCCCCGCCGAGGGCTTAAGGCCCTCGGAACCCATCACTTGGTCGGGACGGATGGGGAGGGTGCTCGCCGTCGTGCCTCGCGCGACAGGGGCGCCATGCCCCCTCCCCATCCGCCCCGATCGGTATTGGTTTCCAAAGCCCTTTCGGCCTTTGGCGGGGGGGCGAGGGGGGCGGCGCCTCCCTCGCGGCACTGTCCATGAACCGCCGCGCGCTGGCCTGGGCCAGTTTCGACTGGGCCAACAGTGCCTTCCCCACGGTAGTCTCCACCTTCGTGATCGCGGCGTATTTCGCGCAGGGCGTCGCACCCGACCCGGCGACAGGCCAGGCGCAATGGGGCTGGATGCAGACGATCGCGGCGCTGGTCATCGCGGTGCTGTCGCCGCTGCTGGGGGCAGTGGCGGATCGCGGCGGGCGGCGGCGGGCGCTGCTGGCTGGCACGGTGCTGGTGACGGCGGGCTTCACCGCGCTGGTGTGGTTCGCGCGGCCCGATCCGTCCTGGACGCTGTGGCTGCTGGTCGTGGTCGGGATCGCGACGATCGCCTTCGAACTCGGCACGGTCTTCTACAATTCGATGCTGCCGGAAGTGGCGCCGCCGGAGCGGATGGGGCGCGTGTCGGGCCTGGCCTGGGGGCTCGGCTATGCGGGGGGGCTGACCTGTCTCGCGGTGGCGCTGGTGGCGCTGGTGCAGCCGAACCCGGCCTGGTTCGGGCTGGAGCGCGCGGAGTCGGAGCATGTGCGCGCGACGGCGCTGCTCGTCGCGGCCTGGACACTGATCTTCGCCTGGCCGGTGCTGCTGGCGGTGCCGGACCCGCCCGGCCCGCATGCGCGGATGGGGGAGGCGGTGGCGCATTGCGTGGCGGAGACGCGGGACCTGCTACGCGGCCTGCCGCGGCGCCCGGCGATGCTCCGCTTCCTGATCGCGCGCCTGTTCTACACGGATGGCCTGAACACGCTGTTCGCCTTCGGCGCCATCTACGCGGCCGGCGTTCATGGCATGGCGTTCGAGGAGATCCTGCTCTTCGGGATCGCGATGAACGTGACGGCGGGGCTGGGTGCGGCGGGGTTCGGGCTGGTGGAGGACCGGCTGGGATCGAAGCGCACGGTGATGATCGCGCTGCTGGCGATGATCGTGCTGGGCTCGGCCCTGCTTCTGACCGACAGCAAGGTGGTGTTCTGGGGCATGGCGATGGCGCTCGGCGCCTTCATGGGGCCGGCGCAGGCGGCGTCGCGCACGCTGATGGCACGCATGGCGCCGGAGGATGAATGCGCGGCGCATTTCGGCCTGTTCGCCCTGTCGGGCCGCATCACGGGCTTCCTGGGCCCGGCTGTGCTCGCGGTTGTAACGACGGCGACCGACAGCCAGCGCGCGGGGATGGCAACGGTGCTCGTCTTCCTCGCACTGGGCGCGGCCATCCTCGCGACGGTCAAACCGGTGCGGGGGTAGGGGCCACCTTCGCTATCGGTCCCGCTGCCCCAGCGCGTAGGACCCGCCATCGGTCGGGCGCAGCGCCTCGAACATCTCGGTCACCGCCGAATAGTCGCGATAGCCGCAGCGCGCGACGGGGGCCGCGGCCAGCGTGTCGAAGCGGCCGTCGCGCAGGAAGGCGTCGTCGATATGCACGCCGACGACCTCCCCGATGATGATCCAGCCTTCGAGCGACGCGCCGGACGCATCGGCCAGCTGCATCGAGGCGGTGACGCGGCATTCCAGCGCGGCGGGCGATGCCGCGACGCGCGGCGCCTTCACGACCCGGCAGGGCGCGGGATCGAGGCCCGCGGCCTCGAACTCGCTCTCCCCTTCCGGCAGCGCGCCGGAGGAGATGTTCATCGCCTCGAACAGCGGGCGGGAGACGAGGTTGAAGACGAATTCGCCGCTTGCGATGGCATTGGCCGCCGAATGCTTCATCGTCTCGCTGGTGAACATCAGCATGGGCGGGCGCGAATGCACCGCGTTGAAGAAGGAATAGGGCGCGAGATTCGCCCGCCCCTGCGTGTCGAGCGTGGAGATCCAGCCGATCGGCCGCGGCGCTATGATGGCCTTGAAGGGGTCGTGCGGCAGGCCGTGGCCGCGTCGCGGTTCGTAGAACATGTCTCGCTCCGTCTGGTGGTCAGGGTGCCCGCGCCGGGCAGGACATCAGGCGCCGCGCGCCATGCCGGCGGCGCGCTTGCGATGGGAGGGGACGCGAGGCGGCGCCGCGCAGGGCATCATGCCGCGCGCTTCGCCCAGGCCGCCCACAGCCGCGGCCCGGCCAGCGCCAGCAGCGCGACGCCGAGGATGATCGCGCTGCCCGGCCGCGTGACGAAGACGGTCCAGTCGCCCTGGCTGATCGTGAGCGCCTGCCGCAGCGCCTGTTCCGCCATGGGCCCGAGGATCATGCCGATCACAACGGGGGCCACGGGGAAGTCGAAGCGCCGCATGAACATCGCGACGATGCCGAGCGCGTAGAGGATGACCAGGTCGATGACGCTGTTCGAGATGCCGTAGGTGCCGATCGTCGCGAAGACCAGGATGCCGGCATAGAGCTGCGGCACCGGGATCTTCAGGATGCGCACCCAGAGCCCGACCAGCGGCAGGTTCAGCACCACCAGCATGACGTTGGCGATGAACAGGGATGCGATCAGCGTCCAGACCAGTTCCGCCTGCTGCGTGAACAGCAAGGGCCCCGGGTTGATGCCGTAGGACTGGAAGGCGGAGAGCATGATCGCCGCCGTCGCGCTGGTGGGAATCCCGAGCGTCAGCATGGGCACGAGGATGCCGGCCGCGGCCGCGTTGTTCGCGGCTTCCGGCCCGGCCACGCCCTCGATCGCACCGGTCGTGCCGAATTCGTGGCGGTGCTCCGGCTTCGCGAGCTTCCGCTCGGCATAGTAGGACAGCATGGTCGGCATCTCGGTCCCGCCCGCGGGCAGCACGCCGAAGGGAAAGCCCAGCCCCGCGCCGCGCATCCAGGGCCAGAAGGACCGCTTCACGTCCTGCCGCGACATGGTCAGGCGGCCGACCTCGAGCACCTCTGTCTTACCTTCCGCATGGCGCCAGGCCATGTGCAGCGCCTCCCCCACCGCGAAGAGCGCGACGGCGACGAGCACCACGTTCACGCCGTCCAGCAGTTCCGGCACGCCGAAGGTCAGGCGCGGCTGGCCGGTCTGCAGGTCGATCCCGACGAGGCCCAGCAGCAGGCCGAGCGCGAGGGAGGTGAGCCCGCGCAGCGCCGAGGACCCCAGCACGGCCGAGACGGTGACGAAGCACAGCACCATCAGGGCGAAGTATTCCGCCGGCCCCAGCACCAGCGCCCATTCCACGATGACGGGCCCGAGGAAGGCGATGCCGAGCGTGCCCACAGTGCCGGCCACGAAGGAGCCGATGGCGGCGGTGGCGAGCGCCGGCCCCGCGCGGCCGTTGCGCGCCATCTTCGCCCCTTCCAGCGCGGTGATGATCGACCCGCTCTCGCCCGGCGTGTTGAGCAGGATCGACGTCGTGCTGCCGCCGTACATCGCGCCGTAGAAGACGCCGCAGAACAGGATGAAGGCGCCGGTCGCGCTGACCGTAAAGGTGATGGGCAGCAGCAGCGCGATGGTCAGCGCCGGCCCGATGCCCGGCAGCACGCCGACCGCGGTGCCGAGGAAGCAGCCGAGCAGCGCCCAGGCGAGGTTGGTGAGGGTAAGCGCGTTGCCGAAGCCGAGGGCGAGGCCGGAGACCGATTCCATACCCCACTGTTGCAGGGATGGAGCGGGCGGTGAACCATCGCGTGGCACCTTGCCGGCGCGCGCCGCGTCGGCTTGATGCCGCACACGGGTCGCCCGCCTGGCGGAATGGCAGACGCAGCGGACTTAAAATCCGCAGGCCGCAAGGTCATGGGGGTTCGAGTCCCCCGGCGGGCATCCCGCGCGATGCGCGCCGCTCAGAACCGGAAGTTCAGGCTGATCCCCGGCGCCGGCGCGTAATAGACCGGCGGTGGCGGCGCGTAATACACCGGCGGTGGCGGCGCGTAGTACACGGGCGGCGGCGGGGCGTAGTACACCGGCGGCGGTCGGTAGCGCGGCGGCGGCGGGGCGTAGTAGTAGCCCGGCGGCGGGCCCCAATAGGGCGTCACATAGACGCCCGGGCCGCCATGGCGCCGCCAGCGGCCGCGTCCGCCCTCGCCCCCTTCGCCGACCGGCAGCAGCGCGCCGCTCGAGACATCCGGCACGGCAAGGAAGGGGCTCGCCCCGGCGCGGGCGAGCGTCACGCCCTGGCCGCCATCCATGGCCAGCGTCGCCGGCATCGCGGGCGGCGCCGCGGCGGCGGGAAGCGCCACATGCGCCACGCCCAGCAGCACCGCGCTGATCGTCACCGGTCGCATCGCCTGCCTCCTGGCCCTCGGCCCATTCCGGCCGTATGAAGAATCGTCCACAAACTGCCACGGAGCCGTGGCGATGTCATGGCAAGGGGCTCCGGAGACCTTCGCCATGGACCGCACCGCGCCGCCGCTGGAGGTCGCCTCCGCCACCCCCGGCATCGCCTGGCCGGGATTGCCCGGCGTGGCAGGAACGTCCCTGCTCGGCTTTCTCTTCCAACTGGACCGCACGCAATGGTGGCCGGCCGAGCGCATCGAGGCGGCCCAGCGCCGGCAACTGGCCGCGCTGCTGGACCATGCGCGGGCCGAGGTGCCGTTCTGGCGCGCCCGCCTGCCTGGCTTCCCCCCGCCGGACGACGCCACGGCCTTCGAGGCCGCCTGGGCCGCGCTGCCCATCCTGACGCGGGCCGAGATCCAGGCGGCCGATGCGAGCGAGGCGATGCTCGCCGACCGCCTGCCCCAGGGGCATGGGGAATACCGGGAGATCTTTACCTCCGGGTCCACCGGCCGCCCGATCCGTGGCGTGCGCAGCCAGTTGTGGGAACTGGTCTGGAGCGCCTTCACGCTGCGCGACCATCTGTGGCACCGGCGCGATCTTGCCGGGAGCCTCGCCGTGATCCGCGAAAGCGGCGCGGGCAAGGCGCCGTATCCGGAGGGCGACACGCAGGCGGGCTGGGGGTTCTCCTCGGCCTCGCTGTTTGCCACCGGGCCGCTGTTCAGCCTCAACGTGACCACGCCGCCGGCGCAGCAAATGGAATGGCTGCGGCGGAGGGACCCCGATTATCTGCTCTCCCATCCCTCCATCCTCGCGCGGCTGGCGCTGGAGGTCGGCGGGCGGCCCCTGCCGCGCCTGAAGCAGATCGTCGCGATCTCGGAGGCGCTGACCGAGCCGCAGCGCATGGCGATCGAGGCCGCCTTCGGCGTGCCCGTGGTCGATGTCTATTCGACGCGGGAGGCCGGCTACCTCGCGCTGCAATGCCCCGACCATGCGGGGATGCACGTGCAGTCCGAAGGGCTGCGCCTCGAGGTGCTGCGCGAGGACGGCACGCCCTGCGCGGCGGGGGAGGTCGGGCGCGTCGTGGTGACGCCGCTGCACAACCTCGCCATGCCGCTGATCCGCTACGAGATCGGCGACCTGGTGGAGATGGGCGCGCCCTGCCCCTGCGGGCGCGGGCTGCCGGTGCTGAACCGCGTGATGGGGCGGCGGCAGAACATGCTGCGGCTCGCGGAGGGCGGGCGGCGCTGGCCGCTGCTCTCCTCGGGCGACATCGAGCGGCTGGTCGGCGCCGCCCCGGCGCTGCGGCAGTACCGCATCGAGCAGACGGCGCTCGACGCGCTGACCGTCATGCTGGCCGTCGCCCGGCCGCTGAGCGATGCGGAGCGCGATGCCGTCATCGCCTGGGCACGGGCCAAATTCGGGGAGGGCTTCGCGGTGACGGTGGAGACGATGGAGGAACTGCCGAAATCCGCCGCCGGCAAGGTCGAGGATTTCGTCTGTCAGGTTCCGGAAGGCTGAACGCACGCCGCGCTGGCCGTCGCCTTCGCCATCTCCGCCGGGCGGTGCAGTTCGAACCACAGGCAGGCTTCCTCCCGCCCGCGCGCGGGGCACCAGATGCGTCCCTCGCCCATCGAGGACATCCCCAGCAGCCGCACGATGCCGAGCGAGGCGCCGTTGTCCCCCTGCACCGCGGCGCGCAGCGTCGCGACATCCATCAGCGCGAAGGCGTGCCGCACGGCGGCCGGCGCCGCCTCGCTCATGTAGCCATGGCCCTGGAAGGCATCGCCGAGCCAGTAGGTGAGCAGCGCCACGCTGTCCTCCCCCGGCGCGCGGGAGATGCTGATCCAGCCCATCACCGCGCCGTCCGCGCGACGCTCGATCACGAACGGCAGCGAGCGCCGCTGCGCCGCCGCCACGCGCACGCCCGTGATGCGATCGGCGGCCATCGGCACGGTGTAGGGATAGGGCCAGGAGGCGAGGCGCCGGCTGATCGCCTCGTTCATCAGGTCGGCAATGGCCGGCGCGTCACGTTCCTCGGCGCAGCGCAGGCGCAGCCTCTCGGTCTCGATGGCAGGGAGCGACTGCGGCAGCACAACCATGTGGGGAGGATGGACCGGGACAATTCAGCGCACCAGCATCCTTAGCACACGTTCTGCAACCGCTGCATGTGGTCGATCAAAGATTCGTGCGAGAGAAAAGCGTCCGTGGCGCACACGCGATCTCAAATTCGAGAAAGTCCGGAAGCCCTCCTCCCCATGCGTCCGCCCGATGCCGGAGGCGCCGATGCCGCCGAAGGCGAGGTCGGGGAAGGCCACATGCTCCACGCAGCGCCCCGTCACGATCGCACCCGACCGCGTGCCGGCGGCGACCGCCGCTTCCTCGGCTTGCGTCGCGCCAAAGAGGTAGATGGCCAGCGGGGCCGGGCGCGCGGCGACCCAGGCCAGCGCGGCGGCCAGGTCGGGCGCTTCCACCACGGGCAGGATGGGGCCGAAGACTTCCTCCCGCAGCAGGGGCGCACCGTCCGGCGCCTCGGCGAGCGCCACGGCGCGGCGGCGGCCGGGCCCATCGGCGCCGAGCGGC